>CAYNBI010000143.1:0-1826 GCA_964395315.1 uncultured Chromatiaceae bacterium | reverse complement strand
GGGTTGGACTTCCTCGGACCCCTCGCATTCATCGGCCTTTCCCAGGTGCGCGAGAGCGCCATGTTCAGCGGCATCCCGCTGACGGAGCGACTCAAGGAGCGCACCTG
This sequence comes from uncultured Chromatiaceae bacterium, assembly GCA_964395315.1. GTDB lineage: Bacteria > Pseudomonadota > Gammaproteobacteria > Chromatiales > Chromatiaceae > CAVORB01. The sequence continues at coordinate 1,719 of CAYNBI010000143.1, read as the reverse complement.
CGGTGTGTGGGTCGTCGACGTCCGTAATGGTCAGGTCGTGGCATTCCTGCGCTTCGAGGCGGCGGTGCAGGAGATTTTCGCGGTCAAGGTGCTGCCCGGCATCCGCTTCCCGGAAATCCTGGAGCCAGGGAACGAGCTGATCGCCAGTTCCTACATGCTGCCGGATGAGGCGTTGAAGGACGTGCCCTCCGAGCGGCTCGGGTAGTCCAGATTGTCCTGCTTGCGGTGCCGTCGAGACCCCGCTCAATGCCGCGATGTGTGGGTTGGCCAGCGGGCTAGCTCGTCCGCGGCGGAGCCGGACATAGGTAGCCTTCCCTCCCGCTCGCAGGTTCTTGGCGCTCTGCGCCTTCCGCCTTGACAACCCCCAGACGCCGCCGTAATTTTGCTGTGTCTTGAGGGGAGTAGTCGCCCTTCCGCAAAGGAAGGGGCGCACGTCAACATACTTGGCGATCTCGCCATGGCGCGCGCGGCCTTCGGCTTGACGAGACCTTGGACTCGATGGCGTGTCCGGCTGGGGCTGGGCGCATTCCATCCTGTCCCAAGGTTAATCGTCCCGGCCCCTCTGGATCGTTCATGTCTCTCCGCACATCTCCCTGCCCGTGGCCCTGTCGCTGCGGTTCTCTTGGTCTCGTCGCTGGGTCTTCCGCAGGCGCACCGTGCGGGCTCGCTCTCGCTGGAGGATGCCCGTGGATCAACTAACCGCCGCATCGCTCTTTGGCGGGCTGACCGCCGCCGCGACCACCTTCGGCCTGATCTTCCTCGCGGAGATCGGCGACAAGAGTCAACTCGTCTGCATGGCGCTGGCGGCCCGTCACCATCACCGGCCGGTGCTGCTGGGGGCAATCGCAGCCTTCGTGCTGCTCAACGCACTCGCCGTCGTGTTCGGCGCGGGGCTCGCCCACTGGGTGCCGGAGCGCATCCTGGCGGCGATCGTCGCCGTTCTCTTCGCCGTGTTCGGCATCCTCTCGCTGCGTGCCGAAGAGGAGAACGACGCCGAGGAGATCAAGGAGCGCAGCGGTCACGGCATCTTCGCCACGACCTTCCTGATGATCTTCCTCGCCGAGATGGGAGACAAGACCCAACTGGCGGTCGCCGGCATGGCCGGCACCCTGCCGGCGATTCCCGTATGGATCGGTGCGACGCTGGCGCTCGGGACCACCTCGGCGCTCGGCATCCTGGTTGGCCGCAAACTGCTGCGGCGCATCCCCATGCATCGGTTGCACCAGATCAGCGGTGTCTTCTTCCTGGTCCTCGCAGCCTTCGCGCTGACCAAGGCCTTCTGAGGGAACCCGATGGAACCCGAATTGATGAGCCAATTGGTGGCGTTCATCCAGGTCATCTTCATCGACCTCGTCCTCGCGGGGGACAACGCCATCGTGGTGGGCATGGCGGCCGCCTCGGTGCCCATGGACCAGCGCCGGCGGGTGATCATCTGGGGCACGGCCGCGGCGGTGGTGCTGCGCATTTGCTTCGCCCTGGTGACGACCCAACTCTTGCAGATCATCGGCCTGACGCTGGCGGGTGGACTCCTGCTCGCCTTCGTCGCCTACCAGATGTACCGGGAGCTACGCACGCACGGCAAGGACGAGGTCACGCCGGAGGAGGCCGAAGAAGGTGCCCGTACCGGTCGGCCGAAGACAGTAACCGCGGCAGTCTGGCAGGTGGCGATGGCGGACCTGTCGATGTCCCTGGACAACGTCCTCGCCGTGGCCGGCGCCG
>CAYNBI010000142.1:0-3709 GCA_964395315.1 uncultured Chromatiaceae bacterium | reverse complement strand
TCGGACGGGAGCTTGTCCTGGATGCGTGGCTTGCGGCTCATGGGTTGGGTTGCCTGCGGTCGGGCGGAAGAACACCGGCATTCCCGGACATCTTCAAGAGATGAGGGCCGGGGTGGGGGGCTGCAAGCCGATGCTCAGTCCTTTGCGATGCCGCCGTCCTCTCGGTGTTCGCCTGCAGGTCCGAGCAGCGCGACCACCCCGGCATGGCCCTGCTCACGGGCCCAGTCGAGGGCGGTGCGTCCGGAGTGGTCTCGCCGGCGCGTATCCGTTCCCGCGGCGATCAAGGTCTCGACCGTGTTGGCGTGGCCCTGCTTGGCGGACCAGATCAAGGCCGTCCAGCCGGAGGTTCGCTCCTGGTGATTCACATCCGCCCCGGCAGTGAGCAGCAACCGCACCACCTCCGCGTGGCCGTTCGATGCGGCGAGCATCAGGGCCGTGTAGCCGCCCTTGTCCTCGGCGTCGACCTCGGCCCCCGCGGCCAGCAGGCGCTCGGCGATTGCGTGGCGACCGTGGAGCGCGGCCTTCATCAGGGGCGTCCAGCGGCAGGCGTCGCGGACATCGGGAACGGGACTCTCTCCCAGCAATCGGTTCAGGGCGGGCAGGTCGCCTTGCTCCGCCGCCGCGATCAGGAGCGGGACACCATCATCCCCGGTGGACGGAACCTCCTCACCGCAGCCCGCAAGGGCGAAGGCGAGGGCGAGGGCGGTGAGCAGGACCGGCGCGATTCCGGAAGGGTTGTGCATGGCGGCGAATTGTCCAGGCAGCCCAACACGGAACCCATGACAAAGCGCAAGCCGCGGACCGGTCAGCCGATACTGCGCCAGAAGGGGGAGTCCTCGGCCAGGAACTCGTCGTAGCGCAGGTAGTGGGAGCCGTCGCAGGAGAAGTTCAGGCTCACCATTCCGTTGAAGATGTTGAGCGAGCCCGCGCGCAGGTAGATCACGTCGTCGGCGAAGCGCAGGCGGCGGAAACCCTCCAGGATCGGGCGCACCGCGTCCGCGGGCACGATCGACCTCTCGGGATAGGGGTGATGGGGGTAGGCGAGGCAGATGTCCGGATCGACGAGGGCCTCGTAGCCCAGGATGCGGTAGCTGTAGGGGTCCTCCACCAGCCAGATGGTGGCCCGGCTGCTGGAGAAGTGGAGCTTGGCGTGGAAGACCCCGCTCTCGGTCACCAGCTCGTCGAGCACGGCGAGGACGGCGTCGATATTCTGGTCCATCAGGCTCTCGACCCGGCGCTGCTGGAACAGGGAGCCGCGAATGGCCGGATCCCCCTTCATCTGCTGCCAGTGGTCGGGCTCGCGGTACAGCTGGCGGGTCAGGGGCAGATCGCGCAGGTCGAAATCGGCACCGATGAAGCCCAGCTGCCGCGCGCCGGACTCGACCCGCCGCACCGCGGTGAGCGAGGGGCGTCCCGCGCGCATACTGATGTAGGCCTGGGAGAGCAGCAGGCCGTTGGGGGGCATCGGCTCGCGCATGTAGGGACGGTCGGAGCGGTCGCGGTCGAAGTCCTGCGTGATCAGGCCCTCCCGCGCGATGTTGTCGCTGAGCTGGACGGCATTCGTGTTCAGGGCGTAGAGATAGCGGCAATGGGGGACGGTGCGCAGCCCGGCGAGCAGAATCCGGTTCAGCCCATCCCGGTCCGGCCAGACCTCGGCGCAGCGCGTCGCGAGGAAGGACAGCGGCTCCACCAGCATGTTGTAGAGGGCGGTGCGCTGGCGCGAAATGCTCCTTTTCAGCTCGGTCGTCATCGGGTACTGCTAAATTCGACGGCGGGCGGGATTTTGCCAGGGGACCCGTGAGGGTGTTGCCGGTCTATTTGTCGGTGTCCCGGCCCGGCGAGTAGAGCGCGGTCGGAAACATGGTCACGTTCGAATTGTCGCCGAGGTCATGGATCTTGCCCTGGCCCTCCTTCTCCACCTCATCAATCCGGATCACCGCATGGATGGGGATGATGGTCCGGCTCACGCCCTTGAACTCGGATCTCAGTCGCTCTGCAGAGGGGTCGACCAGCACCGAGGAGGAATCCTCGAACAGCAGCTCTTGCAGCTCGACGAAGCCGTAGAGCTCGCCCTGCTGGACGCGCTTGGCGTAGACCTCGTATACCTTGCCCTGGTTGAGGAAGTTGATTCGGAACACGCGCATCTTTGGGCTATCCCCGGTCGTGACAGGGGAACATTGTACGTCTTGCGGCGCGCGGTGACAGCGTCGCATCGCCGGTGATTGGCAACGGACCGGGTCGGCGCCATATTCCAGGATACCGAAAGCGGACTCCGGAGCCGGGCATGCACATCGTCGGTCCCCTGATCGCCATCTCGCTGCTGCTGCTCGCGGGACTGGGAGTCGCGGCCCTGTTCATGGCCGGTCGCGACAGCCGTTCCGCGAACGATGACGACCCGGAGCCGCGCGCGTGAGGCGGGTGCTCAGCACCCTCGCCTTATCGACTGGGGCGATGGTGGGCGCGGCCCTGATGGCCGCCGGCTGCGCGGGCGGGGTGGGACTGGCACCCGCGATCCCCATCGCGCTGGAGATCCCCGATCCGCTGGTCATCCCGGCGGCGCGGGCTCACACCAAGTTCCAGAAAGGGCGCCAGGTCTACTCGGTGAACCGTTACGACCCCTGGTGTGAACTGGAAATCCGGACGGTCTCCGAGCAGCCCCAGCGGGTGGAGCCTGGACGCTTCCAGGTGCACCGCGTGCAGCAGGCCTTCATCAAGGACTACAACACCCGGATCTCGGCCGTGCTCGCGGGATTCAGCTGCGACGACCTGGTGTTCAAGGAGACGGTCTGGTGGCTCGCACCCGAGGAACCGTCGCCAGTCATGTACCTGCGCTGCCTCGCGCCCTACGTCAACTGCCGTTTCGGGCCGCCGCTGTCGCTGTCACAGATTCAGGACGTGGTCGGGCCAAAGATCCGGGTCGAGGCGGGGGTCACGCCTGGCACCTGATGCTCGACGGCATCGCGGCCGCAACGAGACCGACAGGGCAGGCGCTGGGCTAGAGCCCGCGGCACACACCCGCGTTGCAGCGGACCTCGAACACCTGTCCGCCCTCGCACGGCACCCTGTGCAGCTCGTACTCCGGGGTCTTCTCTAGCAGCTCCGCCCCGTTGCCCGTCAGCGCGCAGCCCCGGACCCTGGCGTAGTGCTCGGCGTAATAGGCCCAGACCCCCTCGTTCATGGGCTGATTCAACACCACCATGCTGTCCGAGGCGTACGGCTGCTGCGAGAGATCCTCGACACCAGTCGAGGAAACTGGTGCCGCCGGCTGCGCATACGGATCCGACAGGCCCCGGGTCTCGACCGGGGGCAGGGAGGATCCCGACTGACCTGCGCCGGCGGTGGATGCGGCGGTGCCGGAAGTGCCGATCCAGCCGGTCCCGATACCCGTTCCGGGAGCCCCGGCGGGAGCCGTGCTCGCGGCTTGCACGCTCGATGGATCGCCAGGAATCGGGGCGAGGGGAACGTTGGGATCGACGACGACCGGGGCGCTGGAGGTCGACGTGGGCGGAGCCGCGGTGGCGACGCGTCCCTGCGACTTGGCCCAAGCGGACTGCAGGGATGCGAGAGAGCGCTCCAGATCGGGCCGATAGGCCTCGGTCACGTCTTCCTGTTTCTCGTTCTCCGTGCCCGCGAAGGCAAGGGCTGTCGCGCTCAGCACCACGTCGACTCCGTGGCCGCGCTCGAAGAACTCGGTCTTCACGAGGATCTT
>CAYNBI010000141.1:0-3779 GCA_964395315.1 uncultured Chromatiaceae bacterium | reverse complement strand
TCCTGCAGATAGCGCAGGATGTCCTGCTTCTGCTGCGGCTCGACCCGCGCGAATACCCTCGATCCCAGCACCCGTTCCGCGGGTTGCTCCGCCTCGCGAAGCTCCGGCCCCGTGACTACCTGCGAGCGGTGTTCCGCGAGCCCCAGCTCGCGGGCGAGGGCGAGGGCGGTCAGGGGGTGATCGCCGGTCACCATGGCCACGCGGACCCCGGCAGCCGCGCAAGCGGCCACGGCGGGCGGGGCTTCTGGCCGCAAGGGGTCGATCATGCCGACCAGCCCGAGCAGCGTGAGCTCGTGCAGGTGCTCTTCCGAGAACACGGCGCCCGTGGGCAGGGCAACCGGGCCGGCGGCCAGGGCGAGAACGCGATAGCCCCCACTCGCCATCGCCTCCGCCTGGGCGAGGACCGTCGTGCTCTCGAGCAGGGCGTCGCCACCCGCCCTGGCCATGTAACCGCATATGGGCAGCAGCCTCTCCAGGGCGCCCTTCACGAACACCCAGGTCTCCCCGCCGCACTGGTTGAGGCTGGCGGAAAGCAGGCGTTCGGATTCGAAGGGAATGGCGTCCAGCTCGGGGCAACGGTTGGCGGCCTCGGCGCGGGTGATGCCCTGCTTGTGCGCCATCACCAGAAGGGCGACGTCCACCGCGTCGCCGCGCTGGGTCCAGGTCCCGTCCTTGAGCGCGAGGGTTCCCTCATTGCTGAGTACCGCGGCGAGGCACAGGCGCTCCAGCAGGGTTTCGTCCGAGGCGCCGGGCGCGCCCTCCGGGGTGATGATCAACCCCTCCGGCTTCAGCCCTTCACCGGTGACCTCCCAGGGTGCAAGGCCCGGCAGTGCGATGCGGCGGGCGGTCAGCTGATTGACGGTCAGGGTGCCGGTCTTGTCGGAGGCGACGTAGGTGCAGGAGCCCAGGGCCTCCACCGCCACCAGCTTGCGCACGATGACATTGCGCCGCGCCATGCGACGCATTCCGATCGCGAGGGCGACGGTGAGCGCGACCGGCAGGCCTTCCGGGATCGCGGATACGGCGAGCGCGACCGATTGCAGGAAGACGTTCGCCAGGGAATCGCCGCGGAACAGGGCCACGCCAGCGAGCAGCAGGACCGCGACCCCCACCAGTACCGCCACGTTGAGGGTGAAGCGCTCCATGCGCAGCAGCAGGGGCGGCTTGGTCGGCGCACGGCCGAGAACGGCGGCGGCGATCTTGCCCAGCTCGGTGCCGAGGCCGGTCGCGGTGGTGATGCCACTCGCCCGGCCGCGGGCGATCAGCGTGCCCGCGTACACCATGTTCGCGCGCTCGGCCAGCGGCGCCTCCGCCTCGATCTGCTGGCGGGCGGACTTGTGGGCCGCGAGCGACTCGCCGGTCAGGATCGACTCGTCCACCTCCAGGTCGTGGGAGGCCGCCAGCCGCAGGTCGGCCGGCACCTTGTCTCCAGCCTCGAGATAGACCAGGTCTCCCGGGACGAGCTCGGCCGCGTCGATCTCATAGGTCTCGCCCTCGCGCAGAACCCGGGCGCGGGCCGGCACGAACTGCTGGAGCGCGGCGGCGGCCCTTTGGGCGGAAAACTCCTGCACGGTGCCGATCACGGCGTTGAGCAGCAGGACAGCGAAAATGAAGACCGCGTCGGAATACTCCCCGATGGCGCCCGAGACCGTGGCCGCGACGAGCAGGATGTAGATCAGGGGGCTCAGGAACTGGCGCAGGAAGACGACGGCAAGGCGGTCCGGCTCTGGCCGGGGCAGAGCGTTGGCTCCGTACTTCTCTAGGCGCCTGGCTGCCTCGTTTGGATTCAGACCGTGCGTGGAGCTGGCGAGGGCGTCGAAGAGCCCGTTAGACGAAAGGGCATGAGGGGGCTGATGCGGATCCATGGACTTAGGACCGAGCACACTTGAGCCCCTAGTAAACCACACTTCCGGAGGCTTTTTTTTCGCTTTTTCGGTTCCGGCCCGGTCGAAATCGGCGCAGGACATGCGGAGGGTCGAGAGGCGGCGCGGATGCCTTGTCCGGCCGCAGGACGGCTGGGTGCTAAGCGCTGATCAACTCAATGCTTGCCGCGGCACAGAGATGTCGATGTCGCGACGCTTTCGAACGCGCGGGCGTTCGAATACGAATCCATCCAAGAACCACGCTGCTTGGGCGGCGTGCGGATTTCGGCCAGGACGGTCAGTGATCCGCGCCTAATCGAGCCGGTAGTGCTTTTCCACCGGCTCGACGACTTCCCAGGTGCAGGACAGCCCGGCCGGGAAGGTGATGAGGTCGCCGCGCCGGAACTCCTGTGGCGTGCCGTTCTCAGGGGTGACGAGGAAGCGCCCGCGCAGGATGTAACAGGTCTCCGTCTGGCTGTAGCTCCAGGGAAACCGGGATACCTCCTTCTTCCACACGGGCCAGTGATCGACGCCCAAGACCTCCAGCTTGGCGGGGGACGGCTTGTGCTCGCAGAGGATTTTGACATCGCTCATGACTCTTGCTCCGGACATGGCTTGAAGCGGCGTCGTCCGCGCCAGCGGGCGGTCGACGTCTCAGGTCTTGGCTTTCTGGGGTGAAAATGAGGGTTTTTCAAGCGACGGGCTTGCCCACTCCCGGCGCTTGGAGGACACTTCCCCCATGTCCGAGACCCTAGACACCCTCGCGGCCGAGCTCGGCCGCGTCCTCGAGGCACGCCGTCTGACGCTGGCCACCGCGGAGTCCTGCACCGCCGGCTGGGTATCCAAAGTCGTGACCGATATCCCCGGCAGCAGCGCCTGGTTCGACCGCGGTTTCGTAACCTATAGCGACGCCGCCAAGCGGGAGATGCTCGCCGTCTCAGCCGCCAGGCTGGCCAAGCACGGCGCGGTCAGTGCAGAGGTGGTGCGGGAGATGGCGCTCGGGACCTTGGCCAACAGCCATGCCGATGTCGCGGTCGCGGTCAGCGGGATCGCCGGTCCAGACGGGGGCAGCGAGGAAAAGCCGGTGGGCACCGTCTTCTTCGCCTGGTCATTGCGGGAGGGAGAGCCCCTGGTGCAGCGCCTGCAGTTCGCGGGCGACCGCGAGGAGGTGCGTCACCAGTCCGTGCGGGTGGCCCTGGAGCGCCTGCTGGAGCTGCTGGAGAACGGTGGCTGAACGACTCTTCTTCGCCCTCTGGCCGGGCGAGGAGCAACGCCTGGCGCTGGCGCGGCTGCAGCGGGAGCTGGCTCCCCGCCATTCCCGGGCGACACACCCGGACGACATCCACGTCACTCTCGTCTTCCTCGGCGATGTCGCCCCGGAACAGCGTGCATGCGCCGAGTCCGCCGCGGGCCGGGTCAGTGGGCAGCCCTTCGAGCTGATGCTCGACCGCGTTGGCTGTTTCCCCCGGGCGCGCGTGATCTGGTGCGGCCCGTCCACGGTAACCGAGCCACTGCTCGATCTGGTCGGAGCGCTCAACCGGGAGCTGCTCGGCTGCGGTTTCCGGCCCGAGCGCCGCCCCTACTCTCCCCACGCCACGCTCGCGCGTAAAGCGCGCCCCATCGATAGCCGCGAGCTGGAGCGGCCGGTTCCCTGGCCGGTCGACGGATTTGCGCTCGTGGCCAGCGCCGACCGGCCCCCGCCCCATTACCAGGTGCTGCGCCGCTGGCCGTTGGCGTGAGAAAACGGACCGATCCAGCGCCTCCCGCGGCACATTGACTTGACGTCATCTTCAACCGGGTAAGCGATGGAGCCTGACGCCACCCGGGAACCCCGCTATTCGGCTCCCAGGCCGGCTTCCGCCAGATCGCCGATGTGCTGCCGAACCCGCACCGGGTCACCGGCCGCCAGCGACGGGT
>CAYNBI010000140.1:0-4788 GCA_964395315.1 uncultured Chromatiaceae bacterium | reverse complement strand
CGGGACGGCCCGTGTTTTCTGCTAGACTGGGCTTCTGACCGGACACCTCGTGGATTGAGTCCTTGCTTGGGCGCGTCAGACTCGTCGCCCGCCAAATCGGCGACGGGCGGTTTCCACGGCGGGATGGCGGCACCGCGGACGAGGAGCCGGTGGAATCACTCATCCGCGGTCAACAGGGTGCCTGTTCCGGATTTCCCGAGGGGGTCGGGGTGCCCTGAACGAGCGACAGACATGGAATGGTTGCATCCCACCCACCCTATCCTACAACTGTTTTTGAGGGAGATCGCGGATGGCTAAACCCAATTACGCTTTTGAAAAGCGACAGAGAGAGCTGGCAAAAAAGAGAAAGAAAGAAGAAAAGCGCCTGCAGAAAGCCGGAGTAGAGGATGCCCGGTCAGAGGACGTTCCGGCTTCGTCAGATACTGATGACGAGGCGCCCAGGGAGGGAGAGACATAACTCGCGATTACAGGCCGCAGCCCGAATACCGGCTGCAAGAGCCGGTGACCTTGGCAGTGGTGCGCGTCGAAGTTAATACATTCTGTCAACATGGTCAGAATGCAGCAGGTTCAACAAGTTTCATTACACGAGGAAGAAGGCGACATGGGTACGGGTACAGTAAAGTGGTTTAGCGCAGAGAAAGGTTATGGCTTCATCACCCCGGACGATGGAGGCAAAGACCTGTTTGTGCATCATTCTGAAATCCAGGCCTCGGGCGGCTATGCCACCCTCAATGACGGCCAGAAGGTGCAATATGAGGTTGGCCAAGGTCAAAAGGGGCCGTGCGCCAACAAGGTTGTTCCGGTCTGAAGCGACGCTGAGTATTGGCCAGCCCCGCCAAGATCAGTATGCCACCTAGGACGCGCGGTTCTTGGATGGGTTCGCGTTCAATCGCGCACGTGCTTGAGAATGGTGACAGTTGCCCGTGCCGCGGGCGCCGGGGTTAGATGGCGGGACGATGTGCCTGGTGCGGAACCGATCCGCTCTATGTCGCCTACCACGACAACGAGTGGGGCGTTCCGGTCCACGACGACCGGCATCTTTTCGAGATGCTCGTCCTCGAGGGTGCGCAGGCGGGGCTCAGCTGGCTCACCATCCTGAGGAAGCGGGAGAGCTACCGCAAGGCATTCGACGGATTCGACATCGAGGCAGTGGCGCGCTATTCGGATTCCGACTTAGCCAGGCTCCTCGCCGATCCGGGCATCGTCCGCAACCGGCTCAAGGTCGCGTCCGCCATCCGCAACGCCCGCTGCGTTCTCGACTTGCGGGACAAGCACGGCTCGCTGGACGCCTTTCTCTGGCGCTACGTCGATGGGGACCCGGTGCAGAACACCTGGCGCGCGCTCGCCGAGATTCCAATCAGCACCGCGCAGTCGGACCGGATGAGCAGGGACCTGAGGCGGCGTGGGTTCAACTTCGTCGGGTCCACCATCTGCTACGCATTCATGCAGTCCGTGGGAATGGTCAATGACCATGTCGTCGACTGCTTCCGGCACGCGGAGATACGGTGCCGGTCCAGCTCGAGCCTTTAGCCGGTCGTACTGTCCGTGCGCCGGCGGGAGTCAGCGTCTCCAAAGGCCGGTTCAGCGTTCCGCCGCTTCCCTGATGACCGCGATCGCCTCGTCCAGGTGCCGGAAGGCATGGTCGCCGCCCTCGAAGATCATCAGCCGGCCGCAGTGGCGATAGAGGTTCGCGGCGATGCGGTAGTCGATCACCTCGTCGCCCTTGTCCAGGAACAGCGTGGTCGGGGTTCCGTCGCAGGGATCGGGAACGCCATAAGGCCGCGTCTGCCCGATCAGCTCCGGCGTGACGGTGTAGGTCTCCCCGCCAGCCGTGGTCATGGTCTGACCGACGTATGCCGCCATCAGATCCCAGGGTGTCAGCGCCGGATTGATCATGAACAGGTGTGCGAAGCGGGAGCGGCGCGCGAGGTGCTGGCCGTAGAAGCCGCCCATCGAGCTGCCCACAACCAGGGGCGGTGCATCCCCGGGTAGCCTGGAGAAGAAGTCGGACAGGGCCGCGATCGCCGCATCCGGCCGATGGGCGGGGTAGGTGGGGGCCAGCACGGGGACCGGCTCCAGGCGCTGGCGCAGCACCCCGGCCTTGTGCGAAAGCCCGGAGCTGTTGAGCCCGTGGAGATAGATCAAGGTCGTCATCGGCCGCGGATCAGGTCCGAAATGGCGTCTTCGCCGGAACACGGGGTGCGGAGGACGGGGCAAGCATACGGTACGGCCTGGCGGCGGGTCACCCGGGTCCGGTCAAACCTTGGTGAATCCCGGGTGCTCGCGGCGTTAAGATGAGGAAGGTGCCAACTGCCACGCGAGAAGGATTCGCGCGCGATGTCTTCAGCCCGACGCAGGTTCATCCTCGCGGCCCTGGTTATGCTGGCCGCCGCTGGCGGCGCGTGGCTGCTGATGCGTGCCGGCCTTCCAATCTCCCTGCCCCCTCCCCTTGCCGACCTCGTCCGGGACGAGTCCCTGCCCCCCGATTTCGCCACCAGCAACGGGCGCATCGAGGCGACGGACGTCGACGTGGCCACCAAGCTCCCCGGGCGCCTGGCGGAGGTGCTGCTGCGGGAGGGCGACAGGGCGGAGGCGGGGCAGGTGGTCGCGCGCCTCGACACGGACTCGCTCCAGGCGCAGCTGCGCGAGGCGGAGGCGGGGCTGCGGCGCGCCCGGCAGGACACCGAGCTCGCCCTTGCGGTGGTGGAGCAGCGCGACAGCGAGCTGGACTACGCCCGGCGTGAGCTAGAGCGCCAGCAGGGGCTGTCCCAGGCCAAGCGCTTCGTTTCCGAGGACCAGCTTGACCAGGCCCGCACCCGGGTGCGCACCGCGGAGGCCGCCCTGCGCGCGGCCAAGGTGCAGGTGATCGCCGCCGAGGCCGCCGCCGAGGCGGCGCAGGCGAGCATCGACCGCATACGGATCGACATCTCCGACAGCGAGTTGCGGGCACCCCGCGCGGGTCGGGTCCTGTATCGGCTTGCGGAGCCGGGCGAGGTGCTGGGGGTCGGGGGCAAGGTGCTGACCCTGTTGGATCTCACCGATGTCTACATGGTGATCTTCCTGCCCGAGACCCTGGTGGGCCGCCTGGCGCTGGGGGCGGAGGCCCGTATCGTGCTGGATGCCGCCCCGGAGTACGTGATCCCGGCGGAGGTCTCGTTCGTGGCCGCCCGCGCCCAGTTCACCCCCAAGCAGGTCGAGACCCGCGACGCCCGCGAAAAGCTCTCGTTCCGCGTCAAGCTACGCATCGATCCGGAGCTGTTGCGGCGCTACGAGCCCTTGGTCAAGACCGGCGTTCCCGGTGTGGCCCACGTGCGCATCCGGTCGGAGGCACAGTGGCCCGAGGATCTGACCCCGAGGCTGCCGCCGTGGCAGAAAAAGACGCAACTGCCGTCTGGCTGAGCAGGGTCCGGCACGGCTATCGAAAGGTGGTTGCCCTGGACGGGGTGGACTTGGCGCTCCCCGCCGGGCGCCTGAGCGGCCTGATCGGACCGGATGGGGTGGGCAAGTCGACCCTGCTCGGCCTGATCGCCGGGGTGCGCCGGATCCAGGCCGGGCGGGTGGAAGTGCTCGGCAGCGACCTCGCGGACGCCAGCCAGCGCCGGGCGCTGGTCCACCGCATCGCCTACATGCCGCAGGGGCTGGGACGCAATCTCTATCCGACCCTGTCGGTGCGGGAGAATCTGGACTTCTTCGGGCGCCTGTTCGGCCAGAATGCCGAAACCCGCTCGCGGCGCATTGCCGAGCTCACCGCCGCAACCGGCCTGGCCGAGTTCACCGAGCGGCAGGCGGCGAACCTCTCCGGCGGCATGAAGCAGAAGCTCGGGCTGTGCTGCGCCCTGATCCACGAGCCTGACCTGTTGATCCTGGACGAGCCCACGACCGGGGTCGATCCGCTCTCCCGCCGCCGCTTCTGGGAGCTGATCGAGCGCCTGCGCGCACGCCGGCCGGGGCTCACCGTGCTGGTCTCCACCGCCTACATGGAGGAGGCCGGACACTTCGATTTCCTGGCGGCGATGGACGCCGGAAGGGTGCTCGCAAGCGGAAGCCCGGCGGCGCTGAGGGAGCAGACGGGCGCCCGCGACATGGAGTCCGCCTTCGTATCCCTGCTGCCCGATGGCAGGCGCGCGGGCCACAGAGCGCTGCACCTGCCGCCGCACCAGAAAGGCGGGGATGACCCGCCGGCCATCAGCGCCGAGGGGCTCACCCGCCGCTTTGGGGACTTCACCGCCGTCGATCGCGTCACCCTCGACATTCACAAGGGCGAGATCTTCGGCTTCCTGGGCTCCAACGGCAGCGGCAAGACCACCACCATGCGCATGCTGACCGGCCTGTTGCCGGTCACCTCCGGGGACGCGCGCGTGTTCGGGCGGCCGGTCGACGCGGGCGATACCGCGCTCAGACGCAGGCTGGGCTTCATGTCCCAGTCCTTCTCGCTCTATGGCGAGCTCACGGTGCGAGAGAACCTGGATCTCCACGCCAGGCTCTACCATCTGCCGCCGCCCCGCATCATCGCCCGTGTCGCCGAGCTGGCCGAGCGCTTCGGCCTCGAACCGCACATGGACAGCCGCGCCGAGGAGCTGCCGCTGGGCGTGCGCCAGCGTCTGTCGCTGGCGGCGGCGGTGATCCACGAGCCGGAGTTGCTGATCCTGGACGAGCCCACCTCGGGCGTCGACCCGGTGGCGCGCGACGGCTTCTGGGAGCTGCTGTTGGAGCTGTCGCGGGTGCGGGGGGTGACCATCTTCATCTCGACCCACTTCATGAACGAGGCCGAGCGCTGCGACCGCATCT
>CAYNBI010000139.1:0-5125 GCA_964395315.1 uncultured Chromatiaceae bacterium | reverse complement strand
TCAACCTGGAGTGGATCCAGAAGATCCACCGCGACAACGCCGAGCGCGGCTACTCCGCCGAGGCGATCGTCGACACCATCATGCGCCGCATGCCCGACTACATCACCTCCATCGTGCCCCAGTTCTCGCTGACGGACATCAACTTCCAGCGCGTGCCGACGGTGGACACCTCGAACCCCTTCATCGCCCGCGACATCCCGACCCCCGACGAGAGCTTCGTCATCATCCGCTTCAAGGATCCCAAAAAGCTGAACGTGGACTTCCCCTACCTCCTGTCCATGATTCACGACTCCTTCATGACACGCCGCAACAGCATGGTGGTGCCCGGCGGCAAGATGGGGTTCGCGATGGAGATCATCCTCCAGCCCATCATCGAGCAGATGATGGAAGACCGCGGTTTCTGACCTTCCGGGCCGGTTCTCGCCCGGCGGCGCAGCCGCCGGGTTCAGCGGCCGACACCGGCCGCGTCGACCCGCCCCCCACGACAGCCAGCGGACACGCGCCTGCCGCGCTGGACCAGTTCTTCCAGGGTCGTGTCCGCACTGACCGCACCCTCGAGACCGACGCGAAGCTCGGTAATCATCCCGTCGGAACAACTCACCTTCACGCGCTCGCCGGCACCGCGTCCGAATGCCTGATCGAAGGCGTCGCGGATCTGGCGGCTGCTCACATGGCGGCCGACGTTCGCCGCGAACAGGGTCCGCACTTGCGATCCATTGAGCTGGTCCAGCAGCGACATGGCGTGCCGGAAATAGGCATCCTCACCGGTGCCGTAGCAGGTTCCGTGCTTGGTCCATTGATGCCGGTGCAGGTAGGAGATCGCGCCCGGCATGACCCGATTCAGGCGGGCGCGGGTCGCGTCCTCGAGGTCGAGCGCCGGCAGGCTCCGCCACAGACCGCGCTCCGAGAGCCCGCGCTCCGCGGCCGGCACGCCGCAGTAGACATTGTCTCGCGGCTGAGGCCAAAGTCCGTGCAGAGAGAAGCGGTCCGACTCGGCCGCCGGCGACGCGCCGTCCCGGCACTCGCTCCTGTCGGGTCGAAGCTCGCAGAAGGCCTGCTGCCAGCTTGCCGCCAACACGTAGGCGCCCGCCGGTGCGGTATCCCGCTCCGGGGTCGGCTCGGGCGAGGTTCGCGAGGTGGCGACGGAAGCAGCCGCGGAAGCGGCCACCCGGGACCCGCAGCCGATCTCGACCCAGCGCTCCGAGGGTTGCCCGACCTCGAAGCGGATCTGGTAGTGGGTGGCGGAGTCCGTTCTATTCTTGCCCAGAAGCGGATAGCTCCGCCCCGGGGTCAGTCTCAGGTCGCCCGGGTTCGTGCCGCGCTTGAGGGACGAGACCGCGGGGCAGTCGCGCTCCGCCACGAAGTGGCCTTCGAGCGGGACGGTCGCGCGCGCGGATGGCGCGGCGAGCAAGGTCAGGAGCAAGAGACTGCCGAACCGACTGCGCAAGGACATAGGTGGTTCCGACGTTGCCGCGGAGCGCTTGCCCCGGTCGCGGGCGGCGGTCACGGGCAGTGGTCTTTCACTTGCTGCCTGGCCCGGGAGAGCTCCTTGGCTCGCTGGTCGTCCTCCAGAAAGACCCGGTTCCCCTTCTCGTCGACGCGATAAACGGGCCGCTCCAGCTCCAGGACATGCAGGTCCCGCCTGGCGGCGAGGCATCGCGCCTGTCGCTGCGCCTCATCGCGGGCGCCCGCGGCAGCCTCTTGCTCGCGCTTCCGCGCCTCGGCCCGCGCCGCCTCTTCCCGCTCGGCAATGCCGTCGAGCCGGCTCTGGGCGCGCAACACTTCCTCGTCCGACGGCGGCGGTGGCGTCCGCACCGTCTCCGCGGGCCGGTCCAGCGGCGGCGAGTCCCCGTAGTGGACCCGCCCCTGCTCGTCCACCCACTTGTAGACCCCGCCCCAGGCGCCGCCCGCGACGAGGCATCCCAGGGCAATAATGGCTGCCGCAACCCCGAGAGCGATACGCGGCCTCGACACCCTACGCACGGGCACTGGACTCCGGCTGCCCGCGCGCGCCCTCGTCCGCCAGGGGCTGCACGCTCAGGAGATGAACGCGCCGGCTGTCGGCGCGCAGGACGGTGAAGCGAAAGCCCCCGATCTCGACCCGCTCGCCGCGTTTGGGCAGGTGCCCTAGGGCGCTGAGCACCAGGCCCCCGATGGTGTCGAACTCCTCGTCGGAGAAATCGCTGCCGAAGTAGTCGTTGAACTCCTCCACGGTCGTCCGCGCCTTGGCGGTGTACTCCTTCTTGCCCCGCTTGAAGATGGGCGCCCCCTCGTCGAAGTCGTGCTCATCCTCGATCTCGCCGACGATCTGCTCGAGGACGTCCTCAATCGTGACCAGGCCGGCGGCGTTGCCGTACTCGTCCACCACGATGGCCATGTGGTTGCGGCTGCTGCGGAACTCCTTGAGCAGCACGTTGAGCCGTTTGCTCTCGGGCACGAAGACCGCCGCCCGTAGCAGCTCCCGGATGTTGAAGGCGCGTCGGCCGCTGGTGAGGCAGGCGGGCAGCAGGTCCTTTGCGAGCAGGATGCCGACCACCTCGCCGCGATCCTCACCGATCACCGGAAAACGGGAGTGGGCGGAGTCGACCGCCGTCCGCAGGATCTGCTCGAGGGGATCGTCGCGGCGGACGAATACCATCTCGGCGCGGGGGATCATGATGTCGCGCACCCGCAGGTCGGCCACCTGCAGCACGCCCTCGATCATGCTCAGCGCGTCCGTGTCGAGCAGGGCACGACCCTTGGCCTCCTTCAACAGCTCGATGAGCTGCTCCCTGTCCTGCGGTTCGCCTCCGAAGAGCTGGCCGAGGCGCTCGATCCAGCCCCTTGGACGCGAACCGACGTCAGACCGATCGCTTGTCATGGGTTCCGTTGTGGGTCTTCGTACGGTGGCGCGAATCCTAACCCGCACAAGATGAGGGTTTCCAGCCCCTCCATTTCAGCGGCCTGGGCATCGTCGAGATGGTCGAATCCGATTAGATGCAGCACGCCATGCACCACCATGTGCGCCCAGTGGGCGGCCGCGGCCTTGCCCTGCTCCAGCGCCTCCCGCGCCACCACCGGGGCGCAGATCGCCAGATCGCCGATCAGGTCGCAGTCCGGCAGGCCGGGAGGGGGCTCGAAGGGAAACGACAACACATTGGTGGCGCCCGGCCGACCGCGGTAGCGGCGGTTGAGCGCGGCGCCCTCGTCCTCGTCCACCACCCGGATGGTGAGCTCGGCGCGCTCGCGGCGGCCCGTGAGCGCGGCCTCGGCCCAGCGACGGAGATCGGCGTCGCTCGGAACGAGCGGCGCGCCTGACGCATCCTGGACGTCCAGCTCCAGATCGAGTGGCATGGAATCGACCCGCTCAGACGTCCGCGCGCTCGGCCCCGGGCTGCTTGCGCTCGAAGGTGTCGTACGCGCCGACGATGCGCTGCACCAGTGCATGGCGCACCACGTCGCGGGCATTGAAGAAAGTGAAGCTGATGCCCTCGACGTGGCGCAGGATCTCGATCGCCTGACGCAGCCCCGAGGACTGCCCCTTGGGCAGATCCACCTGGGTCACGTCGCCGGTGATGACCGCGGTGGAGCCGAAGCCGATCCGGGTGAGGAACATCTTCATCTGCTCCGGGGTGGTGTTCTGCGCCTCGTCCAGGATGATGAAGGCGTCGTTCAGGGTGCGCCCGCGCATGTAGGCCAGGGGCGCGACCTCGATCACGTTGCGCTCGATGAGCTTGTTCACCTTCTCGAAACCCAGCATCTCGTACAGGGCGTCGTAGAGCGGACGCAGGTAGGGGTCGATCTTCTGCGCCAGATCGCCCGGGAGGAAGCCCAGGCGCTCGCCCGCCTCCACGGCCGGACGCACCAGCACCAGGCGGCGCACACGATCGGCCTCCAATGACTCCACCGCGCTGGCGACGGCGAGATAGGTCTTGCCCGTGCCCGCAGGCCCGACGCCGAAATTGATGTCGTGGCGCAGGATCGCGTGCAGGTACTCCTGCTGATTGGGGCCGCGGGCGCGGACAACGCTGCGCTTGGTCTTGATCAGCAGCTCCGGCAGGCGGTCCTCCGCGTTCGAGAGCAGGGCCTCCACCCCGGATTCCTGCAGGTGCAGGTGGACCGCCTCCGGCGTCAGCACCTCGTCTTCCGTGGCCTCGTAGAGGCGCTTGATCACCTGTTCCCCGGCCGCAACCGCATCCCGGTCGCCGATGATGCGGAAGAGGTTCCCGCGATTGTTGATCTCGATGCCCAGCCGGCGCTCGATCTGGCGCAGGTGCCCGTCGAGCTGGCCGCAGAGATTGCGGAGCCGCTCGTTGTTCTCCGGCAGCAGCTCCAGGTCGGTGGAATGGGGGTGAATGGACAACTCAGGCGCTGCGGGCCAGGGGCACCGGCCGGAGGTCGCCGCGCAGGGAGTTCGGCAGGGCCTCGGTGACGCGCACCCATGCCAGCTCCCCGATCAGGTCCCTGGGTCCGGAGAAGTTGACCACCCGGTTGTTCTCCGTGCGCCCGGCGAGCTGGTTGGGGTCCTTGCGCGAGGGGCCCTCCACCAACACACGCTCGACACTCCCCACCATCCGCCGGCTGATGACCTGGGCCTGGTTGGCGATCCGCGCCTGCAGCCGCAGCAGGCGTTCCTGCTTGACCGCGTGCGGCACGTCGTCCGGGTAGTCCGCGGCAGGGGTCCCCGGGCGGCGGCTGTAGAGGAAGCTGAAGCTGGCGTCGAAGCCGATCTCGTCGACCAGGGCCATGGTGGCGGCGAAGTCGGCGTCCGTCTCGCCGGGAAAGCCGACGATGAAGTCGGACGAGATGCTGATGCCGGGGCGCGCCTGCCGCAGCGCCTCGATCTTGGCCGCGTAATCCGCTACCGCGTGACCGCGCTTCATGGCCTCCAAGATGCGGTCCGAGCCGCTCTGCACCGGCAGATGCAGGTGACTGACCAGCTTGGGCACGTCGCGGTACACATCGATCAGGTCCGGCGTGAGCTCGTTGGGGTGAGATGTGGTGTAGCGGATGCGCTCGATGCCGTCCAGGGCCGCGACATAGCGGATCAGCAGCGCTAGATCGGCGGTCTCGCCGTCGTGCATGCTACCCCGGTAGGCGTTGACGTTCTGGCCCAGCAGGTTGACCTCGCGCACCCCCTGCTCGG
>CAYNBI010000138.1:2891-5281 GCA_964395315.1 uncultured Chromatiaceae bacterium | reverse complement strand
GACCTACTCGGTCAAGGATGTATCGGGGCGCTATGCGTTTTCCTTCCAGGGAGAAATCGTCAATGGCGGTCCCATCGCCGCCGCCGGCTATCTCCTCGCTGACGGCAAGGGAAACATCACCGAGGCGCAGCGCACGTTGTCCACACCCTACGGCGTTATCACCGATACGTTCTATTGCACGTTGACCGTCGAACCCGACGGTAGCGGCTCTGCAACCTGCCCGCTGGATGCGCCGCAATCCGGCTTCCCTGGCGTCGAGTCCTTCGACTTCGTGATCGCCGACAACGCCAAGACGTTCAGATTCGTGGGCACGACACCGGGCATGGTCGTTGTCGGCAGCGGCGAGCGTTGAGCTCGAGGTCCCAGCCAAACAGGGATACCGCAGGCCACGAGGCGGTACCCCTTCACCGGATTGAGCCTGCAGGCCAACACCTTGGGGGCTTCCCGCCCAACCGTAGGCAATCGGCCGCACCCCCTCCATCTGCTCTGCGAGCGGTCCCGCTGTGGTGTTCGTCTGGTTGGGCGCCACGCCACGACAGCCAGCCTCGGCGTTGAGTCTGAGCGAGGCGCCGGGCGCACACCACCTCCACCACCCGACTGCGTCCTCACCTTTGCGCCGCAGCGACACACCATCAACTTCGCCTTCACTCCTTACTACCGGAAAGTTCCTTAGACGGGGGGCCATCCCCGCACCGCACGCCTGACTGCCCGCGCGAGCCCTCAGTCGCGGGCAGAACGTCACCGGGAACCGACAGTATTCCCCACAAACAGCGCTAGATTTCCCGCCGCATTGCAGAGCACAGGGCGCTTCTTCGCCTTGGCATCCAAGTTGCTGCTGAGCAATCAATATCGCATCGGCGAGCAACGCCGTTTACGCAGTAATCCTTCTCAGAAGGATCTCGGCAATGCGGCTCCGCGCGGCGCGCGACGCTGGTGCGCCGGGAACCGGGATGTGACGCAGTTCGCAGAAACGCACGATGACGCATGATCCAATCCAAGTCCTGTTGGTAGACGAGGCACCGGCTGACCGCCAGCTCACGGAGTTGGTCCTGAGGCATCATCTCCCGGCGGTCGAGGTGGCCGAGGCCGATACGCCGATCGCATTGGCCGAGGGTTTGGCCCGACGGCGCTTCGACGTCGCAATTGTCGCGCAGCGGCTGAGCTGGGCCGACGGATCGGACATCATCGCCTTGGTGCGCCGCGTCTCACCGAGCTGTAAGACCATCCTGTTCTCAGGCGAGGCAAGGGGCGTCATGGCGAAACGAGAGCCGGAGGCGGCCCCAGATGAGTGCCTGGCCAAAGACGGCGCAGGCTACCTATCGTTGCCGGTCGCCGTGCGGCGGCAGCTCGAAAGCAAACCAACCGCCGACTTCGCCCGGACGGGGCTGACGCCGTTTCCCCCGAAAGCGAGCAGTCCGCTGCGGCATGCTCCGCTCATGACGCGTGGCTACCGCGGTGCCGAGGCAACCGCCCTCAGGTCGACGCCCGCATCCATAGCCCCGACACGCCTCGGCACGGAGGTCGTGCGCCTGCTGCAGCTGACCGATACGCATTTGTTCGCCGATCCCGGCGGGCGTCTGCTGGGTCAGAACACGCGCAAGACCTTCGAGCTCGTCCTGGATCTGGTCTACAAGAGGTTCTGGCCGGTGGACCGCATCATCATGACCGGGGACCTGGTCCACGACGATCATCGCGAAGGCTACCTTTATCTCAAAGAGCGCATCGCCGAGCTTGGCACTCCTTGCAGTTGCCTGCTCGGAAACCACGATCGGCTGCGGCTGCTCGCTGGCACGCTCGGCGGCAGTGGAATCAGCTTCTCCTCTTCCGTCAACTGCGACGGGTGGCACATCGTCATGCTCGACTCGTCCCTGACCGGGTCGGACGGCGGTCACTTGCACCAGGACCAGCTCGACGAATTGGAAGAGACGCTCCGCGCACAACGCACCGCCCATACGCTGATCTGCCTGCACCACCAGCCGGTGCGTATTGGCAGCACGTGGCTGGACACCATGGCGCTCGATAACGCCGCGGAGCTCTTCGCCATCATCGACCGTCACCCCCAGGTACGCGGGGTGGTTTTCGGCCACGTCCATCAGGACTTTCGCGCCCTGCACAAAGAAGTGCTCCTGCTGTCGGCCCCGTCAACCTGTATCCAATTCAAGCCGCGCAGCGACGGCTTCGCGCTCGACACGCGCACCCCCGGTTTCCGTTGGCTCGAGCTCTACCCGGATGGGCGAATCAGCACCGGGGTTGAACGTATTGAGGCGTATCCGGAGCCCCTTGACCTGCAGTCCTCGGGGTACTGAGCACGGACGGAATGCAAGGTCGCGGCGGTTCAAGAACCGAGAATGCGAGCGGCGCTTTGCCGCAGGTCACCCCCGACCCTTCGC
>CAYNBI010000138.1:0-2791 GCA_964395315.1 uncultured Chromatiaceae bacterium | reverse complement strand
GACCCTTCGCAGCGTCATCAGGCGTCGGTTCCGAACGACAAACGACTTCCCCAAGCAGACCAGTACGAGGGAAGGTTTACGCAGAACCGATAGCCGTCCTGGCTGCCACATCGAGCCGCGATTTCCCTGTCGAAAAGGGCGATTGCCGAGATCGCCATCACATCCGCGCTGCCTCGGCCCCCATCTGCTGCAGAACTTTCGGAGTCCGGTCTGGGTTTTGCTTTACGGTGAGCATAGACGTCCGGCAACCGCGCCCGTACCCGCAATCATCACCGTTCAGGAGCCGTATCCACCCGCCGTCATGTTCGACCTTAAACACCTCGACTGCTTGATCGCCTTCGAGCACCTGCAGCGGGCAGGCTATCCGCTGGAGGCCGAGGACGCCCTCGTCGCCTGGAACCAAGGCGACATCTACCGCCCCAGGCGCTACATGGAACTTCCCGAGGACATCCGCCAGGCGATTGCGCTGGTGAATTGGCAGAAGCTCGCGGAACATCCGAAAGATGCGCATCCTGGTCGTTGACGATTGCACTGCGATGCGCGCCTTGATCTGTCGTTTCCTGCGAGGGGGCGGATTCGAGGAGATCGCCGAGGAAGCCTCCGCCGAGGCGGCCTATCGCCGGATCGGGCTGACCGCACCGATTGATTCCGTGCCAGATCCCGTCGACGTCATCCTGATGGACATTCAGCTGTCGGGGGAAAGCGGCATCGAGGCCTGCAGGCGGCTGAAAGCCGACGAGCGCTTCCGCGATCTGCCTGTCCTGATGGTGACGGCCAGCACCGACATGGCACTGCTTCGCGACTCCCTTGACGCGGGTGCCTGCGACTACCTCAACAAGCCGATCCTCCGGACCGAGCTCCTGGTGCGGGTGAAGGCTGCCGCCCGGCTGAAGCAGGAGATGGAGGCGCGCAAGGCGAGAGAGCGCGAGATACTCGAACAGAAGCAGTTTCTCGAGCAAGCAAACCGCAAGCTCGAACATCTCGCGGGTGTCGATGCGCTCACCGGGATCGCCAACCGCCGCCGCTTCGAGGAGATATACGTCCAAGAATGGCGCAGGGCGCAGCGCCATGGCGATGTACTGTCACTTGCCCTGGTCGACATTGACGACTTCAAGGGCTACAACGATACCTACGGCCATCAACAGGGCGACGATTCCCTGCAGGCGGTGGCACAGGCGCTGGCGTCCACCGCGCGACGCAGCGCGGATCTGGTTGCCCGCTATGGCGGTGAAGAGTTCGCTGTCATTCTCCCCGGTCTTGATCAGGAAGAGGCATTAGACGTGGCGCAACGGCTGCACCAAGCGGTGGCGAAGCTGCACATCGCGCACGAGGCGTCGTCGGTCGCCGACTGCCTGACCGTCAGTGTCGGCGTGGCCACAGCCACCCGCGCCCCGGGGCGATCGGGACAGGAGCTCGTCGCCCGCGCCGACAAAGCCCTGTACCGGTCGCAAATAGCCGGTAGAGACCGCGTCACCGCTGAAGGAGATATTCATTCCCAAGCCAGCGCCCGCACTCGTCACGCTAATGTAGGTGGAGCGCACCTTGCGGAAATGAGGAGTCATGCCTTACGTGGATTCTGGCCCCGATCTACGAGATTCTCCCGCAAGCCTACGCCGTGGGCGGGGGATCGCCGCCCTATCCCTCGATAACCTGCTCGCCTGGGTGTCGGGCGCGGTCCTGATCACGACGGGGGGCTTGCTGGGGATAGCGCGCCGTCAGCATCGGGGGCCATCGCGCGCGCTCGCCGTAGATAACATTTCGCCGCGCTCGTCGCCCTTCTCGCTGCCCTTGGAGAGTGGCTGGTGTTCTGCGTTGGCCGGAGATATCCTGATTGCGGTGAGTGATCCCGCGTGCGGGCTCGCGCCCCGTTTCTTCCGAAGGCCGCATGCGTTAGTGCATTGAGGAGCCATGAACTTTCGTCGACGTCGATCCACCGCCGCTCCAGCGCCGAGAGAGGCCCACAGCTTTCTCTGGCCCAAGAGCACGCTTGAGGACTACGAAGTCAAGGAGATCGGCAGTCACCGGTTTGCGCGCCTGATTCGTCGCGAGGCTACCGCGAAGGACGATGCAGCCCAGGCATCGGCGGGCTACGAGTTCCGCACGATTGTTCCCCGCCCCGTCCAGCCGGGCGGTTACGAGTTGGAAGCACTCAGTGAGCGCGAGCTCGCGCAGTTGTTGGCGTCGACATCGGGTGCCGAGGACTCCAGCGCGGGTCAGGTTGCCCACCACCACGCAGAGGGAACTGACGACAACGATGTCCCTTCGGCGGAAACGATCTACCTCGACGATGAGGACGTTGAGGAATTGAGCAACCTTGATCTGCGAGGCATTTTCCCCCACCGCAAGTAAGATGGGGTCTGGCTGGCCGCGCCGCCGCCCTGTCCCGCCAGATGATCGGCATCCTCGCGCTGTCGGTCCCCATCCCTTGTCCTGAACTGTCCCGGCCGCCTCAGAGCGACGACTGCTGACCAGTACTCCGGCTTCCCCACCGCGCGCCTTCCGCGTCTGTGCTTCCAAAGGCATGCGGACGTTTGCAGCTTCTTTTTCGGAACCCCCGGCAAAAAGGGCGGAATCATCGGTCTCGGCAAACAGCCTGGCTTCTCAATCGCGGGCGTTCCCGACGGGCCAGACTCTATCTCGGGAAGCCAGGCCGCACCTATCATCGAGACAGCCCACCCAGACCCGGGGCCGGTATGACGGCCTTGTGGCGTCAGAATGAGTGCCGATGCCGGCTCTCTGGGTTTCACTGCCTGATCTTGAGCGAGATCACGTTCCGGTAAGCATTCACTTC
>CAYNBI010000137.1:0-5313 GCA_964395315.1 uncultured Chromatiaceae bacterium | reverse complement strand
ACGCTACATGAAGTAAGCGCGCCCTGGCTTTCGGTGCCCCGCCGCTCCCGATGGGCAGCGGCGGGGCGCTCTTCGTTAGATGCGGCCCGACCAGTTTCCCATCTGGTAGCCGGGTCCGGTTTGCGCCTGGACCCATCGGCCATCCAACTCCCCCAGCCGACATCCTATGGCTTGTAACGGTCCCCGCCGCCGCGGCCGCGCACCCAACGATGCTTGAGATTCCTTGCTTCGCGTGCGCCGGGAAAACGGGGGCGAGGCAGGAATGCGGTCGCCGCGACCTTGTCGGCGATCGCCAAATCTGGCATATCTGTAACCTATGATGCGCTTACAGAACATCTTCCTGATCGGTCCGATGGGGGCCGGCAAGAGCACGGTCGGGCGCCAACTCGCGGAGTCCCTCGGCTACGAGTTCCGAGACAGCGACCGCGAGATTCAGCGCAGGACGGGTGTCGACATCCCAACCATCTTCGAGTTCGAGGGCGAAGAGGGCTTCCGCCAGCGCGAGCGCCAGGTCATCGACGAGCTGAGCCAGGAGGAGGGGATTGTCCTCGCCACCGGCGGGGGCGCTGTGTTGCGAGCGGACAATCGGCAGGACCTCACGACCCGGGGCGTGGTGATCTACCTTCATTGCAGCCCGGAGCAGCAGTATGCGCGAACCTCCCGGGATCGCAACCGCCCCCTGCTACAGACCGCTGACCCGCTGGGGCGCCTGCGGGAGCTGATGGAGGAGCGCGACCCCATCTACCGCCAGGTCGCGGATATCGTCGTCTCCACCGAGAAGCGCGGCACCGCCTCCGTGGTGAAGGAAATCCGCCGCCGGCTCGAGTCCGAGATACCGTGACCAAGACCCTCGAAGTCTCGCTGGGTGAACGCAGCTACCCGATCTACATCGGTCGTCACCTGATCGCAGACGCCAGCCACTATCGGGCGCATCTCGTCGGACGCCAGGTCATGATTGTGACCAACGAGACGGTCGCTCCCCTCTATTTGCAGTCGGTGCTGCAGGCGCTTTCCGGGCTCGAGTCACGTCAGGTGGTTCTGCCCGACGGTGAGCGGTACAAGACCCTGGAGGTCTGGAACCAGATCTTCGACGCCTTGCTCGGCAGCAGGTTCGGCCGCGATTGCACCGTAGTGGCGCTGGGCGGCGGCGTTGTCGGAGACATGGCTGGATTCGCCGCCGCCTGTTATCAGCGCGGAGTCGCCTTTGTGCAGGTGCCGACGACCCTGCTGGCCCAGGTGGACTCCTCGGTGGGGGGCAAGACCGGCATCAACCATGCCTTGGGCAAAAATATGATCGGCGCCTTTCACCAGCCCCGCGCGGTGATCGTCGACACCGATACGCTGGCCACGCTGCCCGACCGCGAGCTATCTGCCGGAATCGCCGAGGTGATCAAGTATGGCCTGATCCGCGATTCGCAGTTCTTCGGCTGGCTCGAACAAAACATGCCCGCGCTGCTCGCCAGGAACAGCGCGGCCCTCGCCTACGCCATCGAGCGGTCTTGTCAGAATAAGGCCGAGGTTGTGGCCGCCGATGAGCTGGAAGCCGGGCAAAGGGCGCTCCTCAACCTGGGACACACCTTTGGGCACGCGATCGAAACCGGCATGGGTTACGGGGCCTGGTTGCACGGCGAGGCCGTGGCGGCGGGCATGTGCATGGCAGTGGATCTCTCGCGCCGCCTGGGTTGGCTCGACCCGACATCGGCTGATCGGGCTCGTGACCTGATCGCCGCCGCGCGTTTGCCGGTAGCGCCGCCGGTTGGGCTCGATCCTGGGCGCTTCCGAGAACTCATGGCGGTCGACAAGAAGGTGCAGGATGGACGCCTGCGGCTGGTGCTGCTCAAAGGGATCGGCGAGAGCCTCGTCACGAGCGACTTCGATCCGGCGCAGCTGGCCGCAACCCTGGCCGCATCGGCGGGCTAGAGCCGGCCTCCACCACCTTTGCGGCGAACCCGACGGCGATGGCACCGTATTGGGGCGATGTTTGGCGCGCCCGCTCGAACTTGGTGCGCGGCCTCGGAGTCTAATAGCCACTCGAACCCAACCGGCAACCTTACCTAGCACGTTCGGGACGGTCGGCTCGAATTCCCGTCTGGCACTGGCATGCCCGCTGCATGTTTGTTAACTTTAGGGGTTACGTGTATTCGCCGGACTCTCCCCTCGCGTCTGGCAGGGTAGCGCCGAAGCCTCTTTCGCGGGTCGCGTGGGCGGGGTTCCTCCGGCGGCTCGACCAGCACCGGAACGATCGAGGTCCTCCTCTCCACAGGCCGTCTCGCCCGCGAACCGGGGCAGCGGCTCCGGCCGCCGGGCATGCGGGGGTCCCAGCCTCTAAACCAGGCTGCCCGTGGGGTGTATGAGAGTCCGAGAGGCGCCAGAATCAGTCGGCAACCAATCAGGTATCAGCGAGATCATTCATGAGCCTTCGTGCTTTGCCACCCGCGCAGGGACTCTACGACCCAGCGCTTGAGCGCGACGCCTGCGGCGTCGGATTCGTCTGCAACATCAAGAACCGCAGGAGCCGGGAAATCGTCCGTCAGGGGCTGGAGATCCTCGAGCGCCTTGCCCATCGCGGCGCGGTTGGCGCGGACCCCAAGGCGGGTGACGGCGCCGGCATTCTGGTGCAGATTCCCGACACCTTTTTCCGCGCCGTAGTGGACTTTGTACTGCCTCCGGTAGGTCATTATGGCGTGGGCCATGTGTTCCTGCCTCAGGAGGCCGAAGCCCGGGAAAAGATGGTGGCCATCATCGACCGCCATCTGGCGCAGGGAGGCCAGGAGGTGCTGGGCTGGCGCGATGTGCCCGTGGACAACAGTGATCTTGGCGAGAGCGTACTGCCTTCCGAACCGGTGATTCGTCAGGTGTTCGTGGCTTGTGGCGAGAACTGCCCGGATCAGGATGCCTTCGAGCGCAAGCTTTTCGCCATTCGCAAGCACATGGACAACGCCATCCGCGAGGCGGGCTACAACAAGACCGCCTATTATGTGACCTCCATGTCCTCGCGCACCATCACCTACAAGGGCATGCTGCTCGCCCATCAGGTGGGACGCTACTACCTGGATCTCCAGGATGAGCGCTTCGAGTCGGCGCTCGCGCTGGTTCACCAGCGATTCTCCACCAACACCTTCCCGACCTGGGACCTGGCGCAGCCGTTCCGCATGATCTGCCACAACGGCGAGATCAACACCCTGCGGGGCAACGTCAACTGGATGGCGGCGCGGCGGCATACTATGCGATCGGAGGTGCTGGGAGACGACCTCGACAAGATCTGGCCCTTGATCCCCGAGGGTCAGTCGGACTCCGCCTGTTTCGACAACGCGCTGGAGCTGTTGGTGATGGGTGGCTACTCGCTCGCCCACGCCATGATGCTGCTGATCCCGGAGGCCTGGGCCGGCAACAACCTGATGGACGACGAGCGCCGGTCTTTCTACGAGTACCATGCGGCCCTGATGGAGCCGTGGGACGGACCTGCCGCGGTGGCCTTCACCGACGGCCGACAGATCGGCGCGACCCTCGACCGCAACGGCTTGCGCCCGGCGCGCTACCTGGTGACCGGCGACGACATGGTGGTCATGGCCTCGGAGATGGGTGTCCTCGACATCCCCGAGGAGAAGATCATCAAAAAGTGGCGCCTGCAGCCGGGCAAGATGTTCCTCATCGATCTAGAGCAAGGCCGGATCATCGATGATGCCGAGGTGAAGGCCGAGCTCGCCTCCTCCCAGCCCTACCAGGAGTGGCTCGACCGCACCCAGGTCCATCTCGACGAGTTGCCGACGGATGTCGCGCCCATGGCGCCGTCCAAGGAGACGCTGCTCGATGGGCAGCAGGCCTTCGGTTACAGCCAGGAGGACATCAAGTTCCTGCTCATGCCGATGGTGCTGACGGGCCAGGAGGCGGTGGGCTCTATGGGCGCGGACAACCCGCCCTCGGTGCTGTCCAGCAGACCCAAGCACCTGTCGACCTACTTCAAGCAGAACTTCGCCCAGGTCACCAATCCGGCCATCGACCCGATTCGCGAAGAGCTGGTGATGTCCCTGGTCTCCCTGATCGGTCCGCGACCAAACCTCCTCGGGCTGACCGAGGCGGGCAAGCATATGCGCCTGGAGGTCAACCAGCCGGTGCTGACCAATGAGGACCTCGAGCGGGTGCGCCACATCGAAGACAACACCGGCGGGGCCTTCCGCACCCACAACCTGGACATGACCTATCCGGCGGACGATGGCGCCGAGGGCATGGAAGCAGCGCTGGATCGGCTGTGCGGACAGGCTGAGCGTGCGGTGCTCGAGGGCCACAACATCCTGATCCTCTCGGACCGCCACATGAACCGGGACTACATCGCCATCCCGGCCCTGCTGGCCACCTCAGCGGTTCACCATCACCTGATCCGCCGCGGACTGCGTACCAGCTCCGGTCTGGTAGTGGAGACGGGCGCCGCGCTCGAGGTGCACCACTTCGCCACACTTGCGGGCTATGGCGCCGAGGCCATCAATCCCTACCTCGCCTTCGACACCATCCAGGAGATGCTGCCGCGCCTGCCCGAGAGGCTCAGCTTCGAGGAGGCCCAGTCGCGCTACATCAAGGCGGTGGGTAAGGGGCTGAAGAAGGTGATGTCGAAGATGGGCATCTCCACCTACCAGTCCTACTGCGGCGCACAGATCTTCGACGCCGTGGGGCTTGCCACGCCCTTCGTCGACAAGTACTTCACCGGCACCCACACCCGGGTGGAGGGCGCGGGGCTGTCAGAGATCGCCCAGGAGGCCGTGCGCTGGCACCGGGCCGGTTACGGCGACGAGCACATCTACCGCAAACATCTGGACGTGGGCGGAGACTACGCTTATCGGTTGCGCGGGGAGGATCACGTCTGGACCCCGGAGACCATCGCCAAGCTCCAGCACGCGGTGCGCGCCAACAGCCGGGATACCTACGAGGAATACACCCGGATGATCAACGAGCAGAGCGAGCGCCTGCTCACCTTCCGCGGGCTCATGGACTTCAAGTGGGCGGAGCAGGAGATACCGCTCGATGAGGTCGAGCCGGCCAGCCAGATCGTGAAGCGCTTCGCCACCGGCGCCATGTCCTTCGGCAGCATCTCCTACGAGGCCCACTCGACCCTTGCGCGGGCGATGAACCAGATCGGCGGCAAGTCCAACACCGGCGAGGGTGGCGAGGAGCCGGAGCGCTTCAATCCGCTGCCGGACGGCTCGCCCAATCCCGAGCGATCGGCGATCAAGCAGGTGGCGTCCGGCCGCTTCGGCGTGACCACCGAGTACCTGGTCAACTCCGACGACATCCAGATCAAGGTCGCCCAGGGCGCCAAGC
>CAYNBI010000136.1:0-5472 GCA_964395315.1 uncultured Chromatiaceae bacterium | reverse complement strand
TGGCCGAAGAACCAGAACAGGTGCTGGAACAGCACCGGGTCGCCGCCGCCCGCGGCGCTGAAGAAGCTGGTGCCGAAGTGGCGGTCGAACAGCAGCATGGTGACGCCGCCGGCCAGCACCGGAACCACCAGAATCAGCAGGAAGGCGGTCACCAGCCAGGTCCAGACGAAGATCGGCATGTCCATCATGCGCATGCCGGGGGCGCGCATGTTGAAGATGGTGACGATGATGTTGATCGACGCCAGCACCGAGGAGATGCCCAGCAGGTGGATGGCGAAGATCAGGAAGTCCATGGACATGCCGACCTGCAGAGACAACGGCGGGTAGAGGGTCCAGCCGGTGTTGATCTGGGTGCCGCCGCCGGGGAAGAAGGGCACGACGAACGACAGGATCAGCATGGTGGCCGCCGCGGGCAGGATCCAGAAGCTGAGGTTGTTGAGCCGCGGCAGGGCCATGTCGGGCGCGCCAATCATGAGCGGGATCATCCAGTTGGCCAGCCCCGCGGCCGCCGGCATCACGGCGCCGAAGATCATGATCAGGGCGTGGTTGGTGACCAGGTTGTTGTAAAGGTCCGGCTGCAGGAGCTGCAGACCGGGCAGGAACAGCTCGGCCCGGATCAGCATGGCGCTGGCGCCGCCCGCGAACAGCATGATCAGGGCGAATATCAGGTACATGGTCCCGATATCCTTGTGGTTGGTCGAGAACAGCCAACGCCTCAGGCCCTTGGGCGGGCCGTGATGCTCGTGGTCGTGATCGAGGTCGATGGTTGCGGTGGTCATGGCGTCTACCTCTGATTTAGCGATCCCGGTCCGCTGCGGACCGTCGATTCAAACGAATTCTCGCCGCCTAGCGACGGCCGGTTACTTGACGGCCAGCGACCGGGCGGCCTTGATGTCGCGCGGCTGGATCAGATCACCCGTATCGTTGCCCCAGGCATTGCGCTCGTAGGTGATGATCGACGCCAGTTCCAGGTCGCTCAGCATGTTCCAGGCCACCATCGCCGTGCCCTGCTTGCCGTTCAGCACGATGTCCATGTGCGCAGGGATCGGGCCGGTCGCGATGGCGCTCCCCGCGAGCGCCGGGAACGCCGGTGGCAGGCCCTTGCCCGTGATCTGATGGCAGGATGCGCACTTGGTGTTGTAATTGGCCTGCCCCTTCTCCATCAGCTCTTCCATGGACCATTCCTTGTCCATCGAGGCCTCGGCGGCGGAGGCCAGCATCACCTGCTTCTGATCCTCCATCCAGGTGTCGAACTTCTCGGGAGAAACGACGTCAACCTCGATCGGCATGCGCGAGTGCCAGGTGCCGCAGAGCTCGGCGCACTGCCCGGAGAAACGGCCCTCGCGGTTGAGGTCGACCCAGGTCTCGGTCACGTAGCCCGGAATCGCGTCCTTCTTGACCGCGAGCTCCGGCACCCAGAAGGCGTGGAGCACATCCGCAGAGGTGTGCAGGAAGCGCACCTTCTTGCCAACCGGAAGCACCAGCGGGTTGTCCACCTCACGCAGATACCGGTCGCCGGACTTGTCCTCGGGCACGTAGCGGCTCTCCACCCTGACCGTCTTCGGCTGGCCGTCGATCTCGACGCTGTGGTCCAGGTACTCGTACTCCCACCACCACTGATGGCCGATGACCTTGACGTCCAGCAGGTCCGCTTCCTTGGGAACCTCCCAGACCTTCTCCAGCGTCTTCTGTGCGGAGCTGGCGATGGTCAGGTCGACGCCCAGCACCAGCACGGGCACGATGACCCAGGACCAGCGGCCGAACCAGGTCTCGTGGAACTTCTGGTCGGCCTCGTAGCCGCGGCTCTTGCGGTGATAGTAGAGGGAATAACCCACGACCGAGAAGATGATCACCAGCAGCACGGTGGCGATGGTGGTCGTGAGCATGTGGATATCGTAGATCTCCTGGGCCACGCCCGCGGCGGGCTCGGGGAAATTGAGCCTCATCTCGGCGCAAGCGCCGCCGACCCATGCGGACAGGAGGGTGAAAAGGGATGCGGCGCCGAGGCGCTTGGTGGTGACTGCCATAGATCCTCTCATTTTTCTGTGTACGCGCCTCTGGCGCACCCTGCCGCTCCCGTATCTTTCGACGCGGAAGGAGTGACTGTCATCGCATGGGCGGCCGCGTCGCGCAGGGCGCGAATCGCTTGCCCGGAGCGCGCCGGCGACTCGAGCCCGGGATACGTCGGCGCCGAAGCGGCCTGGTCCCCCGGGAGCCGCCGGAGGCCCAGCGTCTCCTCGAGGCTCTCGGCCAACACCTCGCGCTCGGTCTCGACCAGCTGGGCGCCGATCTCGATCCCCCTGCCGTGGCAAGTCAGCAGCAGGCGGCTCGGATACCAGCCCCTGGGATCGCGGCGCAGGGCGACGAGCGTCCAATGCGCCGGGAACCGGGCGACCTCCGCCAGGTTGCGCCTACCGCGCAGCACCTTGATCCCCGCCTCTCCGACCTCGATCACCTCCCGCGTATGGCCGGCCAGCGCGCTCAGATACAGTCCGGCGCCGAGCACCGCGAGCTCCAGACCCGCGAACGGCAACACCAGCCAGGCCCCGACGGAAGCGAAGTAGCCCGCGACCGCCGCGAGGCAGCAGGCGAAGAACCAGAACAGCCGCTTGGTCCAAAGCCAGCTGAGCGCGCAATTGGGGCGCACCTCGTACCGGAAGCCGCCGGAATCCTGCTCTTGGAACACCGCCATACGCGTGCCCCCGCCTGGGTCAATCGGGTTTGCAGCGGCCCGCCAGCTTCAGCTGCAAGCATCGGGCGGCACTCTTATCGAGCGCCGTTCACGGCAGGGCGCTGGGGAGATCCGACTAAAGCAGTCAGACTTTGGAAGGGTGGAGAATGCTAGAACTCAAGAGAAAACGCAAACACTTTTGACTTAGGTCAAATTATTAGCATATTTCCTGTTTCTGAAATAAGAAATACGAATGCGCTCATAGACTTGAACGCCAAACGTCTCGCCTTCGGGGCATCGGGCGATGGCCCTAGAGCCGCGTCAAGCTGACGGTCCGACGGAAGCGGGCAAGGGCCGCGGCGAAGGCCAACAGCCCGATCAACCCGGTGGCCAGCAGCTGCGGCCAGAGGAGGGAGAGCCCCGCCCCGCGAAAGATCAGCGACTGGCAGAAGCTCACGAAGTGGGTAGTCGGGGAGATCAGCATGATGCGCTGGAGAAGCTCCGGCATCGCGTCCAGAGGCGTATTGGCGCCGGAGAGCATGTACATCACCAGGAACACAGGGATGGACAGCAGCCCGAACTGGGGCATGGTGCGCGCCACCGTCGCGAGCAGGATCCCCAGCGCGGTGAGTGCGAACAGGTAGACCGCCAGCCCCAGCACGAACAGGGCAACGGAACCCGCGATCGGCACCCCCAGTAGACCGCGCACCACCAGCAGCAGGGCCAGGGTCGCGCCTATAAGGATCACCAGGGCATTGGCCCAGATCTTGGCGAGCATGATTTCCAGGGAGGTCAAGGGCATGACCAGCAGATGCTCGATGGTGCCGTGCTCGCGCTCCCGGATCAGTGCCGCGCCGGTGAGCAGGATGCCGAGGAGAGTGCACATGTTGACGATCTGCATGACCGACATGAACCAGGCGGACTCGCCGTTCGGGTTGAAGAGCATGCGCGTCACCGCGGTCACCGGGAGCACCGGCTGCGCGCGCTGGCCGTCTCGGAAGGCGAGGGTCTCCATCAGCAGCGCGGATTCGAGATAGCGCGCCCCGGCGCCCGCCTGACTCATGGCGGTGGCATCGACCTCGACCTGCAGGGTCGGCGTCAGCCCCTCCTCCACGTCCGCTTCGAAGCGGGGCGGTATGTCGAGCACGAAGGTGTAGCGTCCCGCATCCATCCCCTCGTCGACCTCCCCGATCCCGATCGCCGCCGCGGGCTGGAAATAGGGCTCGCGCAGGCTGTCGACCAGGCGCCGGGAGAGCCGGGAGCCGTCTTCGTCCACCACCGCGGCCGATGCGTTTTCGAGCTCCAGCTTGACCCCTTTCGAAGGGGCGATGATGGCAAAGGTGAAGGCGTAGATGATCAGGAACACCATCACCGGGTCGTAACGCAGGCTCTTGAGCTCCTTGATCCCGAGGCGGTAGACGTTCTCCAGACGCATCTCAGCGCTCCCGGGTGCGTAGCAGAGCCCGTCCGAGCAGGAAGAACCCCAGGGCGAACGCCGCCAGCACCAGGTAATCCAGCCACAGGTCGGCGACACCCAGCCCCTTGGTGAAGGTACCCACGCTGACGTGATTGAACCAGGCGCTCGGGAAGCCGTAGCCCATGATGCGCGCCGGCCCGGTGAGGGCGGACACCGGCACCAGCATGCCGGAGAACAGGATGGTCGGGATGACGCTCGCGATGGCGGTGCCGAACACCGCCGCGATCTGGGTGCGCATGAAGGTGGACATGAGGAGCCCAAGCCCCGTGGTCGCGAACACGAACAGCACCGCCCCCAGGCTGAGGCCAAGCCAGCTCCCCTGCAGCGGCACCCGGAACAGCAGCAGGGCCATGAACAGCAGGGTCAGATAGCTGATCAGCGCGAGCCCGACATAGGGCAGCTGCTTGCCGAGCAGGAACTCGCCGCGGGTGGTGGGCGTAGCGTAGAAGTTGGTGATCGAGCCGAGCTCCTTCTCGCGCACCACCCCGACGGCGGTCATGGTGGCGGGAATCATGATCAGCAGCAGCATCAGGATACCCGGCACCATGGCGTAGACGCTCTTGAAGTCCTGGTTGTAGCGGAAGCGGGTCTCGATGCGAAGCGGAGCGGCGCTCGCCGTGCCGGCCACGAGTGGGGACAGGCCCTCCACATAGCCGCGGTTCACCCCCTCCACATAACCGCGGATGGTGTCGCCGCGGAAGGGTATCGCGCCGTCGATCCAGAACCCCACCTCCACGGGCTGTCCGCCGCTCAGATCCCGGCCGAAACCCGGCGGAACCTCCACGGTCACGGCCAGTTGCCCCCCCTGCAAGCGCCGCAGCTGATCGGCGTCGTCGGCCAGCGGCGGCTGCTCGGCGAACCAGGCCGACCCCGAGAGCTCGTCGAGATAGGCGCGGCTTGCCGGCGTGCGGTCCCGGTCCAGCACCGCGTAGCGGATCTGGTCCACGTCGAAGGAGATGCCGTAGCCCATGGCGATCATCAGCAACAACGGGCCCAGCAGCGCGAAGGCCAGGCGGATCGGATCACGCGCGAGCTCGGTTCCCTCGCGTCGGGCGTAGGCCCAAAGCCGGCGAAAGGAGAAGCCGCGGGAGGGCACCGGGACCGCGGCCTCCCGCTCCGGGGCGGCATCCTGGGATTCCTGTTTCCCCGTCTCGCCCGTCTCTTGCTCCAGGTAGCGGATGAAGGCGTCCTCCAGATTCCGCGCCCCGCGCTCCCGTTGGAGATCGGCCGGCGTGCCCTGGGCCAGGATCCGCCCCGCGTGCATCAGGGAGATGCGGTCGCAGCGCTCGGCCTCGTTCATGAAGTGGGTCGAGATGAAGATGGT
>CAYNBI010000135.1:0-5475 GCA_964395315.1 uncultured Chromatiaceae bacterium | reverse complement strand
TCGCCGTGTGGGCGGTCCGAATGGCAACCGCTGTTCTCGCAGGTGAAACGGTCCGGGGTGTCGTTGGGCCGCAGGTCCAGGCCGCGCCCGCGCAGGCGGTGGCCGGTACCGTCGGCCAGGGTCTCGTTGTGGCAGTCCGAACAGGTAAGGTTCTGACCCGCCGAGCTCATGTGCATATCGATCGCCAGGCTCGGGTCGGCGTTCTCCTTCGACAGGTCACCGCGCTTGGTGCCGTCGCCGCCGGCCGCGCCGGCGTGGCAGGTGAGGCAGGATTTGCGCGTGGTGGCGTGCACGTTCTGTGCTGCCTCAAGCGTGGTGAGCGCCATCGGCGCCATGGGCACGCTCGCGGGCAGGGTGTCGCTCCCAGCGGGAAGGAACTGGAAGTCCAGGGTGTCCGGGTTGACCGTCGGGATCCCGGAGTAACCGGTGCGCGGCAATACGGCCCCGTCGTCCTGCTCCAGGCTTCCGTCGGGAAGCTCGACCAGGTTCAGCAGGTTGAAGTCCTCGAACCCTTCGCCGTTGGCGGTCCAATCGGGGAAGCGCTTGTAGGCCTCCTGGTGGCACATCAGACAGTCGATGTTCGCCAGCTGTTCATGCGCCTCGGCGGATGCGGGATCCAGTGTTTCGAACTCCGACTGCGCCATCGGGAAGCGGCCGTTGCCGACGTGGCAGCCGGCGCAGGTGAAGCGCGGGGAGTTTTCGTGGGTACCGCAGTAGGTGTTGATGCCGGTGGCGACCAGATCGCCAGCAGCCTTTGCCGGACGCTCACCTGCCGCCGCAAAGTCGGTCGGGATGTTGGTCACGTTCGGGAAGGCCCCGCCCTGCTGGTAGTGCACCGAGCCGTGCATGTCGCGCGCCTCGCCTTCGTGGCACTCGACGCACACCTCGGGTCCGGTGTAAGCCGTAATCTGACAGTGCTCCTGAATTGGCGATGTGCAGGCCACCGGGTCGCTGATCGTGGCCGCGGTGGTGGCGGTATCGCTCGCCCCTTCGTTGTCGGTGACCGTGAGGGATACCGTATAGGTGTCTGCCGAGCCGTAGGTGTGGCTCGGGTCGGCAGCGGTGCTGGTGTTGCCGTCGCCGAAGTCCCAGTCATAAGAGACGATGCTGCCGTCGGGGTCACTGGAGCCCGCGCTGCTGAATTGCACCGCCACACCGACGGTACCCGAGTAGGGCGCGGTGGCGGGCACGAGGGTAGGTCTCGGTGGGGGCCGTACGATTGTGAAACTGGCCGAGGTAGAGTCGGCTCCGGTGGCGCCGTCATCATCCGTCACGGTGAGGGTCACCTTGTAGGTACCCGCCGACGCGTAGGCATGGCTCGGGTTGGCCGCACTGCTGGTGTTGCCGTCGCCGAGGTTCCAGGCGTAGGCAACGATGTTGCCGTCCGGGTCGTTCGAGCCGGCGCTGCTGAATTGCACCGCCACACCGACGGTACCCGAGTAGGGGCCGTTGGCAATGGCGGTAGGCGGCGTATTGCCTCCACCCGAAGCCTTGGGGGCACAGTCCGCGGGTGCGTTATTCACGTTCCGGACCACGGGCTTTTGGTTTTGGGCCGAAGCGGCCACCGCGCAGGGGACTGGATTCGGCCGCCAGTCGCGGATCCTCCACGCCCCTCGGCGGCCGATGTCGCGCGTGCCCAGCACCTGGGTGGAGTCATAGGCATTGGTAAGGGTCACGGTGTCGCGATTGTCACCGCTGCCGCTAACGGTCAGCGTGCGGCCGTCCCAGTCGGCCCTTTCGATCGTCACATCGGCGAGCGCCTGGCCACCCCAGGAAATCGCCATCAGCCCGGCAATCGCGACGGCGGCGCTTCGCAGCCGTCGCCGCCTAGTGCTTGTTATTCGCATGATTCCACTCCTGAACCTCTATCTATGTAATCTCCCGGCCCGCGTCAGCAACGGGTCGGACGCTTCGCATCCTGGTTGCGAGTTCCCTGGGGTCTTCCAGATTCGCTTGGCCCTTTCCCGTGATCTGGAGCGGGAACCGCCGCAAATTTCAGGTACTACGAGGTCTGCGGGGTTCAGCGTGAAACTTCCCGGCGCGGAGAATAGCCGGGCAAACCTTAAGGGAACCTTAAGCGGGGAGGGAAAATTGCGATTTCTCAATAAAATTTTGTGACGGGGTTCACAGATCTCTCAGGTTACTCGCGCCCGCGCGGTCTAGAGCCGCGTGGCATCCTGCAAAACGCCTGAAACGCGGCGACGGCTCTGATTTAGGCCGGGGTTCTCGCCGAAGGGTGTTCCGGCAGGACCGTGCCGTCCGTGGGCGCGGCGAACCGGTCGCTGATCATTGGGATAAGAACTCGCTTCGCGATGGAGCCATCCGCATCGATGGAGATGCGGGAACAGCACCGGGCCGACGGCGACTCAGCCCCTGCGGAAATAGACGAAGGGAATCGCCAGGGGCCCGAACAGCGCACCCATCAGGCCCCAGAACACGGGGTCCCGTCCCCTTCTTTTCGCGAGCTTATGACAGACGATGATGGATGCGGCGAATACCAGCGACAGGATGATGGTGATCAGCATGTCTCGACCGCCGTCGGCACAACCCGGCGCGTAAACCGAGCCCGCGCCGTTCAGCGCGCGTCGCGCTTCGGGTACTTGAGCCTGACGTTCTTCGCCTTCGACAGGTTGGCCAGGGTCATGGTCGCGGTGGTGAGGTCGACGTCCTGGAAATTGGTGTTGGTGAGGATAGCGCGTCGCATGATGGTGCCGCTGACGTCCGACTCGCTGAGGTCCGCGTCCGTGAGGTTGGCGCCCGAGAGATCGGCCCGCAGGAGCGAGACGCCGCACAGCTTGGCACCCACCAGGCTGGTCTTGATCATCACCACCCGGCTCATGGTCGCCGGGATGCAGTCCTCGCCGCCGAGGATGGCCCGGTCCAGCCTGGCCCCCGACAGGTTGGCCCCGTTGAGGCGCACGTTGCAGAGGTAGGCCTCGGTCAGATCTGCGCCGCGCAGGTCGGCCTCCAGCATCAGGGCCGCGCCCACCACCGTCTTCACCAGCTTGGCGTTGACCATGCGTGCGGCGTGCAGGTCCGAGCGCGCGAGGCTGGCGCCGGAGAGGTCCGCGTCGCGCAGGTCCACGTAAGGCAGGTCGCAGGAGGTAATGCGCGCATCGCGCAATGAGGCCTGCGACAGGACCGCGGCGTTGCTCTGCACGCCGTCACCGAAGGTGGCGCCGTTGAGGTCGGCGCCGGTGAGATCGGCGCCGCTGAGATTGGCGGCCCGGAAGTTGGCCCCCTCCACGTCCGTCCCGCGCAGGTCCGCCCCGGCGAGATTCGCGCCCTGGAGGTTCGCCCCGCGCAGGTCGAGGCCGCGCAGGTCGGCGCATTCCAGCTCCATGTGATTGAGATCGGCGCCTTCCAGCGTTTCGCCGTCGGTCTCGAGCAGGATCTCGCCGGTTTCCTTGTGCCTGATTTCGATCATCTCCCCCTGCCTCCTCTTTTTAATCCGAGAGCCGAGCTTAACCGACTTCCGGCCCGGCGTCCGCACGGCCTTGACGACGCTGCGCGACGCTGATTGCCGGCCATCCTGGCCAAGCCCAGCTCGCTGAACCGATCGCGTATTGCTACAGCCCGTACTCCTGCCGCAACCGCAGCTGCACCTTCTTGGCTTGCCTGAACGCCTCCTTGAGCATCAGGCGATGCAGCTCGTTGAGGTCCGACGGGTTGACGCGGTTGACCCGGTCCCGGTCCCTGGTGGACAGCTGCTGATGGATGCGGAAGCGCTGCACCAGGTGAAAGGCCTCGACCTCGGCGGCTACGTCCTCTTTGGGGCGATTCATGGCGGCACCGGCCGCGCGGATGCGATCCGCGGTATTCGTCGCCCAGACGCGGTGCAGCAAGCTCCAGATGCGGGCGGCGTCGACGAAGGGCCGGGCACCGTGCAGCTTGAGGTCGATGGTGCGGGGATGGTCGCGATCCTTGTCGTAGACGAACTGCCCGGCCCAGCCAAGCGGCGGGGTGCAGGCAAGCGCGTCCTGGGCCAGCGCACGAAAGAAGCGGTGGTACCCCGGGGCCTCGGCCAGCAGCCGGTTGCGCAACCGGTCTACCAGATCGTAGTTGCCGTAGAGGGGCCGGAAGTCGAAGAAAACCGCGCTGTGCAGCAGGGCCTCCGGCTCCGGGACCCGCAGCCAGGCCTCGAACCTGCCCCACCACTCATCGTCGCTCAGGCACCACTTGGGATTGCCCGCCATGATGTCGCCGGGGCAACGCTCGAAGCCGCAGTAGTGCAGCGCCTTGTTGACGGCCTGGGCGAAGGGCACGAAGGCGGAACGGGTCTGCTCGGTGTCCCCCGGATCGCTGGGAACAAAGATCAGACCGTTGTCCTGATCGGTGGCGAAGGTCTGCTCCAGCCGCCCCTCCGAACCAAAGACCATCCAGCACCAGGAGACGCCCGGCAGGTCGAACTCGTCCTCGATCAGCTCGATGACCCGGATCGTGATCAGGTCGTTGAGCCCGGACATCCACTGACACAGGCCCTCGACCCCCATGCCGGAGGCGAACAGCTCCGCCCCCCGCCGGCGCACCTGGTCCGCGGCGCGCGCCATGGCCTCGACATCCCGGGCCGCGGCGATGGACTCGATCAGGGCCTCGGCACTGCCGCTGCGCAAGCCGAGCAGATCGGCCTGGGAGACGACGCCGCTCAGGCGCCCGTCCGGATTCACGAGCAGAACGTGGTGAATGCCCTTCTTCGCCATCAGCACCTTGGCGCGGTGCGCCGGGGCATCCGCGGCGACCGTGAGCGGGGCGCCGGTCATGAACGCGACGACGGGCTCGTCCAGGGAGCCGGCCTCGGAGGTGATGAGGTGCAGCATGTCGCGCAGGGTCACGATGCCCAGCGGGAGACCTGTCGCTTCATCCGCGACCACGACGGCATCACCGCGCGACTGGCTCATGCGGAACAGGGTCTCGCGCAGGCTCGCTGAGGGCGCCACCTGAAGCGGAGTCTGGCGCGCCAGGCTCCGCAGCGGGGCGTATGCGATCCCTGATTCCGTCCCCGCGAGGTCGAGGCCAGCGAATGCGTAATCCGGTGGATCGATCTTGCTCATTTCGCGCCTCCCGAACCCGTCAGGATTCGACCTCGAGCAGCGAGCGCACGGTCGCCACCAGGTCATGGGTGGAGAAGGGCTTGGGAATGTAAGCGTCGGCACCGAGCTCGAGCCCCTTTTTCTTCTCCGCCTCGCGGCCCTTCGCCGTCAGCATCAGGATGCGCACGGCGGCCAGCGCCGGGTCGGCGCGCACCGCCTCGCACACCTCGAAGCCGTTCAGCTTGGGCATCATGACGTCCAGGATCACGAGATCGGGCGGCTGCGCGCGAATGGCCGCCAATCCGGCCTCGCCGTCGCGCTCCACCGTCACCTCGTAGCCCTCGCGCCGCATCAGGAACTCTACCGGGATCACGATATGCGGCTCGTCCTCGACAATCAGGATGCGTTTGCTCATGTTCGCGCCATCAGCTCGAAAAACTCTTGG
>CAYNBI010000134.1:0-5849 GCA_964395315.1 uncultured Chromatiaceae bacterium | reverse complement strand
CCCAGAGCACGAAGGCGTCCGCGTGCTCGAGGTCGTCGTAGCAGCCCATGGGCTCGTCGATGCCGAAGTGGCGGATGAAGGCCACCACCGCCGAGGCCATGCAGTGGCGCGCGTTGGGATCGAGGTTGTTGGAGCGCAGGCCGGCCTTCATCAGCTTGGAGGCGGCGTAACCCTCCCACACGGTCCATTGACCGGAACCGAACATGCCGACCCGGGTGACACCGTCCTCCTTCTTCAACGCCTCCTTCCACTTCTCGGCCATGACGTCGAAGGCCTCGTCCCAGCTCACCGGCTCGAACTGGCCGTTCTTGTCGAACTTGCCGTTGGTCTTACGCAGCAGGGGCTGGGTCAGCCGGTCCTTGCCATACATGATCTTGGGGAGGAAGTAGCCCTTGATGCAGTTGAGCCCGCGATTGACCGGGGCGTCGGGGTCGCCCTGACTGGCGACGACCTTGTCGTCCTTCACGCCCACCAGCACGCTGCAGCCGGTACCGCAGAAGCGGCAGGGAGCCTTGTCCCAACGCAGGCCCTCGTCGCCTTCGGCAGCGAGCGCCGTGGTGCTTACGGGCAAGCTGACGCCGGCCGCCGTTGCCGCCGCTACTGCCGCCTGGGACTTGATGAATTCGCGTCGAGTGACTTTCACGGGTTACCCTCCTCCGCCAAGGACTGTTCGATGTCGTCGCCACCGTAGTGGTAGATCAGGACTGTGTTGATGACCCCTTCCACGGCGCCGATGGCGCCCAGGGTGTCCGCCGCCAGGGTGTCCGCGGTGTCTTCCACCGTGACCACCAGCTTTCCCTCCGCCTCGCCGCCGTGCACCTCCACACCCGGGATGGTCAGCAAACGCGCGCTGACTTCCGTGGCCCGCTCGGGTCTGGTGTGGACGACACAGCTACAGATATTCATGCGGAAACCTTCTTCGTCTGCCCCGCCGGAGACTTGGTGATACGCAGCGCCTGCACCGGGCAGACGCTGATGCAGCAGCCACAGCCGGTACAGACCGCCGGATCCACGTGCGGCTCCGCCGCTCCACCTACACGCAATCGGAAGCGGATGGCCGAGGCGTCGCATGCCTCGCCGCAGGAGCGGCAGACGACGCCCTCGCCGGCGAGGCAGCGGCCGTTGATCTCGACCACGGAGTACCAGGGCCGATCGCGCTCCACGTTTCCCGTGAGGGCTTTGCCCCGGCAGGCGATCACGCACTTACCGCACAGGCTGCAGCCGCGTGCGCTGAAATCCATTTCGGGGAAACCGCCAGAACCGGAACGGATCACCCGTTCCGGGCAGGCATGGACGCAATCGTCGCAACGATCACAGGCGATGACGAAGCCGTCTTCGGCAACCGCCCACGGAGGTCGAATCGGCGCCCGCTTGCCTGACAGGTCGCCGCGGAACAACTGGCGACGGGAGATGCTGGCGGCTTTAGGTGCGCTCACGGTCACTACCGGTTGCAGGAGTTAATGAGAACGCGATCACAACGCCTGGTGACTTGAGCCGGATCAAGTTTTTTCAGATGACGGAGCATCTGTTGATCCCGGTCAATCTCCGGACGCGGCGGCGCGCAATCGCCCGAGCTGATGCACCTGCACCGTGCAGCGCTCGACGCTGATCACCCCCTCGTCCGTGAGGTGGCGAAGCTCGCGCGAGAAGGTTTCCGGGGTCAGATTCAGGCGCGAGGCAACCACGGCCTTGCCCGCGGGCAGGACCGCGGACCCAGGCAAACGGGGGCCGGATTGAGCGTCGCAGGTCAGGCTGCGCAACAGATAACCGGCTACCCGCTGACGCGCCGTCTGCAGACAGCTTGCCTCCAGATCCCGATAAAGCTCGTTGACACGGATGCAGGCCTGCTCGAGCAGCAGTGCGCCCAGCGAGGGCCAGCGCAAAGCGGCCGCGCGGACGCGCTCGGCGCGAAAGAACAGCAGACTGGAACCGCACAACGCCTGCGCGTAGACGGGGCTCGGCCGATCGAGCAAGCCGAGGGACTCGCCGATGGTATCGCCCGCCAAGGCGATCTGGACGACGCGCTCACCGCCGTCCGGTGCGAGCACGGCGAGCTTCACCCGCCCCTCGCGCACCGCGAAGAAACCGCCGAGGACTGTGTCTTTCTCGAAGATCACAGCCCCCTTGCATTCGTGTCGGGTAAAGCACTCAGCGGCCAGGAAACGCAACTGTTCTCCGCTCAGGCCGTCGAACAGCGCGACCTCCGAGAGCAGCGGGAAGAGCAGGTCTTCTCTAGCGGCGGTGTTCATGATCCGTAAGTTCCGAGCCCGACCAGGCCGGGTGAACTCGGCAGTCTATTCAACCCGGGCATGGACGCAACCGAGCCGCCTGTTGACCGGCATCGGTATCGGTACCTCTTCCGAGGTACGGGGGGTAGCCATCTATGTGCCTGAATAGCGACGTGATAAGTTCAACTACTCGCTGGTGTCTGCGGGCGGCCAGGGCTCGCCTTTTCTATTTGGTGGTACCCCCTTTTCCCGGACGCCGATTGCATTTAGACATCTCTCGATGATGCCCATGACTCAAAGTATTGCCCGTAAACCCATCCTCGTCAGCATCGGACTGCTGATGTCCGCGATCGTCTTGCTCGCCGTGGTCAGCATGGTGAGCTCGGTGTTCGTGGCGCAGACGATGGAGGGGATGGCAACTGCCATCAACCAGTCGGGCAGCCTGCGCATGCAGTCCTACCGTATCGGGGTCGCCTTGGCGGACGAGCGCGCACCCGCCGCCCTGCGGGCGCAGCGGGCCGCGAAGCTGGCGGCGGAGTTCGAGTCGCGGCTCTTTAGCCCGCGTCTCGTCAACGCCATCCCCGGACACACCGACCACGAGGTTACGCAGGCCTACGCGCAGGTCACTCGGTATTGGGAGCGGACCATGAAACCGCCGCTGGCGGATCATGTCGGCTTGCTGGGGGGCGGCGCGGCCCACGGCAGTCTGACACCGCAACCGTCGGAGTATCTGGCCGGCGTCGACGCCTTCGTGGCCGAGATCGACGCCTTGGTGAGGCTGCTGGAGGACGTCGCCGAGCGTCGCATCGATATCTTGCGTTGGATTCAGGCGACGGCGCTCGCCCTTACCGTGATCGTCGTAATCCTGACCATGTTCCTGATGGTTCGCCGCGTGATGCGCCCCCTGGGCGAGTTGCTCGCCTGCGCCGACCGCATCCGTCAGGGGGACTTCTCCGGACGCACCAGCGTCACGGGCAGCGACGAACTGGGACGCCTGGGCGCGGCGGTGAACATGATGTCCGAGGGGCTCTCGCGGCTCTACGCAGCGCTGGAGCAGCGAGTGGAGGAGAAGACCCGAGACCTGGCGCGCACCAACCACTCG
This sequence comes from uncultured Chromatiaceae bacterium, assembly GCA_964395315.1. GTDB lineage: Bacteria > Pseudomonadota > Gammaproteobacteria > Chromatiales > Chromatiaceae > CAVORB01. The sequence continues at coordinate 2,519 of CAYNBI010000134.1, read as the reverse complement.
CTGGAACTCCTCTACCGCACCAGCAAGGTCCTGAACGAGGAGCCCGTCTCCGATCAGCTCCTGCACCGCGTGCTCGGCGACATTCAGGATCACGTCAAGACCGGCCCGGCGACCCTTTGCCTGTGCGCCGAGGCAGCAGGCAACCGGGGCACGCTGCTGGTGAGCACCCGCCCGGGTGCCGACCATGATTGGCCCTGCTGGGATCAAGGTTGCCGTGCCTGCCTGGACGCGGAGCACTGCCGGACGACCGGGCTGGACGGGATCAACGGGCACGAGCAGCGTCTCGCCTCCTTCCCGGTAGGCGACCGGGAACAGCATCTCGGCGTGCTCATGATCGACCTCGTCAACGATAAGCCGCTGCTTCCCTGGCAGCGGCGCCTGCTCTCAACCCTGGCGGGCCATATCGGCACCGCCCTGAATCTGCAGCGCCGGGTACAGGAGAGCCGGCGCCTCGTCCTGCACGAGGAGCGCGGCACCATCGCCCGAGAATTGCACGACTCGCTGGCGCAATCCCTCTCTTACCTCAAGATCCAGGTGACACGCCTCGCCGCTGCCCTCGACCATCCGTCGGACCCGCAGCAGGCCAAGACCGTACTCAAGGAGCTGCGGGAGGGCATCAACAGCGCCTATCGTCAGCTCCGGGAGCTACTGGCCACCTTCCGGCTCAAGATGGACGACGGTGGACTGAGCCGCGCGCTCGAGGAGACGGTCAAGGAGTTCCGACAGCGCGGCACCGTGGATATCCACCTCGACAATCGCCTCGCCCCCGCCCTGCTCACGCCGAACGAGGAAATCCACGTGCTGCAGATTGTGCGCGAGGCGCTCTCCAACGTCGTTCGTCACGCCAAGGCGGGCCACGCCTGGGTGAGCCTGCGGCCACGCGCGGGCGGGGTGGAAGTCGAGGTCCGCGACGACGGCCGGGGGACCGTCCTCCCTGCGGATGACGCGCGCCACTACGGCATGGCGATCATGCGCGAGCGCTCACTGAACCTGGGGGGTGAGCTTGACGTGACCTCCGCACCCGCCGCAGGCACCATCGTGCATCTGCAGTTCCGTCACCGCTCCTCCGGCCGGGCGGACACGCAGGAGGTGGAGCCGGATTCGCGGCAGAGCGGCTTCGCGGGGGCACCCCATTGAGCATCATTACCGAGTCATCGGTCATCGTTATCGACGATCATCCCTTGTTTCGCAAGGGCGTGGCCGACCTCATCGCCATGGAGCCGGCGCTGCGCCTGGTCGGCGAGGCCGCCGACGGCGAGAGCGGTATCCGGCTGGCGCGGGAGACGCAACCGGACCTCATCCTGCTGGACATGAACATGAAGGGCATGGACGGCATCGCGACCCTGCAGCGCCTGCGCGCCCAGGACCTGGATGCGCGAGTCATCATGCTCACGGTCTCCGACAACGAGGAAGACGTGGTGGCCGCACTGCGCGCCGGTGCGGACGGCTACCTGCTCAAGGACATGGAGCCGGAGGACATTCTGCGCGCCCTGCAACGCGCCACGGCCGGGAGGCTGGTCATCAGCGAGCGCCTGACCGAGTTGCTTGCCCGCGCCCTGCGCGAGGAACCGCGTCCACATGGTCCCGCGGAGGCCGGGCTGACCCCCCGTGAGCAGGAGATCCTGAATCTGATTGCCAAGGGTTACAGCAACAAGCTCATCGCCCGCGATCTCGATCTCGCAGTCGGGACAGTCAAGGTCCACGTCAAGCACATCCTCCGGAAGCTCAAGCTCAAGACGCGGGTGGAGGCAGCGGTGTGGGCGGTGAACGGCCGACATTGACGGCACAGTTCGGGCGAATGGTGGCAAAGCTTTCCCCAAGCGGCATCGGGCGCGCTCGCGGCACCCGTCCGCCATCCCGTCGCGGGCGCGGCTCGTGGCAGAATGCCATCCTTATTCCGCAAAGGATCCAAACTCACGGCCGATGAACCTGTCCCCGGATGCCTTCACGCGCGCCCTCGCCGATTCCACTCGGCTGCGCCTGCTGGTGCTCTTGCAGAACCGGATCGAGCTGTGCGTATGCGACCTGACGGAAGCGCTCACCCTGCCGCAGCCGAAGATTTCCCGTCACCTGTCGGTTCTCCGCGCGGCAGGCCTGTTGCAGGACCGCAGATCGGGGCTCTGGATCCACTACAAGATCCATCCGGACACGCCGGCCTGGGCCCTGGATGCGCTGGCTGCGATCGCCAAGGGATGCGCCGACGAACCGCCATTCGCACAAGACCGGGAGCGCCTCTCGGGCCGTGTACCCCGCCTGGCCGGAACCTGCAGCTGACTCCCGGCGATAACAGCGGGTCAGCCCTGGCTGGCCGCCGGTGGCGAGATTTCCTGCAGTACATTCGCGAAAACGCATATACTCTCTCCGGGCCGCTGACCAAACACCCGCTTCATGTTCGAGCAACTCGGCAATCTGACCGCCTATCGCCTCCTCGGGCTCGACCCGGGCTCCGCCGCGGGCGCGGCGATCCAGTTCTTCGTCATGGACACGGCCAAGATCTTTTTCCTGCTGGTGCTGGTGAT
>CAYNBI010000133.1:0-5867 GCA_964395315.1 uncultured Chromatiaceae bacterium | reverse complement strand
CTGATCTTCGCCATCGGCATCCTGGTCGACGACGCCATCGTGGTGGTGGAGAACATCTACCGCCGCTGGCTGATTAAGGGGGAGACGGATACCGACACGGCAATCGAGGCCGTGGCCGAGGTGGGCAATCCCACCATCATCGCGACCTTCACCGTCGTTGCCGCCCTGCTGCCGATGGGCTTCGTGTCCGGCCTCATGGGTCCCTACATGGAGCCGATCCCGGCGCTTGGCTCCACCGCCATGATCTTCTCGCTGTTCGCCGCCTTCGCCTTCACCCCCTGGCTCGCCATGCGCATCAAGCCCAGCATGAGGTTTTTGCAGAAGGCGGAGCAGAGGGAGCACAGGACCGCGCGGGCGCTCGACGGCCTGTTCCGGCGCATCCTGCTGCCGTTGATCGAGCGCAAGACCCTCGGATATCTGTTCCTGTTCGGGCTGATCGGCGCCTTCTTTGCCTCCTGTCTGCTCTTCTACCTGCGGGCGGTGCCCTTCAAGATGCTGCCCTATGACAACAAGCCCGAGTTCAGCGTGGTGCTCGACATGCCGGAGGGGACCGCGCTCGGGACCACCATCAACACCGCCCGTATCCTGGCGGAGAAGGTCCGGGAGATCCCCGAGGTGGTCGCCATCCAGACCTACGCCGGCACCGCCAAGCCCTTCGACTTCAACGGCATGGTCCGCCACTACTACCTGCGGGCCAAGCCCTGGCAAGGTGAGGTTCAGGTCCAGCTGACACACAAGCGCGATCGGGACCGCTCCAGCCACGAGATCGCCCTGCTGGCGCGCGACATGCTCACGCCGATCGCGCGCGAGGCGGGGGCGCGCATCACGGTGGTGGAGATGCCGCCGGGGCCGCCGGTGCTGCAGGCGGTGGTGGCCGAGATCTACGGGCCCGACGCCGACACCCGGCGTCAGGTGGCGGCGGACATGACGCGCATGTTCGAGGAGGTGGACAGCCTCGCGGACGTGGACAACTACATGCAGGAGCCGCATGAGGTGCTGCGCTTCGAGGTGGACGCGGAGAAGGCCGTCCGCCTGGGGATCTCGGTGGACAGCGTCATCCGCAACCTCGACATGGCCATGGGCGACTTCAAGGCGGGGGACGTCAAGCGCGGCAGCCTTCTCGAGCCCACCTTCATCACGCTGGAGGTGCCGCTAGCGGTTCGCGCCCAGGTCGCGCGCCTGTCCGATCTGCCCATTCCCACCATGGATGGGCGCACCGTGCCGCTGGCCGAGCTCGGCCGCTTCATGCGCGTGGCGCAGGACCCCATCGTCTTCCACAAGGATCTCCGGCCGGTGGAGTACGTGGTGGGCGACGCCGTGGGCCGCCTTGGCGCGCCCCTTTACCCCATGCTGGCAATCGAGGAGAAGCTCGCCGACTACACCACCCCGGACGGCGAGGTCATTTCCGGGACCTTCTTCACGGGACCGCCGCCGGACAACGGCAAGTCGGGCTTCGAGTGGGGCGGGGAGTGGACCGTCACCTACGAGACCTTCCGCGACATGGGCCTTGCCTTCGGTGTCGCACTGGTGCTGATCTACATGCTGGTGGTGGCGGAATTCGGCAACTTCGTGACCCCGGCGGTCATCATGGCGCCCATCCCGCTGACCCTGCTCGGCATCGTCCCCGGCCACTGGCTGATGGGAGCGGACTTCACCGCCACCTCCATGATCGGCTTCATCGCGCTCGCGGGCATCATCGTGCGCAACTCGATCCTGCTGGTGGACTTCTCCATCGAAGAGGTGGCGGGGGGCGCAAGCGTAAAGGAGGCGGTGATCAACGCCTGCAAGGCCCGGACCCGGCCCATCGTCATCACCGCCCTGGCGCTGGTGGCGGGGTCCAGCGTCATTCTGACCGATCCCATCTTCCAGGGCATGGCGATTTCCCTGCTGTTCGGGGTCATGGTCTCAACCCTGCTGACCCTGGTCGTGATCCCCCTGGGGTGTGTGAGCGCCGGGAAATATCTGGTACGAACCTAACGAGAAAAACAGGCGGGCACCCCGGCGTCACTCCCACTGATCGCCGCCTCCCCGGGCCCCAGGGGGTCCGGGCGGTCTGGAGGTCGATCCCCCTTTACCGGATGAATGCGCCGCCGGTACTCGAGCGTCGGCGGATGGCTTGGCGAACCGTCCTACACTCGCTCTGGTTGGGATGACGCCTCATTTGTCGTGAAAAAGCGTCATGTAGCGTATATCTTGAAAATGGCCTGAATCAAAGGCTTGGAACATGGCGGGGTACGGGGCGATTGAACAGTTTGCCTGAGCGGGAAGCACGGGAATCTGCTCATAGTTCTCAGTTAGATATAAAAAATAGTTGAATCAGCACTTGAAATTTTTCTCCGCGTTGCTAAATTGTAACTAGGGCGGAAAACATACGTGCCGCCCTCCCTCCTCGGGATGCGCGCGACGAGGGCCAGGGTTCCTGGCGTGCGCTGATCGGTCTCTTCGGTGGTGCACGATGACTGCGTCGAAATCGACGTCGCGGGCTGCTTGGCAGCGCCTCTTGTCCAGGACCCTCCTGATTTCGGCGATGGGCGCCGTCGGCTGGGGATTGATGGTGGAGCTCGAGTCTTCCCCCCTGCAGTCGCGGCTCTTCACCGGGCTGACGCAAAACTTCGCGATTACAGTCGAACCCGGATCGAGCGATGCGGCTCGTTTCCCCCGGAACGGCCCTTACGACCAACGCCTGGGATACACGGGCATCCCATCCTACCTCGGCTCGTTGCGCGAGCAGGGCTATCTGGTCGAGCGCCAGGCCCGGCTGTCGCCGGCACTGGTCTCCTTCATCGACATCGGCGGTTTCCCCGTTTACCGCGAGAAATCGCAGGCGGGGCTGACCATCCTCGACCGCTGGGGCAAGGATATCTTCCGCGCACGCTACCCGGAGCGGGTCTTTCCGGATTTCCGCAGCATCCCGCCGCTGGTGGTCACCACGCTTCTGTTTATCGAGAACCGCGAGCTCCTCGACCTCTCGTCGCCGACTCGAAACCCGGCGGTGGAGTGGGACCGTTTCGCCGCCGCCAGCGCCAATGCCCTGATCAGCTCCGTCCTCTCCACGGGACAGCGTTTCGGCGGCTCGACGCTCGCCACCCAGATCGAGAAGTACCGCCACTCGCCGGAGGGACGCACCGCCTCCGCCCTGGACAAGCTGCGGCAGATCGCCTCCGCTAGCGCCCGCGCCTATCAGGACGGTGCCGACACCAGCGAGGCGCGCAGGCGCATCGTGCTCGATTACGTGAATTCGACCCCCCTGTCGGCCCGTCCGGGTTTCGGAGAGGTCATTGGCCTTGGCGACGGTCTCTACGCCTGGTTCGGAACCGATCTTGCCACGGCGGTGGAATCCCTCGGCGGTTCCCCCGCGGGCCCAGCGGAGGCGCAGCGCCGGGCGCAGGTCTACAAGCAGGTGCTGAGCCTGCTCCTCGCCCAACGCCGACCGTCCCATTATCTGCTGGCCGGCCGGGACGAGCTCGATCGGTTGAGCGCCGAGTATCTCGGTCTGCTGGCGAATGCGGGCGTCATCGACTCCGCCCTGCGCGACGCGGCGGTCGCGCAGCCGCTCGTTTTCGCGGATCGGGCCCCGGCGCCGGCGGAGACGGCCTTCGTCGAGCGGAAGTTCCTGAACGCCATTCGTGGCCGGCTGGTCTCCACCCTCGGTCTGCGGAGTCTCTACGAGCTCGACCGCCTCGACATGCGCATCGAGACCACCCTCGACACCGACAGCCAGCGCGCGGTCACCGCGACCCTGACCCGGCTGATGGAAGACGAGGGTGCGCGTAAGGCCGGTCTGTTCGGCGACCGCCTGCTGCGCGGCGACCCGGCGGGCGTCGTTTACAGCGTCACCCTCTACGAGCGCACGCCGGAGGCGAACCTGGTGCGGGTGCAGGCGGACAACATGGAACGGCCGCTCGATCTCAACGAGGGTGGCAAGTTCGATCTCGGCTCCACCGCCAAGCTGCGCACCCTGACGACTTACTTGGAGATCGTTGGCGAGCTGCATGGACGCTACGCCGCGCAGCCGGAGTCCGCGCTCAAGGCGGAGGAGAAAGCCGCGACCGATCCCTTGACCCGCTGGGCGACACGATACCTGGCGACGGCGTCGGACCGCTCGCTGACGGCGATGGTCAACGCCGCGCTGGACCGTACCTATTCGGCCAACCCGGGCGAGTCCTTCTTCACTGGCCGCGGCGCCCACACCTTCGCCAATTTCGACAACAAGCACAATGGCGTGATGCCGGTCCGCGAGGCGTTCCGCTACTCGGTCAACCTGGTGTTCATCCGCATGATGCGCGACATCGTCAAGTACTACCAGGCGCAGGCACCGGTGCCCTTGAGCGAGATCCTTGCCGACGGGACCCACCCGGCGCGCCGGGTCTACCTGGAGCGCTTCGCGGACATGGAGGGGAAGGTCTTTCTCGACCAGTTCTACCGGCGTTACGGCAAGCTCGACCCCGACGAGGCTCTGAACGCGCTGGCGGAAAGAGCGCGCCCGATCCCTGCGCGCCTGGCGACCGTCTTCCGCTCAGTGCGGCAGCAAGCGACGGTGGACGATCTCGCGGCCTTCCTCAAGGCGCGCCTCGGACGGTCCGCGCCGCCAGCGGATGCCACCCGTGCGCTCTTCGACAAGTACGGGCCGGAGCGCTTCAACCTGCACGACCGAGGGTACATCGCCCGGCTGCATCCGCTCGAGCTCTGGCTGGTCCACTATCTGCAGGATCACCCCAACGCCCGGCGCAGCGAGGTCTACGCCGCGAGCACCGACGAGCGCCAGGAGGTCTACCAGTGGCTGTTCAAGTCCAAGCGCAAGGGTGGTGCGGACACCCGCATCCGGATCATGGCCGAGGAGGACGCCTTCAAGGAGGTCCACAAGTCCTGGCGCCGACAGGGTTACCCGTTCTCGTTCCTGGTGCCTTCCCTTGCGACCGCGATCGGCAGCTCGGCGGACCGGCCCGCGGCTCTCGCCGAGCTGGTCGGGGTCATCCTCAATGACGGCGTTCGCTTGCCGACGGTGCGGGTCCCGGCGATCCACTTCGCCGAGGGGACACCCTACGAGACCCACCTGGCGGCGCCGCAGGGCCGCCGCGAACGAGTGCTGCCGATGGAGGTGGCGGTGGCGTTGCGGGGCGTGCTGACGGACGTGGTGGCGAACGGCACCGCCAAGCGGCTGGCGGGCGTGTACACCGACGCGTCGGGAAGCCCCCTGCAGGTCGGCGGAAAGACCGGTACCGGCGACGAGCTCGCCGATCGCTTCGGTCCGGGCACCGCTGCCGGCAAGGAGAAGGAGGTGAGCCGCAGCGCTGCCTTTGCGTTCTTCCTCGGCGAGCGTTTCTTCGGCGTTGTGACTGCCCACGTGCCGGGTCCGAACGCCAAGGGCTACCGTTTCACCAGTGCACTGCCGACCCAGGTTCTCAAGGCGCTTGAACCCGCGCTGGCGCCCATGATGCGTGGCAACGAGCCCGACAAGCGGCCCAACGGCGAGCAGCTGATCGCCGAGGGTAAGCTACCCCCACGGCCCGCCACGGCATTGGTCGAGGCGCCGATGGCCCAGCGCTGAGGCAAAGCCGCGCCGGCATTCGCTAGGGATCGACTGCCGCGGGGGTATAGGCCGCCACGCCGGGCGGGCTGGCCGGGTGTGGCTCGCCGCCGCATCGGTGCGTCCATGCGCTTCGGGACATACTCAAGCCGGCTGGTTCGCCGGCGCTATCGCGGGCGCGCCATACGCCCAGCCATGACAATCAGGGCAGCCGGGTTCTCACTGCCTTTCAGCGTCACGCCCTTCCAGACGCCGTTGCCCGCGCTCTCGGGCGTTGGGAGACCATCACCGCCCGCGCAAGCAGCGCCATACCGCCAAGCGGATCTGCGAGCGGTTACAG
>CAYNBI010000132.1:0-5980 GCA_964395315.1 uncultured Chromatiaceae bacterium | reverse complement strand
CGGGCCTTGTCGTAGGACACATCGCCGCACGCTGCCTGCGCGTTGGACCAGTGCAGTCCGGCGGCAAGCATCAGTACCCCCAGGCCAACGACCCCACGACCGACCCCACGGCGCGGTGCCTGGTCCCTGTAGGCAAACGCTCGGCCGAAAAACCTTGGCCAAAAGCGCCTGCGATTCGTACTTCTTTCCATCGTTATGCCTCTTTCTCGGTTAAGTGACGTTGTCTAGCAGCCCAACCGATGCTGCTGGTTCGCGACAACTTGTAGTTACGGGAATCTCCTCGCTGATTCCGATGTCCGGGCAGTTTTCGTTCTTGGCTGTGCGCGGCGCTGCCGGAGTTGAACCAAACTCCGGTGCATCCGTTCTTCCACCGCGCGGGCGCAAAGAGCTGCCTCACGGCCGGTTCAACCAACCTCCCGGTTGGATTTGAACCCGCCGCTCGAACGCGCCGTGCGCTGACGCTCGGGAACGGATGCGGTGAGGCTAGGGATTCCCCCAGCCTTTACCGACTAAAACAAAGAGGTGGTTTGTTGCCCCATGTTTTGTGTTTCAACAAAAGAATGACTTCCGGTGGGCGCACAACATCGCCGCGCCGGACGCGTACCGTGTTGGCGAACCGTAGATGCATCGACGACCGACATCCACGCCCTGCCTGGGCAAACGAGACGGCCCGAGTTCTGGATGCGCGGTCGGAATTGAGTGCGGAGGCTTGGTCTGGCCGGTTCCGGTACTACGGCACCGAATCGAGTCGTGAGCACTGCTCCGCGGGTCTGGCATTGACATTCCGCCCCGGGTACTTGTGGTACCGGTAGACTTTCGTTCACGAGATGGCCCGTATGTTATCTCACGGCCAAGAACCCTACCTTAAGCAAGCTTAAGATTCGGCTTGCTTGCGACGCGGTTGGGGCGGCGAGCAGCGAGTGGTTCCCACGGTTTCCATGTTTCGCCGAAGTGGTCACTATTGGCCATCCCGGGCCGGCTCAGCGCCTCCCAGGCAGCGGTCGAAGCCCGACCAGCCCGCGCCGCGGCAAACCCGACGAGCCGGGGCCAGAGATGCCAGCGCACGACGGCCGTCTTGACGTCCCTCAAAGCCCATCTTCCTTCCTTTGCCCTAGCATGCCGTGAGCGAGTGGTCGCGTTGGCACGAGACGAGGCAAGCCCGGAGCAGGGCCGCCGGGAGCTGGTATGGCAGGAACACCAAAGGATCCGGTTGGGCGTTACCCGCCCGGCGATCTCGCGATCTGGATCTTCATTCTCGCGGAGCTCGCGGTCTTCGCCGCATTCTTCGCCGCCTACGCATTCACCCGCATGGGTCATGTGGAACTGTTCGATACCTATCAGGCGACCCTGGATCGGCGTGCGGCCCTATTCAACACACTGGCACTCATCACCAGCAGCTACTTCGTCGTGCGAGCGGTCGCGGCAATCCGTGACGACAACAGCCGGGAATGCGCGGCCTGGCTGCTTGGCGCCCTCGGCATGGGTCTTCTGTTCCTGGTCGTGAAATCGAGCGAGTACGCCCACCACTTCAGCGAGGGCATCCGCCTCAGCACCAATACCTTCTACATGTTCTATCTGTCCCTGACCTTCTTCCACTTCATGCACGTGATCCTCGGGATGGTGATCCTCTCGGCAGTGGCCGTGAAGGCGCACCGCGGCGGCTACTCCGCGGCCGATCACACCGGCGTCGAAACCGGCGCCTCCTATTGGCACATGGTGGACCTGGTTTGGCTGATCCTTTTCCCGCTGGTTTACGTGATGCGATGAATACCATGCACAGGAGACGCCGATGGATTCGCCCTTGCACCGCCGTTTACCTGTCGATGGTCGGGCTCACCCTGGCGACCTTCCTCATCGGCGCGGCGGGGGCCAGCGGATTGGGCGCCTCCCTTCTGGTCCTCGCATTCGCGCTGATCAAGGGCGAACTGCTGGGCGATTTCTTCATGGGACTGAAGGGCCTGAGGGGGCCTTGGCGCTGGGTGATCTTCCTCTGGCTATTCGTGCCGGGTGCGCTGATTACTACCGCCTTTGTCCTGTCCAGGTGACGCTGCCCGAGGCGGTGGCCGATTTGACCCAGGTTAAGGTGCCAGGCGGCGCCGCTCGCAATCATCGGCCAACGCTCCCGCTCTGTCCGTGCGACTCCCGCGGGCGCGGCATGACGCACGCCTACCCAAGGAGAACCGAATGAAACGCTCGTTGGCCCTTCTTTTCGCCGCCATGCTCTCGTCCACCGGCATCGTGAATGCCGCTACGCCCGAGAGCGCCTGCGCCAACCTGGCCGAAGCGCGCACCCAGCTGGTCGGCATGATCGCCGAAACCGACCCGGCTCAGCTCGACGAGTACAAGGCCAAGGTCCACGCCGCGAGCGACGGGCTGGACGCGGACCTGTCCGCGATGGCCTCCGGCCCGGATGCGGCCAAGGTCGCCGAATTCGAGCCGGTGTGGGAGGCATTCAAGAACACCCGTGAGACGGAGATCATTCCCGCCGTATACGCGGGCAAGAACGCCGACGCCAAGGCCATCGCCACCGGCATCCAGGCAGAGCGCATGAAGCAGATGAAGGCCGCAATGGGCTGTCAATAGGGCCACCGGAGATTCGCGTAGCCTACAGCAAACAACAACGACGACCGCGCGGTCTCGCCGGTGACATCCATGCAAGCCAACCAGCAGGCCATCAGAGCGAAATCGGCGAGCGCCGCGTCGGCGGTGTTCTACCGGCCCCAGGGCAACGAGGTGGCGCTCTTCGAGCATGCCTTCCGCAACCGCCTGCCCGTGATGATCAAGGGCCCCACTGGGTGCGGCAAGACACGCTTCGTGCGCCACATGGCGGAACGGCTCGGCCGGCCCCTGTTCACCGTCGCTTGTCACGACGACCTGACGGCGGCCGACCTAGTCGGGCGGCATCTGATCGGAGACAGCGGCACCTTCTGGAGCGACGGCCCCTTGACCCGCGCTGTGCGCGAAGGCGCCATCTGTTACCTGGACGAGGTGGTCGAGGCGCGCAAGGACACCACCGTGGTGCTGCACCCGCTGACCGACGATCGGCGCATCCTGCCCCTGGAGCGTACCGGCGAGACGCTGCACGCCCCGGACGGCTTCATGCTGGTCGTCTCCTACAACCCGGGCTATCAGAACCTGCTCAAGGGCATGAAGCCCAGCACCAGGCAGCGCTTCGTGGCGATGACCTTCGATTTCCCGAACCCCGAGCTGGAGGTGGAGATCCTGATCGGCGAGACGGGAATCGAAGCCGCGGCGGCGCTGCGCCTGGTCCGGCTGGCCGGAGCGCTGCGCGCGCTCAAGGACCACGATCTCGAGGAGGCGGCGTCCACCCGACTCCTGGTGTACGCGGCCACCCTCATACGCGGCGGCATGAGCGAGCCGGAGGCGTGCCGCGCGGCCCTCGCCGAGCCGCTGACGGACGACGCCGAGATCATCGCCGCCCTCGCCGAGGTCATCGATGCCAGCCTCGCCTGAGCCCGATCCCGAGGCGGCGGACGCCCAACAGCCGCAGGGCATCAGGCTCGCGATCACGGCCGAGGCGCTCTACCTCGCCAACCTGCTGGCGATCCCGGTGATCGCTTTCCTGATGCTGGGCGTGCTGTTCCTGCGCCGCGACAGGAACACGCCCGCACTGGCCGCCGCTCACATCGACCAGACGTTCTCCGCGAGCCTGTGGGCGGGCGTCCTGCTGATCTTGGTCAATGCCGCGATCCTGTTCACGGGCGGGTACGGGGGCGTGCACACATGGACCCTGGTGATCATCTACTTCACCGTTTGCCATTCGGCCCTGGTGCTGTTCGGGGTGGTGGGGCTGGCCAAGGCCATGGCCGGGCAATGCTGGCGTTTTCCGCTCGTGGGACGCGCCCTGCCCGCTGGTTGCCCCGGGCTGGGTCGCCATGAGTAGAACCGGGCTGCAGCGCAAGCGGGCCTGGTTTCAGATCGGGTTCTTCACCCTCTTCGTTCTCGCCCCGCCGCTGGACATCTTCCGCATCGACCTGACCCAGGGACACGCCATCCTGCTCGGGCAGGACTGGACCCTGGGCATCGACGACTTCCTCGCTGGACGTGCCGGAACCGCCGACGCGGCGCTCAACCTGTTCCTGCGCGGGTTCGTGCCGATCTTCGGGGGCGCCGCCCTCTTCATCTCGATCGCCTGGCGCTATGGGCGCCTGTACTGCGGCTGGCTCTGCCCTCACTTCTCGGTCGTCGAGCTCATCAACGGACTGATGCGCCGCGCATCCGGCAAGCCGAGCCTGTGGGAGCACCGACGCCTGCCCGAGGTTCGGCCCGATGGGCGCCGGCAGGCACCCAATCCCTGGTTCTGGCCGCCCACGCTGCTCGCGGTCGGCGCCTTCGCATTCCTCTGGGCGCTCGCGCTGCTGACATACCTGCTTCCGCCGTTCGAGATCTATCACAATCTCCTCAACGGTCAACTGACCCGCAATCAGACGATCTTTCTCACCGCGGGCACGATCGCCCTGAGCGTGGAGTTCCTGCTCGCCCGCCACCTGTTCTGCCGCTTCGCCTGTGCCGTCGGCCTGTTCCAAAGCCTGGCCTGGATGGCCAATGACCGTGCGCTGGTGGTGGGCTTCGACACCCCCCGCGCCGACGCCTGCAGCGGGTGCGACAACGCCTGCGATAACGCGTGTCCCATGCGGCTGAAGCCCCGCACCATGAAACGCAAGATGTTCACCTGCACCGAGTGCGGCGAATGCATATCCGCCTGCACGCAGGTCCAGCGCGGCCAACCCGAGCAAAGCCTGCTGCGATGGGTCGACGGCGAGGCGGCGCTGCCGGTGGTGACGGGTCGCCCCGTTCGCGGAGACACGGCAGCGCAAGGCCGCCCGATTCGTTCGGCGCAGCGTCTATCTTCGCGGGCAAACTACCGCCAGCGCGCGGTCGATCGACGATGAGCCGCTTGGCGGGATAACGGACTTGGAAGAGCACGTCGGCGCACTCTGGCACCGGGTAATCACCCGCATCGCCGACCGCCGTTACCCTCAAGCGGCGGTGGACCTGGGGGACGTGGCCCAAACCGCCGGCATTCTCTTCCGCGCCCTCGGCGGCGATGGCGGGCTCGAGGTCTGCGCGGCCGAGACCACCGTCCACGGGGCCCGCCGAGGACTTCTGCAACGCGTCGCCGGCATCGGCGATAGGATCGAGCTCGCCTGGCGCGACGATCGCACCCTGCGCCTGCCGCCCGTCATCGACTGTTTCCCCGAGGTCGGCCTCAACCGCGATCTCTACTTGTGGCTCGCCGCCCTGGCGGTCCCCCGGCCCCCTGCTGCAATGGACTGGATCTGCGCCGCCCAATGGATGACCCTGAGGACGCTCGCGCGCTTCCCGGGTCTGCGGCCGCGTTACCGGCGCCTGGTCGCCGCCCACCTCGCCCTGCGCCCCGACCCGGCGCGTATTCCCGCCAGCGAAGCCGAGCGCGAGAGGGCGGTCCGCGCTGCCCTGACCGAGCCCGGTGGCGTTGCGGCGCTGCCCGCCGGCAGATGGCCGCCGGCCCCGGTTCCGCTCTGGCTGCACCCGAGTCCCCCCGTCTCCAGCGGCCAGGGCACCGGCGGCGGGGAAGCGCAGCGGTCCTCGCGCGACGACCGGGTGCAAGAGCTCGGCGAGCGCCGCCGTCGCCGCGGCGAGCGCGCGGAGATGCCGGAGAAAGACCAGGGCCTGATCACCATCCGCATGGAGAACATCTTCACCTGGGGCGAGTACGTGAAGGTCGACCGGGGCACCGACGAGGAAGACGACCTCGAGCGGGCCCGCACCGCCGCCGAGGACATGGACCGTATCGCCGTCGCCCGCGATCGCAGGGCGTCCGGCGCCCGGCTCCGGTTCGACCTCGATCTACCCGCGGAATCGGAGGACGATCTGGTTCTCGACGACGGGCTACTCCTGCCCGAATGGGACTGGAGGCACCGGCGCCTCCGGCCCGATCACTGCCGCGTGGTTTCCATGGTCGCCGCCAATGCCGCCC
>CAYNBI010000131.1:0-6476 GCA_964395315.1 uncultured Chromatiaceae bacterium | reverse complement strand
GCGATGGCGGACCTGTCGATGTCCCTGGACAACGTCCTCGCCGTGGCCGGCGCCGCCAAGGATCACCTGGAGGTTCTGGTCGCTGGGCTGGTGATCTCCATCGTCATGATGGCGCTCGCCGCCAACCTCATCGCCAAGCTCATCCACAAGCACCGCTGGCTGGCCTGGGTGGGGTTGACGATCATCGCCTATGTTGCGCTGGAGATGATCATACGCGGCGGTTCTCAGGTCGCTTCGGCCGTGGTCTGACGCAGGTGAATTCCCGAACGCGTTGCGGACTCGTGGGAAGCGCCTTCGACCGCCGGCGGGTGGTCGTACTCGACCCTGCCTTGGTCCGGGAGCGAAGCGTTATTTTCAGGGGCGAAGAAGCAACCGCACGCCCTGCTCCGGCCATCCTCATCCTACTTTTTCTGCCCACCCCGGCCGCCTCAGAGACCCTCACAGGCCGAGTGCTGCGGGTCGTGGATGGGAAGGGCACCGTCTCCGTTCTCGATGCGGCCGAGAGGCAGCAAAGGGTTCGACTGGCGGGTGTCGTTACGCCGGAGCGCGGGCAACCTGTCCACACTAGGAAAAAGGAGCGCCTGATGGCCCCATCAACAGGGAATTCCTCCCGCAGGTGGGGACCCTGGACCCGCGCGCAGGCGGGTTCGGCAACGCGCTAGCCTTCTCGATACAGGCTGATCTCGGCCACGCATAAGTCAGCGGTGAAGGCGCGGCCGATGGCGACCAAACCCAGGCTGCGCAGTCTTGCCGTGTCGAGGGGTACCGCGATGCGATGAGGCTCGAACTGGTCAAAGGCCAGTCGGATCTCGCGCCACTCGGGAACGGTCGGGAAGCCACTGCGGTAGGACTGCCAGGGCAGGCCCACATCCGCGGTCTTGAGATGCAGGTTGTACGATTCGCCGTTTCCTCGCACCAGGATGCGAAGCCCCTGATACGCACTGGCGTCGAGGTATCCCCGCGGAGCAAGGTCCAGGGCGGCTTGGACAAAGCCGCCATTGTTCGCCAGGCTCACCGCGCCGCGCAGGCACAGGGCGCGGCGCCCGTCGATCTCCGCCCAGGACAGGTCCGCGGTGGAGACTCCCCCCATAACACCGTCAGTCACCAGGCGCCAAGGCGTACCGAGACGAGAAAGTCCGCCCGCGGCCTCGAAGTCGTCGATTCGCCGGGTATTTGCGGCCGACGCGCTCATCACAAAAGCGACCAGAAAAGCGCATGGCAGCTTTGCCCAGAAGCGCCGCGACCTGATGGGCTCACACCGCATCCTCTGTAAGAGAAGCACGGATTACGCCGTTGCCGCATACAAGCTGCGCCCAGCCCCGTAATACGCGTCATAGACGTGCTGGAATACGACACTAGTCTTCTCCCCGAACAACTCCGGCGTGTAGGCTCTCGGCAGACCGAGGTCCAAGACCTTCTCGATGGTCACCCGCACCTCCGCGCGGGCCTGCTGACGCCTCCCCCAGTTCAGCACCAGCTTGCCGGCCTTCAGATTGACCTACAGTTCCCTGGCCAGGGCCTGGAACTTGTGGTCCGCGTAGCGCAGGGACACGAGCCCCAGCACCGCAACCGAGTACCCCGACGACTTCAACTTGGAGTTGGCCCGCAGCTCGTCGGCGGCGGCCCAGAGGCGGGCCTCGATGTTGTTTCCGTTGTGGTTCAAGGGGGCTCCTCGAGTCCTGGCAGACCCTGCTTTCTTGCTAGTTCGGGTCGCCGGGGGGCTGGTGAAATGACAGGATCAGGTGCGCGTCTGGCGGGGAGACCGGCAGTCCTTGGATGCGGAAGACGCTGCTCTCGCCGTCGAAGAACAGCGCCTCGGCCCAGCGGACCAAGTGCGCGGGCACCCGGAGCATGTCCTTCGCCGACCGGTCGGCCGCCGCGCCGTTGGTGTTCTGCTTCTTATTCCCGGTCGGGGCCACTGACATCTCCCTTGGCGTGTTCTCGTGTCGATCCGGCAGAATACTAGCACCGAGCAATCCCGTTGATCTCGCGTCGAGGCAGGTTCCGAGTCTGTTGACGGAATCAGAGATGGGCGCGCGGAGCTTGGCGATCGCGTAGAGCCGCTTCGCGAGCGATCAGATCGATGAAGCCCCGGCTCAATCGTGGCCGTCAGATCCAGACGAAACCCACAGTGTCATGAGTTCACTGCCTATGATGAGCCAGACGGAAGAGGTTGCGCCGATCCCATGACCCGCCTCGTCATGCATGTCGACCTCGACGCCTTCTACGCCGCGATCGAGCAGCGCGAACATCCCGAGTGGCGAGGACTGCCGGTGGTGGTGGGCGCGGAGCCCGGCAAACGGGGCGTGGTTGCCACCTGCTCCTACGAGGCCCGTCGGTATGGTGTGCGCTCGGCCATGCCGATTTCTCAGGCGTCGCGCCGCCTGCCCCCAGGAACGATCTACGTGCGTCCGCGCATGGAGGACTATGCCCGGGTGTCGCGGCGGGTCATGGGGGTGCTGGAGAGCATCTCTCCGGTCGTTGAGAAGGTCTCGATCGATGAGGCGTATCTGGACGTCTCCGGCCTGGAACGCCTCGTGGGTCCCCCTGAGGTCATCGGCCGGCGGGCCAAGGCCGCGATTTACGATGCGGTCGGCCTCACCGCCACGGTCGGCATCGGACCGAACCGCCTGATCGCCAAGCTCGCATCGGATTTCCGCAAGCCCGATGGCCTCACGGTGGTCCGGCCTGAGACCCTGCGTGGGTTCCTCGACCCCATGCCGCTCACCGTACTACGCGGGGTGGGCGACAAGACTGCGCCGCGCCTTTTGCGCTTGGGCCTGAGGACCGTCGGCGACGTTCGGCGCCTTTCCCTCGAAGAGCTCAGGCAGCACCTTGGGGCGCGTGCCGGCGCCCAGGTCCATCTCCAGGCCCGCGGGGTCGCTGACGATCACATTTACCCGGCGACCGAGCGGAAATCTGTTTCGAAGGAGACGACCTTCTCGGAGGACGTCACCGACCCGGCGGTACTCCGTGACACCCTCAGATGGGCGGCGGAGGAGGTTGGATTCGTCGCACGACACGAGGGCCGCAAGGGAGCGGTCGTCACCCTGAAAATCCGTTTCCGGCCGTTCGAGACCCACACTCGATCGCGGACCTTGCCCGTGAGGACCGCAAGCGGCGGGGAGATTTTCCGCGTCGCCTGGGACCTGTTCCAGGCTGAGCCATGGGGCGGAAAACCGGTGCGGCTGATCGGCCTCGGACTCTCAGGCTGGGAGGCCGACGTTGGGGTGCAGGCTGACTTGTTCGGCGCCGAGACGCACGACTTGCATCCCCAGGACCAGCGCATCGACGAGACCCTCGACGCTATCCGGCGCAAGTTCGGCAAGGGGTATGCGCAGCGCGGGTTGAGCCGCAGAAGATAAGCGTTAGGGGCATCGGCAACCGCAACATGGGTTGCCGGGACTGGTCCTGGTCTGCGCGCACGGTCTCAGCGCTTCGTTTCCGACGCGTCCGGTGGGATGCTATGCACGGGAGTTAGCGATCGTGCTCCGAAAGCCGATACCGTACGGCCCGGCTGAGGAATCGCAATCGACCCGACGACCGCGTTCGTGGCACTCCGGCTATGACCGGTCACCCCCCCTGGGCGTCGGGGTGGCGGCTTCGAACCAAATTGCTGACAGTCGGCGGCGACGGGTCGAGTCAACGCAGCTTACCCCTTCGCCGTGGGAGCCTCGGCCAAGAGTTGTGCGAGTGCTGGGGCGTCTACGGGCTTCACGAGATGTGCGTCGAAACCGGCTTCTGCCGACCGGCGACGGTGTTCATCAGTCCCCCACCCAGTCACGGCAACAATCTGAGTCGCTTTGCCCCACGGCTGTGCGCGGATCTGCC
Source organism: uncultured Chromatiaceae bacterium (assembly GCA_964395315.1). GTDB lineage: Bacteria > Pseudomonadota > Gammaproteobacteria > Chromatiales > Chromatiaceae > CAVORB01. Next base: position 2,645 of record CAYNBI010000131.1, on the reverse strand, counting down.
GGCAGGCGGCGTAGCCGTCGAGCTTGGGCATGCCGATGTCGAGGAGGATCACCTCCGGCCGGTAGCGCTCGGCCGCTGCCACTGCTTCGAGTCCGTCGTGGGCGATCTCCACCTCGTTGCCGAGGCGCTGCAGAAGCCCGGCGAGTGCCCGTGCGCAAATGGCCTCGTCGTCCACGACGAGAATGCGCCGGGAGGGTGGGGCCTTGCGGTCGTTCGTCTCGCCTCGGTCCGGCGGCAAACGGGTTGCGGTATCAGCCACAACCGGCAAGTGAACGATGAATGCGCTCCCGCACCCAACGCCTTCGCTGTGCGCCTCGATGCGTCCACCGTGCATTTCGACGAGGCGCCGCGCAAGGGCAAGGCCGATACCGATGCCCCTCTGGGGCTGCAGTACTGGGGAGGATACCTGGGTGAACATCTCAAAGATTTCCGACAAGTGCTCCGGGGCGATGCCGATGCCGGTGTCCGCGACGGTCACCGCGACCTCCATCCCTGCCTGTTGCGCGCTCAGGCGAATGCGCCCTCTCGCTTCCGTGTACTTGGCGGCATTGGTGAGGAGATTAACGAACACCTGGGAGAGGCGCAGTGGATCGGCCTCCAGGTAGATGGGCTTCGGCGGCAGGGAAACCGAAAACTCCTGGCCTGCCGCGGCGAGCTCAGGTCCTGTCCCTTCCAGCGCCTGGTCGATGACCGCCGCCAGTTCCACCCGCTCGCGGCGCAGCTGAAGCTTGCCGTGGGTGATGCGGTTGACATCGAGGAGATCGTCGACGAGGCGTGCTAGCCGATGCGACTGCCGGTCGAAGACGTCGAGTGCAGCCTGCAAGGTCGGATCGGAGAGATCCCGTAGCTTGAGTATGTCGACCGCATGGCGGATGGGAGCGAGGGGGTTGCGCAGCTCATGCGCCAAGATCGCGAGGAATTCGTCCTTGCGTCGGTCGGCCGCACGCAGCGCCTCTGCAGCCTCCTTGCGTGCGGTGATGTCCTCCGTGAAGATCACGATCCCGCCAATGGCACCGTCTCCCACGTGCCAAGGGCGCACCTCCCAGCGCTCCCATTGGACGCTACCGTCCAGGCGCTCGAAGCGATCCTCCTCGCAGCGCACCACCTCTCCCGCAAGGCCGCGACGGTGCACGGTCCTCCATACTTCGGGGATCTCGGGGAAGATCTCGTAGTGGGAGCGCCCGATGAGGTCCTGGGTGCCCAGACCGTAGTCCTGCCGCCAGCGGCGGCTTGCGGCAAGATAGCACATGTCATGGTCAAACACGGCGAGGGCAGCCGGTGCATACTCGAAGAAGAGCTGAAGCCGCGCCTCGCTCTGCTGCAAGCCCGCTTCCACCCGCTTGCGCGCGGTGATGTCCTCGATGGCCAGGAGGATCAGCTCGGCCCCCGCCTGCCGGAGTTGGCGGGCGTTCAGCAGCATGACCTTGCGCCCGATGTCGGGAAAGTCGTGCTCGACCTCGAAGTCGTCGAACGGGATGTTCGCGGGCAGGACGTCTTCGAGCAGGGTGCGCAGGCGGGGGATGTCCCACTGCCGGTTGCCGAGTTCATAGAGGAGCCGTTCCTCGGTCTCCTGCGGCGACACCCGGAACGTCCGGTAGAAAGAGCGGTTGGCGCCCCGCACCCGCAGGTGTTTGTCCAGGATCACCAGCGGCTCGCGCACCGTCTCGACGATGCTTTCCGCGTAGGCCAGGGCGTCGTCGCGCGCTTCCTCGATCCGCTTCACGTCGGTACGGTCCCACTCGCGAGAATTCTTATGTCCTGTCGGCATGCTCATCGGGAACGCTCGCCCTCGTCGAGATGCGGTCTTGCCCGACGCTGGGTGGCGAGTTCCTGGAAACCCGGCAGCCGACGGAGGCGCTGGTTAGCCTATCCTCTGGCAGCTCTCCGGTCCAACGGCTTCGGGTGCGGTGGTGGCCGGAACATCAACCCAACGGGGGTTGCGGCCGCAAGGCGCAACGATAGCGGTCATGCCCGTTGCCGCCACGTACGGGGCGGCTCCGGGTCGAACTGAGAAGGTCCGAGTCGGTCAGCAGGCTCGGGGACCACGGCGAATACCGAGCTTAGATGACAAATATTCCGGCGGATCCGGCGATGCGAGTGCGTGGCTTATCTAGTCAGGCGCTTAGCCAAATGCCCCCGCGGTCAGTCCGTACCCGCGATCGATTACCCTGATCCCGCGGGCGATCTCTGCTCGCCAGGTTCCGACCGGCCTGCGCTATCCTCTCGACCATCAGGCGGCGCACCCCTTCGAGGTCGGAGATGGACCGCCGGATATTCGAGAAGGTCCGCCGAGATAGCTCGCTGGGAACTGTTGTCCTGTGCCACCGATAGCAGCCCATTTGTCACTCGCAACTCGTGTATCCGCGGCGTCACCGGCGCGCGAAGGAAGCTGCAAGCCAGCTTCTGCTTTCTTCCTGGCAAGCACGGAGCAGGCGAAGGCAGCGGCTGGCCTCAGCTAGACTTGAAGTGAGACTCGATCGCTGCGGGCGGGCACATCGAGCGGCCGAACGCCCGTGAGCCGGTCCCGGCGAACAGGTCCCCGAGGGTGGAGCAAATAGGCAACCACAGGAGGGCGACTCACATGGCAGGGCAGGCGGTTCGTGCTTTGGCGTGGGTGCTCGTGGGTGTGCTCTTGATGGGAGCCG
>CAYNBI010000130.1:0-6500 GCA_964395315.1 uncultured Chromatiaceae bacterium | reverse complement strand
GGATTTCGTCAGCATGCTGCGCGAGTCGGTGGAAACCTGCTTTCTCATCATGGGCGACATGAGCCGGCGCCTGCGGGGCCTGATCGGCGAGATCGACAATCTCAGTCTCCATAGCGCAGGCTGCCGGGTGGCGGACTACCTGCTGCGCCGGGCGGAGCAGGAGGGCGATGTCTTCGATCTTGGCGTGCCGAAGCTCGTGATCGCGTCGCGTCTGACGGTCAAGCCCGAGACCTTCTCGCGCATCATCCGGGAGCTGAGCGACCGCAATCTGATCCGGGTCCAGGCCCGTCGGATCGAGGTACTGGACCGCGCGGCGTTGGCGGCGGCGGCCGAACGGGACCCCACCTGGTAGGCCGCGCATGACCAAGGTCAAGGAGGTCTTCTCCCCGACTGCCAGAATCGGCCCTGAGGCATACGCGAGGGGCTGCCATGAAAGACCCGATCTCGATCTATCTCACCGCGGATCACCACCGCTGCGACCACCTCCTCGCCGCCTGCGAGGCGGCGGTGTCGGCAGCCGCCTGGGCCACCGCCGAGGAGTCCGCCTCTGGCTTGCGCGATGCGCTGCTGCATCATTTCACCATCGAGGAGGACGTGCTGTTCCCCGCGGTTGAGCGGGCCAGTCCCGTTGCCGCCGGCCCAACCGGGGTCATGCGCACGGAGCACAGGCAGATGCGCTATCTGCTCGACGAGCTCACCTTGGCCGTCCGTGCCCGCGATCGTGCGGCCTGCCTCGGCAACCTCGAGACCCTGCACCTGCTCGGCCAGCAGCACAACGCCAAGGAGGAGGGAATCCTCTACCCCCTCGCCGACGAGGCCTTGCGCGACACCGCGGAGGCCTTGATCGGGCGGATGCGGGCCGCGTAGGCCATGGAAGTAACGCTGGACGTCAGTTCCCTGGAGCCTCCGGAGCCGCTGGAGCGGGTGCTGGACGCGCTCGCTGACATGCCAGCGGGGTATCGGCTGCGGGTCCTGCACCGGCGAGAGCCTTATCCCCTCTACGATCTGCTTCGACGCATGGGCTACGCGTGGGAGACTACCGCGATCGAAGATCGGTTCGAGATCCTGATCTGGCCCGTCGTACCGGCGCGGGCGGGTGGGCCGCGGTCATGAGGATCGCGGGGCTCAGCCTGGAGCAGGCCCCACCCGTTCATGTTCCCTTCCGCTTCTTCCTGACGGCGCCTTTGTTCCTGCTTGCCGCTGCGCTGCTTCTGGGCTGGCAGGGAGAGGCCCTGCTCGTCTCCAGGTGGTCGCCCGCCGCGCTCGCGGCCACCCATTTGATCGTCATCGGGTTTCTCGGCCAGATCATGTGTGGCGCCTCGCTGCAGCTGCTCCCGGTCATCGCGGGAGCGCCGGTGCCGGCGGTCGAACCGGTAGGCGCCGCGGTCAATCTGCTGTTGGCCCTCGGTGCCGGACTGCTGGCCTGGGGGTTCGTCGGTGGAGGCCAGACGGCACTGACCATTGGGGCGTTCAGCTCGGCACTGGGATTCCTCGTCTTTCTGGTGTTCGCCGGCGCCGCGTTGAAGGGGGCGCAAGGGGTCCCCCAGACGGTCTGGGCCATGCGTTTCGCGTTCGCCGCATTGCTGGTCACCCTGTGCCTGGGTTTGATGCTCACGGCCGCACTCCTTGGCTGGGTCCCGATCGCGGGGCTCGCTTGCCTGGTGGATTACCATCTCGCGTGGGGGCTGTTGGGGTGGCTGGGGCTGCTCATGGTGGCGGTCGCCTACCAGGTGGTTCCCATGTTCCATGTCACGCCGTCGTACCCGGCCTGGCTGAGCCGGTGGCTGTCCCCTGTCGTGGCCGTGGCGCTCACGCTAGGCAGCCTGTTCGCGTTGGCCGGCGCCGACGCGGTTGGGTCGCTCGCGCTGGTGCTCGCGGCGATCGCCTTCTGCCTTTTCGCCGCGGTTACCATCTGGCTGCAGCTGCGCCGCGCGCGGCGGCGCATCGATGCGACTGTTCTCCACTGGTGGCTGGCCATGGCCAGCGTCCTGGCCGCGGCCGCCACCTGGGGCTTTACGGAAGCTCCCGTCCTTACCGGTATCCTGCTCCTGATCGGCGTGGGTACGGGTTTACCTACCGGCATGCTGTTGAAGATCGTGCCCTTTCTCGCCTGGTTCCATCTGCATCACCGGCAATTGGATGCGGGGAGGTTCGATGTTCGCGTCCCCCACATGCTCACCTTCCTCCCGGACGGGCAGGGGCGTTGGCAATTCGCCGGCCACGCGCTGGCCCTGTTCAGCCTGGTGGCCGCCTGGGAGATCCCGCAGCTGATTCCACTCGCGAGCGGCGCCTTGGCGCTGTCCACCCTTGGCCTTGGCGCACTTCTGGCGGGGAGTGTCGCGCGCTTCCGGCGAGTCGCGGCGGCTCTGGAGGCGGCTGGGGATCGGTCCGGATCACGGCCGGTGGCCGCGAGCGACGCGTCAAGCGAAAGAAGGTAACCGGCCCATGCATGCCCTGCCCAGATTGCCCCTGGTGGCGGGTGTCGCCGCCCTGCTACTCGTGTCCAGCGGCGCCGCGGGTGACGCGCTGCCTCGCGGGGATTGCGCCGCTCCGAGGCCCGCGACCGACCTGGCCCATTGCGATTTCCGGGGCGCGAACCTTGCTGGTCTGGATCTCAGCGGCGTGCGGCTGGACAACGCGAAGCTGGAGAACGTGAATCTGGCGGGTTGCAACCTGGCACGCGCCAGCGCCGTCGGCAGCAACCTGAAGTGGGCCAACTTGGCCGGGTGCGATCTGAGCGGCGGAGATCTCAGCAGGGCCGACCTCTTCCATGCCGTGCTCGATCGCGCGCGGCTCGATGGTGCGAATCTGTCCGGCGCGAATCTGTTCGGGGCCAACCTCAACGAGGTGCACGCCGAGGGAGCCGACTTCTCGCACGCTTACATGAAGGATCTGTTGTTGGAAGATGCGCATCTGCCGCGCAGTCGGTTCGAGCGCTGCTTCATGCTGCGAGCGGTTCTGATCGGAAGCCGGCTCATGGGGGCCAGCATGCGGCAGGTCGTGCTGACCGGCGCGGCACTCGAGCAGACCGACTTCTCCGGCGCCGATCTGACCGGCTCTCTCCTCAACGGGGCGCGCCTCGAAGGGGCGGTGTTCCGCCGCGCCGGCCTGGCCGAAACCCGTTTCACGAATGCCGTTGTCGGCGGCGCCGATTTCACCGATGCGGTGGACATACCGACGCACCTCACGGATATGCTGTCGCAGACGAGGCGCTGACCCCGCCGCGCCGACTGATTCGCTAACCCGGACGCCCGTCTGGTCGTGGGGCGACCAGCATCGGCGCACAGACCCAAAGGAACAGGCCGAAGGCCAGCGTCCAGAGGACTCCCGAGATCTGGATCCAGGTGGGGTAGGCGGCGGGGAGCAGCAGGGTTGCGCCCACCCTGACCAGGGCCGCCAGGTTCACCAGCACGAAGGCGATGTTGGTGACTATCGAAGAGCGCATCTCCCGCCCGGTGTGGCCGAGCGTTACCCGCGCCATCATGCCGAGCGTGAAGACGCCGACAGCGCCAACGGTAAGCGCGTGGAGGGAAGGGAAGGGCGGCAGCAAGCCGAGACCCGCGAGCCCATCCAGCGCGAATCCCAGCACGAGCCAGAGGTAGCCCGCGTACAGGACCGCCAGGATCGGGATGTCCCAGACGCGGCGGTCGTGCCAGCCCGCCAGCCGCGCCGCCTGCGTGGCGGCGAGCGCCAGGGCGATGGCACCCGCGGGCGCGGACCAGGGCGCCACGAGGTTGACGATTACGCCCGCGGTCGCAAGGGCAAAGGTCAGGCGCTCGATCCAGGGGCCGGTGGTCGGCGTGGTCCCTGGCACCGCGCGCTCGGTGAAGAAGGGCATGACCCGCCCGGCGACGATCATGAGCGTGAGCAAGGCCGTATCCAGCATCAGGCGGGTTCCGTGCGCGGCGGTGCCCGCGGCGATGCCGAGGGTCTGCATCTGCACCAGCAGCGCTGCCAGTGTCATCGCGGCGAGCAGGAGGAGGAAGACCCGGTTTGCGCGATTCTTGCCTTGCCAGAGTGGCCGGATCAGGCCGAGCGCGATCGCGGGAAAGAAGGCGATGTCGACGACCGCGACCAGCATCGTGGGCAGGGGCAGAAAGGGGGCGATGCGTGCTGCCGCCCAGAGGCCGACCAGAGCGCCCAATGCGATCCCCGTGGGCGTCTCTATCCCGGTCCAGTTACGTACCGCGGTGAGCAGGAAGCCGGCGATGACCGCCGCGGTATAACCGAACAGCATCTCGTGGGCGTGCCAAAGGCCGCCGGCGTAGTGGCCGTTGAGGGAGATCCCGCCCTGGAGCAGGGCGAGCCAAGCGGCCATGGTGAGCGTCGCGGACAAACCGGCGGCGAGGAAGAAGGGGCGGAAGCCAAGCGCGAGGACGCTCGTCCGCTTTCGGGCAGGCGTAACGGGGATTGGTTGCATCCTGGAGTCTCCGATTGGCATCGCACCCTAGCGGCAACCGATCCGTCCGCCCTTGATCGGAGTCAAGCGGCCCCAACCGTTTGCGTGTAGCGCGGTTCTCGGACGCTGATCATTGGCCTTCGTGGCCAAGATCAGCGCGGCACACGAGTAGCGTTACTCTTGGATGGCTTCATTTTCAATCGCTTAAGCGCTCGAGAATGGCGCTACATTCCTTTGCAGAGGGAAGCGCTGAAAGAATGGGCGTTCTACCTGACGAATGCGCTGATACGTTTCTGACCGGGATCAAGGGAAACGGAACGTAGCTGGCGTATGAGGGAATGCCATTGACGCGCGGTCCCCGAGGCGTGGAAGGTTTCGGGATCGCGAGCAAAAATCCCTAGATCTCGAGCGTCGAGTGCCGGAGCGAGTAACGTGCGTCTTCCCGCTGTCCTGGGCGTGATCCGCCCCCCATTCCTCCTGTTAACGCCGGTTTGCGTGCTGCTTGGGCTTGCGATCGCAATGATGGAGGATGCCCCGGTCGATTGGATCGCGGCCGCGCTTGCCATGATCGGGGCCGTTTCCGCGCATGTCAGCGTCAATTCCCTGAACGAGTACGAGGACTTCCGGTCGGGACTCGACCTACGCACCGAGCGCACCCCCTTCAGCGGCGGGAGCGGAACCCTCGTCGCCCATCCGTCCGTTGCCGAGCAGGCCCGATGGATCGGGCTGGCGTCCCTGGCATTGACCGCGGCATGCGGCCTGGTGCTGCTGTGGCGTGCCGGTCTGGGTCTGCTTCCCATCGGCGCGGTGGGCCTGGCGCTGGTCTACTTCTACACCAGCAAAATCAACCATCATCGCTGGGTGTGCTTGATCGCGCCCGGGGTCGGGTTCGGGCCTCTGATGGTCGTCGGTAGCTACTACGCCGCAACGGGAACTTGGTCCTGGGGCGCTGCGGTCGCCTCCCTGGTCCCTTTCTTCCTGGTCAGCAACCTGCTTCTGCTGAATCAGTTCCCCGACGTGGAGGCAGACCGTTCGGTCGGTCGCGACAATCTGCCCGTCGCCCTCGGGCTCCATCGCAGCCTGCAGGTCTATATCCTTTCGGCCATGCTCGCCTACGCCAGTGTCGCGCTCGGCGTGACGCTCGGGTTGCTGCCTTACGGCGCCTTGCTTGCGCTGCTCACCCTGCCGATCCCGGTGCTGGTGTATCTGGGCGTGAATCGGACCCTTCGCCAGGGCGGCCCGTTGGCTCCGGGTATCGTACCGCCAATGGGCCTCAACGTGGTCCTCACCCTCCTCACCCCGGGTCTCCTGACCCTCGGGTTCCTCTTCAACTGGTAGCGCTTCCATCACCGGAACCGTTTGTACCGGTGACGCCCCAGCCGTGTGAAACGACGCATCGATTGCGTCATTTAACACAGATCAAGGCCCGACCGGCGACAGCCTGCTACCGTCCGATCGCCTAACTCCAATCCCCGGTTTGCTCCGGGTCGGGATAGCGGTGCCGGGATATGTCTCCGGCGCTGATTCGGACGGGTAGGACGCCCGGTTAGCAACAAAGCATCCATTTTTCTGGAGGGTGGACGAATGCATCAAAGAACAACGCGGGGCCTGTCTGTCGTGATCGGGGCTGCGATCGCTATGGGCGGCGCTTCGGCGGCCTGGTCTACCGAGACGCTGCAGGACGTCATGCAGCGTCGGGGACTGTCTGAAAAGGACTTGCTGGCGGCGGCCAAGACCTACACGCCCACGGGCGGACGGGACGAGTACCTGGTATTCAGCTCCGGCGGTCAGTCGGGACAGGTGATCGTGTACGGCGTCCCGTCCATGCGCATCCTGAAATATATCGGCGTGTTCACGCCGGAGCCCTGGCAGGGCTACGGCTTCGACGACGAGTCGAAGGCGGTGCTCGCCCAGGGCAGGATCCGCGGCAAGGACATCACCTTCGGCGATACCCACCACCCGGCCATCTCGGAGACCGAAGGGGACTACGACGGCAAGTATCTGTTCATCAACGACAAGGCCAACCCCCGCGTGGCGGTGGTCGATCTGCACGACTTCGAGACCAAGCAGATCGTGGTCAACCCCTTCTTCAAGTCCGAGC
>CAYNBI010000129.1:3856-6527 GCA_964395315.1 uncultured Chromatiaceae bacterium | reverse complement strand
CGGACCGTTTCACCTGCGAGAACAGCGGTTGCCATTCGGACCGCCCACACGGCGACTACAGCTCACGGACTGGATCGAGCAAGGACAAGCACGCCCAAAAGGTGGCCTGTCAGACCTGCCACATCCCCAGCTACGCCAAGGCGGCGGTGGGCACCGAGGTCGCGCGCGACTGGCAGGATCCGCATCCCTCCGCGGCGGCCTGCAACGGGCGCGGCGGCTGGCTGCCGCGGGAGGACAAGGGCGGCCTCGGTAGCGCCAGCCTGACCCCGAGCTACGCCTGGTTCGACGGCACCAGTGAGATCTACTACCTGGGCGAGCCGCTCGACGGCGTTCCCACCATCCCGCTGGACGCCAGCATCGCCGCCAGCTTCGTCGGCGACTTCAATGCCGGCGACCCGGCCTACGTGATCGGCATGCCCAATGGCGACGTGACCAGCACGAGCCTGGGCACCAAGATCTATCCCATGAAGGAGCACTGGGGCAAGCTGGCGCGCAATGACATCGACAACACCCTGATCGGCCACTCCACGTTCGAGTTCTTCCGCACCGGCAGCTTCTGTCGCGCGGTGGCCGTCGGCCTGGGATTGGACGACGTCAACGAGCCGGAGAGCAGCGTGTGTGAAGGCATCCCGGGCGACACGGCGGACATGCCGCCCAACACCACGGTGGTGCCGGTGCATACCTACCAGACCATCAACCACGGTGTGGAGACGGAGGACAACGCGCTGGGCTGCAACCAATGCCACGGCAGCACCGCGCGGATGGATCTCAAGGGCGAGCTCGGCTACGGACTGAAGGGCCCGACTTCGCAAGTGTGCACCCAGTGCCACGGCAACAAGGGCTCGATGAGCTTCGGCAAGATCCACGAGAAGCACGTGCAGGACAAGGGCAGGGATTGCTCCGTGTGTCACACCTTCTCACGCCCGGAGCGCGGGCTGAGTACCGAGATCAGCGACTGAGTGCTATGGGCAAGGACAGGGACGCCCTTCCCAGCATGGCTGGTCTGGAGTGAGTGCCACGACAACGAGCTGTAACGGCAGGTCCACCCCCGGCGGCAGGGATGCCGCCCAACCCAACCCCAACCTTGGCCCCGCCCGGAGACCGCGCGGGGCTTTTTCTTGCTTGTTCGGGGCTTTGCTTTGCATGTATGGTTCTTGTCCCCCCGGCGAGCGGGGGGCGTCGCACGGGAGCCACGAGGCGCCGCGCATCCCAAGGTTTCGGCGGGCGACGACAGGCGCAAGCGCGCCCGACGAGACCACGTTGCGGTCGTCGGGACCTTATCGGGTCGCGTCCGTTGGCGCCGATACACATAACTGAGCACGGGAAGAACACTACACGGACATGCGCGTACTGATCGTCGAGGATGATCCCCAGCTGGGGCCCGGCCTCAAGACCGGGCTCTCGCAGGATGGCTATGCCGCGGACTGGGTTCAGTCCGCCGAGGCGGCCGAGCATGCGCTGAGCGTCGAGCATTTCGACCTGATGGTCCTCGACCTCGGTCTGCCTGGGCGCAACGGCCTCTCGCTGCTGCGCGATCTTCGCCGCGACGGCGTCGCCCTGCCGGTGCTGATCCTCACCGCCCGCGATACGGTCTCGGACCGGGTGCTGGGCCTTGACGTGGGCGCGGACGACTACCTGGTCAAGCCCTTCGATCTCGACGAGCTCAGCGCCCGCATCCGCGCCCTCGTGCGCCGCACCCAGGGCAGCTCCCTGGCCTTCCTCAAGGCGGGGGATCTCGAGCTGGATGCGGCCCGGCGCCGGGTGACGCTCCAAGGCGAGCCGCTGGTCGTCTCGCCCAAGGAGTACGCGCTGCTCGAGGCCCTGATGCGCAGCCCCGACGGCGTCGTGGAGCGCGCCAAGCTGCAGTCCACCGCCTACGCCTGGGAGGAGGACGTCGAGAGCAACGCCCTCGAGGTCCACATCCACAACCTGCGCCGCAAGCTGGGCAAGGATCGAATCCTCACCGTGCGGGGCGTGGGCTATCAGCTGGTTTCGACGCCCGGCGAATGAGCTCGATCCGCAACCGGCTGCTTATCCTGCTGCTCGGGCTGTGGACGACCGTGTGGTTCGCCGTCGCCCTGATCACCCTCGACCGCTCCGGTCACGAGGTCTCGGAGCTGCTGGACGCCCAGCTCGTGCAGACCGCGCAGGTGCTGCTGCAGATCACCCTGGCCGGCAACCTGCCGGACCTGACGAGCGTTCCCCAGGTGCTGTCGCCGGTCGGGCACACGTACGAATCCAAGATCAGCTTCCAGCTGTGGCGCGACGGTCAGCTGATCAGCGCCTTCGGCGGCGCGCCCGATGCCGCGTTGGCCCAGTTGCCCGGATTTTCCGACCAGGAGATCACGGAGACCCAATGGCGGGTGTTCGGCCTCCCGACCGGGCAGCCCAACGAGATCCTGTTCGTGGGACAGAGCTATGCCATCCGGCATGAGCTGATCCGGTTCCTGACCATCCACGCCCTGCAGCCCATTCTCTGGTCCCTGCCGCTGACCGTGCTGCTGATCTGGCTTGCCGTGTCCGACGGCATGCGTCCCCTGCAGCGCCTGGCCAGGGACATCGGGCGCCGGTCCGCGGAGCGGCTTTCGCCGGTGGACGAGGGAACCGTGCCGGCCGAGGTGCGGCCGCTCACCAATGCCCTCAATGGCCTGCTGGAGAAGCTCAAGCAGGC
>CAYNBI010000129.1:0-3756 GCA_964395315.1 uncultured Chromatiaceae bacterium | reverse complement strand
AGGTGCGGCCGCTCACCAATGCCCTCAATGGCCTGCTGGAGAAGCTCAAGCAGGCCCTGGCGACGGAGCGCCGCTTCGCCGCGGACGCCTCCCACGAGCTGCGCACGCCCCTGGCGGTGATTCGCACCCACGCCCAGATCGCGCAGAGAAGCAAGGATGCGGAGGAGCGCGCGCAGGCCCTGGCCCAGCTCATCCAGGGCGTCGACCGTGCGACCTACCTGGTGAGTCAGCTGTTGACGCTCGCGCGTCTGGAGCCCGACGCGGCGGAAGTCGAGCGCGGGAACTGGTCGCTCCTGGAGACCGTGTCCCAGGTGGTGGAGGACAAGCAGCCGGCGGCGCTCGCGAAGTCCATCAGGCTCGACCTGGTGCGGCTCGACAATGATCCCTGTGTCGTGTCCGTGCATCCGTCGATGCTGAGCATGGTGGTCCGCAACCTGATCGACAATGCGATCAAGTACACGCCCGAGGGTGGCTCGGTGCGGGTCGAGGTCGGGGCCGGCCGGGACGAGGTCGTCATGAGCGTGGCCGACTCCGGCCCCGGGATTCCCGATGAGGAGAAGGGGCGGATCTTCGAGCGCTTCTACCGTCTCGCCGGGCCGAACCAACCGGGTTCGGGTCTGGGTCTCTCCATCGTGCAGCGCATCTGCGAGCTGCACGCCGCCACCATTCGGCTGGTCGACGGCGAGGGAGGCCGCGGCCTGACCGCGGTTGTGATGTTCCCCGCGCCGGCGGCCGAGAGCCGGTGAATTCTCCTCGCCCCGCTCGGGGAGCGCAGGGTCCATAGTCGCTGATTGTTGGCCGTTCGGGCCAAGATCAGCCTTACATCCATGCGCTGCGGGAAGCGCTGGATACGTCGGCTTCCGAACGACTGCAGGCTTGCCCCTTCTCAGAGAGGAGACTCGATGCATGGCCAATCAGCACGTTGACCGCGGCCAGACCGTGGTCTTGGGTGGCACCAGCCTCTGGACGGCTCTGGTGTTGGTTTTCCTGTCGGCTGGCGCAGGGGTCGCCGCGGCCCAGGGCGGTGCGCATCAGCCCCCCGATCTCGGTGGCTTCCTGCTGATCGGCGAGGAGGACGCGGATGGCGACGGCGACGGCGTGAACGAGACCCATGTCAGACGCTACCGCAACACCGCCGGCGACAGCATCTTCAGCATGACGACCAACGGCCGCCTGTGGGCGTGGAGCCTGGAGTCCGGCACCGAAGGGGACACGGATCCTGTCCGCAACTATGTGCTGCGCGACAGCGACTGCGATGGCTCCTTCGATGAGCTTTACGGTCTGAGCGACGAGTTTCGCCTGCCGGATTGCCTGCGGTAGCCAAACCGCCCTTCGGCCGGCCGGGCCGCCGCGATTCGCCACCCTGGAGGATAAAGATGAACAGAATCCTTGCCACCGTTTCCGCCATGCTCATTTCTTCCGCCGCTGCCGCCGCGGACGAGTACATCTACCTCTACGTCAGCGCCAAGGATGCGGATCGGAGCTCCGTCAAGCACAGGCTCGAGTGTACGGACGCCAAGTGCAAGGCGGAGCTCGCGGGCGAGGCGCGGACCCTTGAGCTATCCGACGCGCAACGCGCAGAGCTCCTCGGCGCCCTGCAGGCCGAGACCAGGCAATTTGTCGTCGGAGAGGAGGTCGCCGGGGACGAGGACCTGGTGAAGCTCAAAATGCGGTACGAGACGCGTCGGCAGAGACTGGCCATCGAGAGGCGCATTCCGGCGGACACCCCCGAAGCGGTGACTCCGCAGATGCGCGCGGTGCTCAAGACCTACCTAAACCTGGATCTGGCGAGATTCGTTTCCGCCGAGCCGGAAGCGGGTGCCGACCAGGCTGCCGGCTCGGCGCCGGAGGATCAGGGCAAGCCCTGATCCGAGTCCGCTGCCGCCCCTCGGTGAGAGCCGCCAAGCTGCCGCTTTCGGCGGCTGCCCTACGCCCGCGTCCGGGCGCGACAAATCGAGATGCCCCGGGGCGCGCACGCGCATCGAGGCCGATCGACGGTTCTTCTTTTTTCTCTATTTATTGACATAGATCAAAAACCCCCGTCGGTCTGTCCCTTTCCTTAGGGTCCCTTAAGGCAGATGTCATTGACTTTTCCTAGCCTTCCCGCCCAGGAAGATCCCAGGCCCGAGGTTCCGTCGATGCTCGACGCCTCAATCCGGCCGGGCAGCTGGCAGGAAGTCGCCGTGTCCCGCATGCGGGGCAACATAAGAAAATCCTAAACAGACGCCTTCTACAAGGGGGCGGAGGAAGGTTCCATGACTCACTATCGGATCGTTGGGCATCCGGCCCGTACATCCGTTACAGCCGCCGTCGGGCTCGCACTCGCCCTTGGCTTGTCGGGCGAGGCGTCGGCCGACGACGAACGTTCAGGTTCGGGCAATAACCCGAAAAACACCTTCAACATCATGATGAACTACGAGCTCGGCATGCACTGCACCGGGTTCGAGTTCGCCTACTGTTGTGTTCTCCCACCCTACAACTCCATCCTGGCCCAGGTGGTCAAGACCCAGCGGAGCAGCAAGGGCCAGGGCGCCTTCGCCAAGCTGCTGGAGGGCGACCCGGTCGAGGGGCTGGACGGCCTTGGCCGCCAGACGGTGCTGCGCGACGCGGACCTCGACCGCAACGGCGAATTCCAGAAGTACGTGCTGGAGTACTGGCACGACGCCCAGCCGCGCGAGCCGGGTCCCCGCGTGATCACGCAGGAATCCACGCTGATCAGCGCGACGGAGGGCAATTCGCTGCTGATGTGGAACACGCTGGCCGACTCCGCCGCGGTCAATCCGGACGGCTCGCTCAAGCTCTCCGGTCAGGACGGCAACCCCACCTGGAACGGCGTGACCGGCGCCATGCTCGGCGACGGCGACTTCAGTGATCCCACCGACAACTACTGGAACGCGGTGTGGAACCACCTCTATATCTACGAGGGTCTCGAGGGCCACAACCCGGACAACTCATCGTTGGAGGAGGACAAGATCCGCCTCGGCGTGGCGGGTCACGTGGAGTATCCAGTGGATTGCGGCGCAGGCCTGCACCCCATGGGTCCGGTGAGCCACCCCGATGGCCTGCCGACCAACCCCGCGGTGGCGAACGACTGCGGCGGTGCATCCAACGGCAACGTCCTGACCTTCTCCGGCGAGGAGGGAACGGTCGTCTACACCCAGATGAAGGTGCTGGAGAACCTGCCCATCACCCTGACCTCGCCGCGCATCTGGGAGGCCCTGGGCCTGCCCCTGACGCCCTTCGAGGACTCCATCGACTTCTTCGCCGACCCGGGCGCCATGTTCGAGGAGTCCGTGCGGCCGTTCGTCGCCATGCGCGCCCGGATGCGGCACTACGACCCCAGCGCCCCGGGCGGCATGGGCGACCCGGTGCTGCAGAACGGCCATCCGGTCGAGGGCTTCGGCACCGCGCCCATCGACATCCCGAACTGCGAGCGCTGCCATTCGAACGGAACCGGCCAGAACTCGCCGCACACCGAAAACTCGGACGTCTGGGCCAAGGTCGAGCAGGAGTACAACTTCTGGATGGCCTACTACGACATCCAGCCCGGGGAGTCCGACTGGTATCCGCGTCTGAAGAGCGCCGCGATCAGCATCCTCGGCCTGCACGACAAGAACCAGGGCACGAACTTCCTGGCCCAGTATCCCGCCTGCACGACGCCCGAGGAGTGCGATCAGCTCGCGGCGGACCTGTCTGAGGAGAACGGCCGGCCGGTGTTCGCCCAGAGCACCCGCATCGGCGATACCACCGTGCTCT
>CAYNBI010000128.1:0-7045 GCA_964395315.1 uncultured Chromatiaceae bacterium | reverse complement strand
ACAAGGTGGGTTCCAACAACCCGGACGGCATCGAGATCAAGGCGACCAAGCACGCGAACGGCATCCCGAAGGACGGCATACCCTTCCACCCGTACTACACGGTCAAGGACATCGTGGGCATCGTGGTCTTCCTGGCCCTTTTCTCGGCGGTGGTCTTCTTTGCCCCGGACCTCGGCGGGCTGTTCCTCGAGGCCCCCAACTTCCAGCCCGCCAATCCGCTCAAGACCCCCGAGCACATCGCTCCGGTCTGGTACTTCACGCCTTACTACGCCATGCTGCGTGCCGTCCCGCCCATGTTCGGCTCCCAGTTTCCGGGCGTGGTGGTGATGTTCGCCGCCATTCTGATCATGTTTGCGCTGCCCTGGCTCGACCGCAGCCCGGTCAAGTCGGTTCGCTACCGCGGCCCGCTGTTCAAGATCGCGCTGGGCGTGTTCGCCGTCTCCTTCGTCGTGCTGGCCTATCTCGGCCTGCAGCCCGCGAGCCCGATCTCGACCCTGATGGCCCAGATCTTCACAGCGCTGTACTTCGCGTTCTTCCTGCTGATGCCCATCTACACCAAGATGGACAAGACGAAGCCGGTTCCGGAGAGGGTGTCCTAATGAGAAAGCTGATCATTGCATCGATCCTGTTGATGGCGCCCGCGTTGGCTCCCGCCGCCGGCGGGCACGCCGTCCACCTGGAGGACGCCAACATCGACCTCTCCGACCAGGCGTCCCTGCAGCGCGGCGCGAAGTACTTCGTGAACTACTGCATGGGCTGCCATTCGCTGCAGTACATGCGCTACAACCGCATGGCCGCGGACATCGGCATCGACGAGGTGGAGCTACGCCAGAACCTGATCCTCGACGGCTCCAAGCCGGGCGACCTCATGACCAACGCCATGCGTCCGGAGGACGGCGAGAAGTGGTTCGGCACCGCTGTGCCCGATCTCACCCTGGTCACCCGCTGGCGCAGCCCCGACTGGCTCTACACCTATCTCAAGACCTTCTACACCGACAACGCCCGCCCCTATGGCGTGAACAACCTGGTCTTTCCCGACGTCGGCATGCCTCACGTGCTGGCGCCGCTGCAGGGGGTGCAGAACCCGGTCTTCGAGGAGAAGGAAGGCCCCGATGGCGAGATGGTCAAGCAGGTGGTCGGCATAGAGCCTGGTCAAGCCGGCACCATGACCGCTGAGGCCTACGATGAGATGGTGCGGGATCTCACCAACTTCCTGACCTATGCGGGTGAGCCGATGAAGCTCGAGCGCCAGCGCCTGGGCATCTACGTGCTGCTGTTCCTGGGCCTGTTCTTCATCCTCGCCTATGCCCTGAAGAAGGAATACTGGAAGGACGTCCATTAGACCTTCGCCCGCGCGGTCAGCGACGACCGCACGGCGTTTCGTACCCGGAACCCCGCCTCGCGCGGGGTTCTTTTTTTGCTTTCCGCATGCCGCCGTGAAACCCGCCCGAATGTCGGATCGGCGGCCCCTCGGGGCGCGCCGGAGGTCAAAGCGGGTGTCATCCGTTTTCGGCTATACTGTGCCTCCGCCCCGGCGCCGCTGGGCTAGTCTGCGCGAGTTGGAGTAAAGGATAGATGGCAGTGGCTGCAAACCGAAGATCCGTCATGACCCTGTTTTCCGATCCCTCCTGCCCGTACTGCCACCGGGTGCGTGTCGTGCTGGCGGAGAAGGGCATCACGGTGGATATCGTGGACGTCGATGCCCACGACCTGCCGGACGAGGTCATGGACTTCAACCCCTACGGAACCGTCCCGACGCTGGTCGACCGCGACCTGCGCCTGTACGAGGCGCGCATCATCATGGAGTATCTCGACGAGCGGTTTCCGCATCCGCCGCTGCTGCCCGTCGACCCCGTCGCGCGAGCCACGTCCAGGCTCTACATGTATCGCGTCGAGCGCGACTGGTACGCCCTCATGGACCAGATCCTGACCGGCAGCGAGGACGAGGCCGCTCAGGCGCGCAAGGAGCTTCGCGAGAGCCTCATCGCGACCTCGCCCGTGTTCTCCGCCAAGCCGTTTTTCATGAACGACGAGTTCTCCCTGGTGGATTGCTGCGTCGCCCCTCTCCTGTGGCGTCTCCCCGTGCTGGGTGTCGATCTGCCGCCCAAGGCCAAAGCCATCCGCGACTACTCGAAGCGAATCTTCGCCTGGCCTGCCTTCCGGGACAGCCTGACCGAGGCCGAGCGCGAGATGGTTGCCGAGGCGCTGTGACCTCGGGCGGATACGCCATGACCTCAAATCGACCCTACCTGGTGCGGGCGCTCTACGATTGGATCCTGGACAATCAGATGACCCCGCACCTGCTGGTGGACGCGGCGCGCCCCGGCGCGACCCTGCCCTCCGAGTTCGTCCAGGACGGCAAGATCGTGCTCAACATCGGTCCGACCGCGGTGCGCGGACTGGTGCTGGGCAACGAACATATCTCGTTTAATGCGCGTTTCAGCGGCGTCGCCATGGACGTCATGGTCCCCGCCGAGGCGGTGATGGGCATCTATGCCCGCGAGAATGGGCGTGGCATGTTGTTCCCCGACGACGAGCCGGTTACCGCTGGCGCGGCCGGGTCCGACGACGAGCCGGAGCCGCCGAAGCCGCCGCGGGAGCGGCCGAACCTCAAGGTGGTGAAGTAAGTAGAGCGCCTTCGGGTGGGGCTAGGCGTCCTCAGGGTCTGCCGGCAGCCCGAGGCTGAGCTCCTCCAGGCGCAGTCCCACCAGCGTGAGATGGCCATTGCGTCTGCCGAGCCCCTCCTCACTGAAGTCGAAGCGGTAGACGCGTCTCCAGCGCAGCCCTTCGGCGGTTCGGCGCACGCCGAGGCGGCGCAGGGCGACCGTCTGATCCAGGAACTGAAGATCGCGCTGCTCGCAGGCCGCGCGGCAGATCCCGATGGCGAGCTCGCGCGCCCGCAGGCTGTCGAGCCAGAACCAGCCGAGCAGGGCAAGTGCGAGAATCGCGAGCAGGTTGTTCATGGGAATCGGAGATCAGGATCGACGCAGGATGGCGAGGGGCGCGACGAGGGCGGGTTGGCGGAAACGGCTGATTCGGAGCTGGCCGCGATGTCGGATTCTCGGCGCTGATGATAGCCTTTCCGGTGGTCGAATGCCGAATTCCTGAAGTGTGGGGCCGAACTATGGGTACGATCCGCATCCTCACGGGCGACATCACGACGCTCGAGGTCGACGCCATCGTCAACGCCGCGAACAATTCGTTGCTTGGCGGCGGTGGCGTGGACGGCGCGATCCACCGCGCGGCGGGTCCGCGGCTGCTCGAGGCCTGTCGGCCTCTTGGCGGGTGTCCAACCGGGGACGCGCGCATTACCCCCGGCTTCGATCTGCCCGCCCGGTGGGTGGTTCACACGGTAGGGCCAGTCTGGCACGGAGGCGACAAGGGGGAGCCCGAGCTGCTGCGAAGCTGCTACGAGCGCTCACTCGAACTGGCCCGGGAGAACGGCCTGCGAACCATCGCCTTTCCCGGCATCAGCACCGGCGTCTATCGATTCCCCAAGGAGGTCGCGGCGCGCATCGCCTTGGAGGTGATGCGCGGCGAGCGCCGCCGTTTCGACGAGATCATCGCCTGCTGTTTTTCGGAGGCCGACGCCGCCATCTACCGCGAGATGTGTCCGGATTGCGGTCCGGAGGAGGGTGGGTCATGAAGGCGCTGCTCGAGAAGCTCGACAAGGTGCCGCTGACGGTGTTTCTGATCGTCGCACTTACGCTTGGCCTTGCCCCATTCGTTCCCGAGCCCCACGTGTGGGAGAAGCTCAAGATGCTGTTCGCGGGCGAGCTTTCGCGCCCCATCGACATCTTCGATCTCTTCCTCCACGGGGTCACCTGGCTGCTGCTGGGGTTCAAGGTCCTGCGCATGGCTGCCGGCGCCCGGGCGCCGGATTGAGGGAGCAGAAGATGCGCCGTTTGGCCGATGGGTTAACCTTAAGGAGGACGCCGGTCGATTCGGCGCTTCCCGCGGCGTAGGGACGTGACGCCAATTTTCAAACGCGTAAGCGGTTGAAAACGAAGCCATCCGAGAACCACACTTCTCGGGTGGCGTGCTGATTTCGGCCAGGATGGCCGATAGTCAGCCTCTCAGTAGCGGCTCCGGACGGGAGTCCGGAACGATAGGAACCGACACGAGCCATTCAGGAGCACACGCATGAACAACCGTATCGTCTTCGCATGCCTCGTCGCCGCTGCCGTCGGGTTGAGCGCCTGCGGCAAGAGCGAGGAGCCCGCGCAAGAGCAGAAGGCACCGGAAACGGGCGCCGTCGAGGAAGCAAAATCCATGATGGAGCAGGCCGCCGAGGCCGCGAAGGAGGGGGCCGGCGAGGCCGCCGAGAAGGCCTCCGAGATGGCAGACGCGGCGATTGCCAAGGCGGAGGAGCTGATCGCTCAGGCCAGGGAGTACATCGAGAACAACGAAATCGATCTCGCCCAGGAGGTCATGGAGCAACTGCGCAAGCTCAAGGATTCCCTGCCCGAATCCGTGCAGGCGCAGATCGACAATCTCGAGCAGATGTTGAGCTCTGCCTCCAGCGCCCCGGCACCGGCGGGCGGGCAATAACGTCTGGTGACCGGTTACCCCCGCCGCGGCGTTGCGCCCGCGGCGGGGGCTTGCCTCGCAACCCCGCGGTCGTGATGACCGACCCACATGAGATTACCTTGGACGTCCTCGCTGGCAGTTGGCGGATTTACCAGCTGCGGCGAGGTCACCGTTTCTCCGCGGATGACCTGCTCACCGCCTGGAGCGCGGTCCAGGCGGGGTCATCGGCCCGTTCGGTGCTGGATCTGGGCGCCGGCATCGGCTCGGTCGGCCTGCTCGCGCTGTCGCGTCTGGCGCCGGAGGCGCGGCTCACCATGGTGGAGGTGCAGCGGGTCAGCCATGAGCTGGCTCGCAAGACCGTCGCTCACAACCGGCTGGAATCGCGGGTGAGCCTGCACAACGTGGATCTGCGCGACTGGCCCGGTGGCGACTATCAGCTCGTCACCGCCTCGCCCCCCTACACCCCGCCCGGCAACGGCACCCGCTCCAGGCATCCGCAGAAGGCCGCGGCGCGCTTCGAGCTTCACGGCGACGTCTACGACTACTGCCGTGCCGCCGCCCGGTCCCTCGCCGCGGACGGCGCGTTCTGTTTCTGCCATCTCGCACGTGATCCGCGTCCCGAGCACGCCATTGCCGAGGCTGGGCTCAGCCTGCTGCAGCGCCGGGAGGTGTATTTCCGGGCCTCCGACCCGCCCATGATCGCCCTGTTCACCTGCGCGCACACAGGCGAAAGGGCCGAAGCGCCGGCTTTGTACCTTCGCGATCTACGGGGCAATTGGACTGAAGAATACCTGCGCATTCGTACCGAACTGGGGGCGCCGGAATCCTTTCTCGCGCGAGCCGCCAGCGGCAGCTGATGCATCTCCGCCTCCTCTCCGGACCGGAACGAGGAAACGGGTACAGTCGTAGGGCGAGCCCTTTGCTCCCAACTGGCTCATCGAGACCCCGCCACCCTGCAGCGCAAGCTTGATGCGCTCGACACTTAGACCGCTGAGTTGGGCGACTGGCCCATCCAGGCTTGCGCCAAGGCGTCGCGCTGGCGGTCCGATCGCGCGGCCCCAACTTCGGCTTCCATGCGGCGGAGGCCTTTGTATTGGCGCGACGGTTGGCATAAAGTCGAGCGACCCAGATCGGGTATCCAGGTTTGGCACCGTGGTGGGCGTTGCCAAAGAGAGGTGCGGGCATGCCAACGATTTCGATGTTCTACGGCATCTTGATCCGAATGTTTTTCTACGATACGGATCGTCACCACGTACCCCACATCCATGCGGACTATCAAGGGCAGGTCGCCGTGTACGCGATTGAGGGTGGTGCCGTGCTGGCGGGGGCATTGCCAGCCAGCAAGCACAAGTTAGTGGTCGCCTGGATTGAAATCCATGAAGAAGACTTGCTCGCCGACTGGCAGCTGGCCGTGAACGGCAAAAAGCCGTTCGCAATTCGAGGGCTTGATCAATGAGGATTGCCAATATCGTTCCGCGGGCCGAGTACCGAATCTACGTCGTTGCTGAAGATGGCCGAACGGGGCTTTTCGACGTCTATCCCTACCTGGAGGCCGAGGCCTTTGCTCCACTGAAAGACCCCGGCGAGTTCGAGCGCCTGCACAACGGCGGCTACTTTGTCGAATGGGACTGTGGCGCGGATTTGTCGGCGGACACCATTGCGGCGCACTGGGAAGTCTTGACCCCTGCGGCGGGCCAAGCCGCTGATCCGGCAAGCCAACCACCGCTCGACCCGGCGAGCTGAAGCGAGAGTGGTTCACATGGCTGTAACGGGAGATCTGGGCGCCGTGTAGTGCGGCCAGCCCGGGTGTCTAGATCAGTAAACCATGAAATACTGCAGCGAGTGCGGGTCCGAGGTCGCGCTACGCGTGCCGCGGGGGGACGATCGGCCCCGCTACGTTTGCGGCACCTGCGACACCATCCATTATCAGAACCCCAAGATCGTCGTTGGCTGTATCCCCGAGTGGGAGGACAAGATCCTGCTCTGCCGACGGGCGATCGAGCCGCGCCACGGCCTGTGGACCCTGCCCGCCGGCTTCATGGAAAACGGCGAGACCACCCAGCAGGGCGCCGCGCGTGAGACCTGGGAAGAGGCCGGGGCCCGCGTGGGCGTCGGCGCGCTCTATACCATGTTCAACCTGCCGCACATCAATCAGGTCTACCTCGTTTTCCGCAGCCGCCTGCTCGATCTCGGCTTCCGTCCCGGACCGGAGAGCCTGGACGTGCGCCTGTTCGACGAGCCGGACATCCCCTGGGGCGAGATCGCCTTCCCGGTCATCAAGGAGACCCTCGCGCTCTATTTCCGCGACCGCGCCACCGGTGGGTTCGCGCTGCGCGCCGGCGACATCGTCCGCCTCGATGGGGACATCCGCCGTTACGAGGTCACCATCCACCAAGGTGACTGATCGCCTGGCGCGGCATGGCGCCGGAGCGGGCAACTTGACCAGTCGATCTGCAGTGGCCATGCAAATTGAAGGTGGAAACTTCAATCTGCACAATCGCAACATGATTCTGCG
>CAYNBI010000127.1:0-7192 GCA_964395315.1 uncultured Chromatiaceae bacterium | reverse complement strand
GCCGACCTCAACACTGCCAGTGTTGCGCTCTCCCAGCTGAGCTATGGCCCCGAAAACTGAGACCCGGCATGGTACCCAGCCGGGACACGCTTGTCTAGACTTTTTATCTCTGCCCGTGGCCCCATGAACCGTGGGAACGGGCCGTGCGCGGGACAGCGCGCTCGCCGTCCAAGCAGACAATCCGGTGCTTGCGCGGCCTGCCCGACGCGGGCATGTTACTCACCTGAGTATTCAATCATTGGGGAGTCTTGATCAAGAAATGAAACGAATCCTTCTTTTCCTGGCCACGAACGTCGCTGTGCTGTTCGTAATCAGCATCGTGTTCCAGTTGCTCGGCTTCCAGGGCCTGCTCCAGGCGAACAACGTCGACCTGGACCTGAAGGCCGTGCTGGTGTTCGCGGCGCTCATCGGCTTCGCCGGCTCCCTCATCTCCCTGTTCATGTCCAAGGCAATGGCGAAGCGGTCCATGGGCGTGCAAGTCATCGACCAGCCATCCACACCCTTCGAGACCTGGCTGATGGATACGGTCGCCCGTCAGGCCGAGGCGTCCGGGATCCGTATGCCCGAGGTCGGGATTTTCGACTCGCCGGATCCCAACGCCTTCGCCACCGGTTGGAACCGCAACGACGCCCTCGTGGCCGTCAGCACCGGCCTGCTGCAGAGCATGAACAAGCAGGAGGTCGAGGCGGTGGTGGGACACGAGGTGAGCCACGTGGCAAACGGCGACATGGTCACCCTGACCCTGATCCAGGGCGTGGTGAACACCTTCGTCGTCTTCCTGTCCACGGTCATCGGCCACGTCATCGACCGCGTCGTGTTCAAGACCGAGCAGGGGCATGGACCCGCCTACTTCATCGTGTCCATGATCTCCCAGGTGCTGCTGTCGATTCTCGCGACCATGATCGTGATGTGGTTCTCCCGCTACCGCGAGTTCAAGGCCGACGCCGGCGGCGCCCGCCTGACCAGTAACACCAGCATGGCGGCGGCGCTGCGTCGACTGCAGATGGCCCAAGAGCCGAGAGACCTGCCCTCCGGCGAGTTCGCCGCCTTCGGCATCAACGGCGGCATCGGCGAGGGCCTCAAGCGCCTGTTCATGAGCCATCCACCGTTGGAAGAGAGAATCGCTGCCCTGGAAGGCCGCGGCTAACCTAACCCCTCCCACGCCCGGCGGCTATCGCCGCCGGGTGCTCTTTCGCCACGCCCCCATTTGCGCCTCTCGGGCCAGCTTGTTGCACCCAAGAGAAGAATGTTTTTCGGCTACCGCCGTTTATCGGTCCTAGCCGCGCCACCAGTTCCTGCGTACCGACAACGACCAAGTTCCACCGCGATTACCGGAGCTCAGGAGCAAGAGGCGTGCTGCGCAACACCGAAGAAGGCTACGGCGTCGTCGCCATCGTTCTCCACTGGTCAATGGCGATCTTGGTGATCGTCCTGTTTGCCCTCGGCCTTTGGATGGTCGACCTGACTTACTACGATCCCTGGTACCGCCGCGCCCCGGACATCCACAAGGGCGTAGGCGTCCTGCTGGCGGTCACCCTGGCGTCGCGGCTCGTCTGGCGGTGGATCAATCCGCGACCGCGGCCGGAGCCGGGCCTGTCCGCACTCGAGCGCCGGGCCGCTTCCGCCGCCCACGGCATGCTGTACGTGCTGCTCGCGACGGTCATGGTCAGCGGCTATCTGATCTCGACCGCCGATGGCCGCGCCATCGACGTATTCGGCCTGTTCGCGGTCCCGGCGAGCATCACCGGCATCCCAAGCCAGGCGGATCTGGCCGGCGACGTGCACCTTGTTCTCGCCATCGCCCTGGTGTCCCTCGCCGGTATTCACGCGGCGGGCGCACTAAAGCATCACTTCCTGGACCGGGACCGCACCCTGCTGCGCATGCTGCGTCCGGTCCGACGCTGACGACCCCAACCACAGAGGAAACCTCCATGAAGCGCGTTCGAATAACTTCCAAGGTAGGCACGACCATCGCCCTCTCCGCGGCGCTGCTGCTGCCCGCTCTGGCGGCCGCCGACAAGTACGTCATCGACACCGAGGGCGCCCACGCCTTCGTTCAGTTCCGTATCCAGCACCTCGGCTACAGCTGGCTGTACGGGCGCTTCAACGACTTTGGCGGCAGCTTCACCTACGACGAGGCGGACCCAAGCGACGCGAAGGTGGAGGTGGTGATCAAGACCGCGAGCATCGACTCCAACCACGCCGAGCGCGACAAGCATCTGCGTAATGCGGATTTCCTCGACGTGGAGAAATATCCCGAGGCCCGCTTCGAGAGTACCTCCTATAAGGAGACCGGCATCAATCGGGCGGTGCTGGAGGGCAACCTGACCCTGCACGGCGTGACCAAGCCGATCACCATCGACGTGACCAAGATCGGGAGCGGTCCGGACCCCTGGGGCGGCTATCGACGCGGCTTCGAGGGCACGACGAGCCTGAAGCTCGCGGACTTCGGCATCGACTACGACCTCGGGCCCGCCTCGCGGGAGGTCGAGCTGACCCTCTCGATCGAAGGCATCCGCCAATAGGGCTATAGCCATGAGCACGCGCCGCCTGCAGCAGAGAATCGGCGCCATGACGGTCACCGAAGGGGCGGGCGTGACGCTGCGCCGCTCCCTCGGGCTGCCCGCCCTGCGCCACCTCGACCCGTTCCTGATGCTGGACCACTTCTCCAGCGACGACCCGGACGACTACAGCGCGGGATTTCCGGACCACCCGCATCGGGGCTTCGTCACCTTCACCTACATGCTCGACGGCCACATGGAGCACCGCGACAGCATGGGCAACCAGGGAGACCTGCGCGCCGGCGGGGCGCAGTGGATGCGGGCCGGAAGTGGGGTGATCCACTCGGAGATGCCGCGCCAGACCCACGGCCTGATGCGCGGCTTTCAGCTCTGGATCAATCTTCCCGCGGCGCAGAAGATGAGCCCACCCGCTTACCAGGAGCTGGACGCGAGCAGCATCCCCGTGGTGGAGGCGCAGGGCGCGCGGGTAAAGGTGCTGAGCGGGCGCTTCCTCGGCCGCGAGGGGCCGGTGCACGACCCCTACACGGGTCTCTTGTACCTGGACGTGTCGCTACCAGCCGGGAGTCGTTTCGAGCTTCCGCTCGGCGAGGAGATGACCGGTTTCCTCTACCCGTTCGAAGGAGAGATCGTGGTGGCGGACCGGCCCCTGCGAGCTCACGAGCTGGGGGTGCTCGGCCCCGGGGATCGGATCGAAGCGGCGGCAGCGGCGAACACTCCCGCGCGGCTGATCCTGGTCGCAGGACGACCGTTGAACGAGCCCGTCGTCCAGCACGGGCCCTTCGTCATGAACACGCGGGAGCAGATCGACGAGGCCCTGCGGGACTATCGCGACGGGCGGCTGGTGAAAGGCCCTGCCGCTGGCTTGTCGCCCTGATGCCTGCCGCTAGCGCGCGGGGACGCCGCCCCGGGTAGATGTCCGGGCGAAGATCTCAGGGATGGACCTTGTAGTGGTGATGGGCCTCCTCGTCGCGGTAGTGGACATCGGTCCAGCACCTGGGCAGGGCCTCGTCCGAGGGAAACACCAGCGCGGCCTTCTCGAACTGCTCGGGATCCTGCAGCTCCTCGCCGGCGTGGTAACGGCCCACCAGTGTCGAATGCAGAGGATTGAAGAGGTCCCGCAGGCTCAGGACCTCGACCAACTTGCCGCTGTCTTTGTGCTTCAGGAACATGACTGCTCTCCTCTTTGATTGGCGGTTTTCTCCTCTGTCTTGAGTATGGCGGGCCGGGGTCGAATTTCAAATCAGGCGCCCCGTCGTTGAGTAGCGCCGGGCATATCCCAAGCGCGCCGGCTTCAGCCGGACTGCGCCGACCACTGCTCCGGCGTGTAGGTCTTGATCGAAAGCGCGTGCAGCTCGCCGCTCTCGATCTGCGGCTTGACCGTCGCCATGACCAGCCGCTGCTTCTGGATCGGGGTCTTGCCCACGAAGTCCGCGCTCACCACTACGGCCTCGAAGTGGCTGCCGTCCCCGGTGACCGTGACCTCGGCGCCAGGCATACCGTCAAGGATCAGCTTCGTCACTGCATCGGTTTCCATTGTGTTTCACCCTTCTACGTCTAAACCATGGACTGCAACTTGCGGCCGAAACGGCGCAACTCAATTTCGCTGTTGGCCGCCGAGGCTCGCGCTCACAGCTCCCGCGTGGCGTTGAAGCGGATATCCGGCCAGCGCTCCTCGGTCAGGTTCAGGTTCACCCGCGTGGGAGCCAGGTAGACGAGTTGTCCGTCGCCGTCCTCCGCCAGGTGCTCGTAGGCCTTGACCCGGAAGCGGTCGAGCATCTTCGCGTCGTCGCACGCCACCCAGCGGGCCGTATAGACGCCGACCGGTTCCACCACCGCCTCCACCCCGTACTCGTCCTTCAGCCGGTAGGCGGCGACATCGAACTGGAGCACGCCGACCGCCCCCAGGATCAGGTCGTTGTTCTTCAGCGGGCGAAAGACCTGCGTGGCGCCCTCCTCGCTCAGCTGCACCACGCCCTTCTGCAGGGCCTTCATGCGCAGGGGGTCCTTGAGCACCACACGGCGGAACAGCTCGGGCGCGAAGAAGGGAATGCCCCCGTACTTGAGCTCCTCGCCCTCGCTGAAGGTGTCACCGATCTGGATGGTGCCGTGGTTGTGCAGGCCGATGATGTCCCCCGGCCAGGCCTCATCGACATGCCGGCGCTCGTCCGCCTGGAAGGTGATGGCGTTGGCCACCTGCACCGTCTTGCCGATGCGCACGTGGCGCATCTTCATGCCCTTCTTGTAGCTGCCGGAGCAGACGCGCAGGAATGCGATACGGTCGCGGTGGGCCGGGTCCATGTTCGCCTGGATCTTGAACACGAAACCGGTGAAGCTCTCCTCCGCGGGATTGACCGTCCGCTGCATCGCGGCGCGCGGCCGCGGCGGCGGGGCATACTCGACGAAGGCGTCCAGGAGCTCGCGCACGCCGAAGTTGTTGATGGCGGAGCCGAAGAACACCGGCGTCTGCCGGCCGGCGAGATAGGCCTCCAGGTCCAGCGGATGGCTCGCGCCCTGCACCAGCTCCATCTCCTCCCGGAGCTCCCGGGCCTGATCGCCCAGCACCTCGTCCATGCGCGGGTTGTCGATGCCGTCGATGACCTCGCCGGCCTTGATCTTGCCGCCATGCTGGGCGCTGAACAGGTGGGTCTTGTCGGCGCGCAGGTCGTACACGCCCTTGAAGCGCTTGCCCATGCCGATGGGCCAGGTCGCCGGAGCGCACTGGATCTGCAGGATGCTCTCGATCTCGTCCAGGACCTCGATGGCTTCGCGCCCCTCGCGATCGAGCTTGTTGACGAAGGTGAGGATCGGGGTGTCGCGCAGGCGGCACACCTCCATCAGCTTGATGGTCCGCTCCTCCACGCCCTTCGCCACATCGATGACCATCAGCGCCGAGTCCACCGCCGTGAGGGTGCGGTAGGTATCCTCGGAGAAGTCCTCGTGGCCCGGCGTGTCCAGCAGGTTGACGATGGCCTCGCCGTAGGGGAACTGCATGACCGAGGAGGTCACGGAGATCCCGCGCTGCTTCTCCAGCTCCATCCAGTCGGAGGTCGCGTGGCGGGCGGCCTTGCGCCCCTTGACCGTGCCCGCCATCTGGATCGCGCCGCCGAACAGCAGCAGCTTCTCGGTGAGGGTGGTCTTACCCGCGTCCGGATGGGAGATGATGGCGAAGGTGCGGCGCCTGGACAATTGCTCGGCGAGCTGGCTCATGAGGGAACAAGAGGTTCGGGAAAATTTTGGGATTATACCCCAAGCGCCAGGCTCGCCGGCGGCTTCCGAAACGGCGGCAAGCATCTGCGCCTGCCCAGGGCGCCGGACACGCCGCCATGCCCGGGGCCGAGCCAAGTTCTGGGCATCACGGCAGTCGGGTACCGCGCCTCGCGGATGCAGTGTGCCGAGAAAGCGAGGATGGACCTATTCGGCGCTCCCATTCAGGCAACGCGCCATGATGACGGCATCCTCGCGGCCCTTGTCCGCAGGATAGTAACCACGACGCACCGCGACCTCGCAGAATCCCTCTGATTCGTAGAGGGCGATGGCCGGCTGGTTGGAGACCCGCACCTCCAGGAAGGCGGTCTCGGCACGGTGCCCGCGAGCGATGGCGAGCAACCAGCGCAGCATCCTGCGCCCCAGCTGGCGGCCCTGCCAGTCGGGATGAACGCACACATTGAGCACATGGCACTCACCCACCGCCACCGACATGACTCCGTGGCCGACAACCACCCCGGCCCCCTCCGCGACCCAGCAGCAATAACCCACCCGCAGGCAATCGCGGAAGATCCCTTCCGTCCACGGATAGGGATAGGCGGCGGTCTCCACGGCAAGGACCGCCGGGATATCCTTTTCCCCCATCGGACGGAGGGCGATTTCGGGTTCCTTGATGACGGCGCTCATCTCGATCCAACCGATCGGCGTCTT
Organism: uncultured Chromatiaceae bacterium; assembly: GCA_964395315.1. GTDB lineage: Bacteria > Pseudomonadota > Gammaproteobacteria > Chromatiales > Chromatiaceae > CAVORB01. The sequence goes on along the minus strand of CAYNBI010000127.1, from coordinate 755 downwards.
CCCTTGCGGTTCAACAATGACGGGGCCCAGGCTCGCACGCGATCCTTCCCGACATGATAAGTCTCGAAGTGATCGCGGTCATGCCGGCCTTCGATTGTTCTCGGAACCCCCTTACCGCAACAGCATGGACATATTGATTCGGGATATAGTTAAGCCTTGCGACCATGGCCACCGCGGCCGGACGCAGCACCCGACAGGGACATCCCCCATCCGCGCTCCCATTACACCCAAGCAGGCGAGACGAGGACCGCTTCCAGGACGACATTCCGGACCGGAATCCCCAACACGGCCTAGCGCGTCGGGGCCTTTCAATTCAGCATTTCAGGGTTGATCGATGTCGCAACAACAGATGATCACGATCGACGGCAACGAGGCCGCCGCCTACGTCGCCCACATGACCAACGAGGTGGTCGCCATCTACCCCATCACCCCGGCCTCGCCCATGGGCGAGTGGGCGGACGAGTGGTCCTCGCTCAAGGTCTCGAACCTATGGGGTACGGTCCCGGACGTGATCGAAATGCAGAGCGAGGCCGGGGCCGCCGGCGCCATCCACGGCGCTTTGCAGGCGGGGTCGCTCGCGACCACCTTCACCGCCTCCCAGGGCCTGCTGCTGATGATCCCGAACATGTACAAGATCGCCGGCGAGTTGACGCCGACGGTCCTGCACGTGTCCGCACGCTCGCTCGCCGCTCAGGCCCTTTCGATCTTCGGCGACCACTCCGACGTGATGGCCTGCCGCGCCACCGGCTACGCCA
>CAYNBI010000126.1:0-7532 GCA_964395315.1 uncultured Chromatiaceae bacterium | reverse complement strand
CAGGACACCTCCGGTGCCGGAGGCCAGCAGGTAGCGGCCGTCTCCGCCGGGCCGCCTCTTGGCCACGCGGTCCGGATAGGCGAGGGCGAGGAGCGCGCCGGGGTCCTGACTCGCCGGTTCCTCGGGGGCGACCTTGCCCCGGATGAGTTTGCGGCTCAATCGGCCGGCCGCCGCCAGCCGGCGCCGCTCGGCGCCGTCGGCCTGGCCGGAGGCGCGGAAGCGCTCCAGCGCGCGCAGGCGCAGACCAAGGTCGGCGGGGCAGGGCAAACCGGGCTCGGTCTTCCAGGGATCCCGGTCCGAGAGCAGGGCGGCCATGTCCGCGGCCAGGCGTCGTGATCCGTGATCCGGGGCGGTGGCCAGCATGCGTGCCAGCCGGGGGTGGATCGGCAGATCGGCCATGCGGCGGCCGAGCCCGGTGATGGTGCCGCCGCGGTCCAGCGCGCCCAGCTCCCGCAACAGCCGCACCGCCTGGGACCAGGCGCCCGCAGGGGGCGGGTCGAGCCAGGCAAGCGTCGCCGGATCGCGGGTTCCCCACATCGCAAGCTCCAGCGCCAACGGGGCCAGATCAGACTGCAGGATCTCCGCTGGCCGGTGCTCCGGGCGTCCGACCTCCTGCTCCCTGGTCCAGAGCCGATAGCATCTCCCGGGTCCCAGACGCCCGGCGCGTCCCGCGCGTTGGTCAGCCGAGGCGCGGGAGATCGGCTCGGTCACTAGCCGGGTGAGCCCAGAACCGGGGTCGAAGCGCGGCTTGCGGGTCAGCCCGCTGTCGATCACGGTGGTGACGCCGTCGATGGTGACGCTGGTCTCGGCGATGTCGGTGGCAAGCACCACCCGCCGCATCGGTCCTTGGTTGGGTCCGAGGGCGAGCGCCTGCTCGCTCACGGGCAGCGCGCCATGCAGGGGCAGCAGGCGTGCGCGGTCGCCGAGCAACGGCTCCAAGCGCGCCAGGGCGCGCCGTATCTCCCCGCCGCCGGGCAGGAAGGCGAGCAGATCGCCGCCGCGATCGGCGCAGGCGCGGCAAACCCCCGCGACTACCGCCTCGACCGGATCTCGTTCGCCCCTTCTCTCTGCGTAGATGGTCTCCACCGGGTGGGCGCGACCGGCGCATCGGACTACCCGCGCCCCGCCCAGGAGGCGGGAGACGGCCTGCGTATCCAGGGTGGCCGACATGACCAGGATGCGCAGATCGGGGCGCAGCACCGCGGCCGCGTCCAGGGCCAGGGCGAGGCCCAGGTCCGCCTGCAGGCTGCGCTCATGGAACTCGTCGAAGATCAGGAGTCCGACTCCCTCGAGATCAGGGTCGCCCTGGATGCGGCGGGTAAGTATCCCTTCCGTCAACACCTGAATGCGGGTATGGGTGCCGATGTGGCGCTCGAATCGGACCTGATAGCCGATGCTGTCTCCCAACCCCTCCTGCACCATGGCGGCCATGCGCGCGGCCGCCATGCGGGCGGCGGGACGGCGCGGCTCGAGCATCAGAATGCTTCGCCCCGCGAGCCAGGGCTCATCCAGCAGGGCGAGGGGAACGCGGGTCGTCTTGCCCGATCCGGGAGGTCCGCTCAGGACGGCATGTCCCGCGGCGAGTGCCTGGCGCAGCTCTTCCAGAACGCCGTCGATCGGCAGCGATGGGCCTGGCGGCGTGGGGGTCATGGGGACGGTGGCGTTGGGTACCGCGGCTCATCGGGCACCAGCCCGTCCGGTGCGCGAAGGCACCGGATCAGGCGGCGATCGGCAGCGGTCAGGAGGCGGGGGTGTCTTCCGAGGCTTCGGCGGCGGGGGCCTCTTCCGGCGCGGCGGGCTTGGGCTCGGGCAGCTTCATCAGGCCCTCGGCGAGCAGGACCTTGGTCTTGTCCTCGCCATGTACCCATTGTTTCTTCGTATCGCGGACGGCGTAACGCCCGGAGCGTTTCTGGAAGATGCCGTATTCGTTCGTCTGCTTGATCTTTTTCACTCTGTATCTGCCTCTTCGGATGGGTTGGGGTTCAATGCCCGCCGCAGGACGGGCTCCAGGTCACGGGCGCCAACCGGCTGCGCCAGGATGGCATGCAGCGGGAAGCGCTCCGCCAGCCTGTCCACGTGCGGCCGCTGCGCCTTGTCCACCAGCACGATGACGCGCGCGGCGGGGGCGTATTTCTGGAGGCTGGCCAGGAACACGTCCAGATTGCTGAGATTGGCCCCGGCATAGTTGTTGCCGAAGCCGTAAAAGAACTCGGCCACCACCAGGTCCGGCCTGCCTCGCTTGAGGGCCTGCACCGCCTTGCGTTGGGAGGGCAGGCGCAGCTCCTCGATCCCGAGATCCCGATAAAGGTCCGAGAGCCTTGGATGGCCCGGCGACTCGACGATGGAGAATAGCAGGGGTGGGGACAAGCCTCGGTTTCCGCTACGCGTCCGGGTCGCCGCCGCGGATGATATCCACCTGGACCTTCGCCACTAGGGCCGCCAATGCGCCGATCGCCGCCAGCACGGGCGCCATGAGGGTCAAGGCGCCGCTAACGGCGATGCCGGCGGTGAGGGGGACCTCCAGCAGGGTCTCCCCGTCGGGCTTGCGGATGATGAGCCGGCGTACGTTGCCCTCTTCGATCAATTGCTTGACGTAGTCCACCAGCTCGCTGCCGGCGAGTGTCACCCGCTGGTGCAGGGGCGTGCGCTGTTCTTCGTCGCTCATGGGTGCAGAACCTCCTCGGCAATCGTCGCTGCCGGGGTCAGAGTCGCCCCGGCGGATATTCTTGACGTCTCTGTGGATCGATGTGGACCGACGCTTGTAAGCGGCGGTGCCGGCTGGGCGCAACTTTACAACCTGCGGGCCGTCGCTTTCCAGCTTAGGGAGGGGGCAGGCGAGAGATGTGGAAGTGCGCACCCTCGACGATGCCGTGGCGCGCGGCAAAGCCGCCGCGGACCTCGATCACGTAGCGCGCCGGCCCGTTGGAGCCATGCAGCTCATCCGACATGGGTTGTGCGTTGCGCACGATGTGGGACACTCGCCGCTCTGCATCCGCGTACAGGATGTCCAGCGCGGCCGGCGTGTTGCGCATCCAGAACACGCGCGGGGCGCTGTCCGGGTAGACGAACAGCATCCCTTGGGTGTCGTCCGGTAGGATTCTCCACATGAGCCCGCGATTCCAGGCCGCGGAGTCGGCGGCGATCTCGATGTTGATTCGGGCCTGGATTGCCGCGCCGTCGGGCGACGAAAACACCAGGAGCGCGTCGGGCCGCACGGCGGCGCCGGCCGGCGGCTGGGCGAGCGAGGAACGCGTATGGCCGGCAGCTGAGACCGCGGTGAGAATGACCAAGAGGAGAATCCACGTCGCGCCATGCACGAGGAATCTGCGGCTCGGGGTCATGACCTTGCGTGCTCGCGCGGCGCTGCCTGCTGGCCGCAGAAGCGCGCCATTCGCGCAGCGCGCCCTGAGGCCTCTTCGTTGGATGGAAGCGCGGCCTCCTGATCCAGGAGCCAGCGGGCGATGTCAGCCATGACCCGCTCGCCCTGCAGGTCGCGCGTCAGCATGTGCCAGCCCCGTGCGTAGAGGACGATGCGCGGCCCTGGGTCCTGGGGGAGATTCTTCACCATCTCGCAGAAGGCATTTTTCGGGATGATCTCGTCCTTCTCGCCATACAACAGCAGGGTCCTCGCTGGCAGCCGATGGGCGGCGCCCGCGGCGCTGTCCATGAGATTGGTGATGCCCCACAGGGCATCGACCCGCGTCTCCTTGATCACCAGCGGATCGCCGCGGAAGGCGCGCAGCATCTCCAGATTGTCCGAGGGGTGGATGTCCAGGCCCTCGCCGGTCAGCTCCAGCCATGGAACGGTGTGGATGGCGATCCACAGTGCGAGGCGTTGCACCGGGTTCATGGTGTCGCGGGACCAGACCGCGGGGGCCACCAGCACGATACCGTCGGCGCCGGCTGCTGTATCCGACGCCATCACCAGGGCGCCGCCCATGCTCTCGCCGAGCAGGTAGAGCGGCGTATTCGGGTGGCGCTTGCGCAACAGATCGGTGACGGCGCGCAGGTCCGCTGCCATGCGCGCGGTACCCGCCCAGCGCCCGGCCTGTTCGTCGGCGCCAAAGCCGCGCTGATCGTAGGCGTAGGTGAGGATGCCGTGCTCGGCTAGGTAGGGTCCGAGTCCGGCGAAGGCCTTGCCGTAGTCGTTGAAGCCATGCAGCGCCAGCACCAGGGCGCGCGGATGGCGGTCGTTACCCCAGACGCGAAGCGGCAGGCGGTAGCCGTCATCCATCACCGCCTCCTCCGGCGCCAGTCGGGGCGGTTGGGAGCCGATAGCGGTTTCGCTCGGGCGAGGGCCCGCGCAGCCGGCGGCGAGCAGCCCCAGGAGCATCATGGCGATTGCGGCGGGGGTCTTCACCGCCGCCCGCCCCCGGTGTCCGGGAGGGAGCGCAGAAAGGCCTCGAGTGCCCGTTCGTAATCCGGCTGGGAGACCAGGAACCCGTCGTTATGGCCGCCGCGCAGGGTCACGAACTGCTTCGGCTCTCTCGCCGCCTCGAACAGCTTGCGTCCGAGCGCGTAGGGGATGATCTCGTCGTCGGGGCTGTGCAGCACCAGCACCGGGCAGTGGACATTGCGCAGGGCGCGTGCGGAGTCGAAGTCGTAGCGGTTGAGCACGAGCCAGGAGAGCAGGGGGAAGATGGCCCGCGAGGCGTCGCGCGCGGAGCTGAAGCCGGATTCCAGGATCAGGCCGCCGGGGTCGGTCTCGGCGGCGAGCTCGGCGGCGACCGCCGCGCCGAGGGAGCGGCCGAAGATCACCACCTCTCCGGGCGCGTACCCGCGCTCCCTGGTGAGCCAGTCCCAGGCGGCGCGGGCGTCGCGGTACAGGCCCTGCTCGCTGGGGGAGCCCTGGCTCTTGCCGTAGCCGCGGTAGTCGAGGATGAGCACGTCGAGCCCGAGCCGGTGGAAGATCCGGATCGAGTCCGCGCGATGGGAGATGTTGCCCGCGTTGCCGTGGAAGAACAGCAGAACCCGCTTGGCGCCGGAGCGGGGGATGAACCAGCCGTGCAGCGCCACGCCGTCATCGGCTGTCAGGGTGACGTCGTCGAAGTCCAAGCCCCAGTCCCCGGGGTTGGTCTCCAGGCGGGCGAGCGGGTAGAAGACCATGCCCGGCTGCAGCAGGAACATGACGCCATTGAGCAGGGACCAGCCCACGAGCATGGAGCCAAGGGTGGATGCGATGCTCATACGCTTGGGTAGCGGCTGCGTTGCACCGGGTCTGGCGGCGGTGGCTCAGTCGCCGGCTGGGTCCATCTCGCCGTCGACGTAGTACCAGCGGTCGTCGCGGCGCACGAAGCGGCTGTTCTCGCGCAGGCGGTGGGCACGGCCGCCGATCTTGTAGCGGGCGATGAACTCCACCCGCCCCTCCCTGTCGTCGGGCCCGCCAGCCTCGGTGCGCTCGATGCTGAGCCCGATCCAGGTCACCGGTTCGTCCAGGCGCAGGTCCTGTCTACGCGTGGTGGGGTGCCAGGTCGCGCGCAGATAGTCCGCGTTCCCCCGTGCGTAGGCGCTGTAGCGCGAGCGCATCAGTTCCTCCGCCGTCGCCGGGAGGGCGCCGGTCTCGATGAAGCGCCCGCAACAGGCGGAGTAGGCGCGGCCGCTGCCGCAGGGACAGGGCGTTGCCGGCTTCAAATCGGCTCCGTCGTGCGCAGTTGGGCGGTCAGCTTTTCGAACTCCCGCTTCAGCTCGAGGTTCTCGAACGGCCGCAGCGCGGGAACCTGGCGATTGAGCAGGCCGTCGAGCAGCCTGCGGCTGGACTTGACCAGACCCACCAGCTCGCCCGAGACGCGCACCGTCTCGTAGGTGTTCCAGGCGGCGGCGATGTCTTTCTCGAGCTCGATGCGCGCCTGGGCCACCCGCTGCGCCTGCTCGGTCAGGTATTGGCGGTAGACGCCCGCGGCCTCGATGGTGAGGGCCTGGGCCTCCAGGTTGGCGGTTAGCAGCTCCTTCTTTTCCGGTGAGGTTTGCAGCAGGGATCGGGTCTCGGCGGACAGGGTCGTCGCTCGGTCGATGATGCCGTCGATCTGCGGCAGGTATTGCTTGGCGATGGCGTTCTCGACCTGCTCGTGCATCTGCTTGAGGCTCTTGAGCAGGACCACGTACATGCCGTAGTAACGGCGGGCACTCTGCAGGTCCTCCTTGCTGTCCTCCACCAGTTGCTCGATCTGCAGGGTGATGGCCTTGACGTTGTCGAAGACGATGCCGAGATCGATGAGGTTATCGCCCACCACGGTCGAGAGCAGAAAGTCCACCTGCTCGTCGCTGAGTTCAAGGCCCATGGCGCGCAGGTCCGCGGCGAACTCCCGCTTGATGTCGGCAAGCTCCGCCTCCTTGCGCGTGATGTCGTCCTCCCGGGCGGCGATGGCGCGCTCGTAGTCCGACACCGTCTTTTCCACCATCGACTTCTCGGGGGCCGAGACGCGCCGCCGGCGGTAGTCGTCGATGTCCTGCCGGTCCTGCGCGATCTCCTTTTGCAGCACCGCAATGCGATCCCTGTAGTGCTGGACGTTGGAGGTCGAGAGCAGGGCAACGGCCTCGTCGAGGAGTTGGTCGATGGCCTCCTGGTTCGAGCGCTGATCCTCGCCGAACCATGCCCGCTGCGGGAGCGTCTGCTGGCGCTCCTGCAGGGTGAGGGTTTCCTCCAGAGTCGGCAGCAGCCGGCTCCAGAGCTGGCCGAGATGGTTCGCCTGGCCCTGGCCGATATACTCGCGGGTAGCGTCCCAAGCCGAGTCGGCGGCCTCCTGGGAGCGCTGCCACCATTGGTCGGCGGTCTCCATCGAGCGCCTCATCCACTCGTCCGCGGTGGATCTGGCGCGGGACCAGGTATCGGTTTCCTCCTCAATGGGAGGCGGTGCTGGCGCCTGCGATCCTGCGCCAGTGGGCGTCAGCAGGGGCAGGCAGACGAGTGCGATCGCGGTCAGTCGGTTCATAGGGTTTCCGGCGCGATGGTGCGCATACCCGGGGATTACGGCTCTGTCGTCGAGGCGAGGACGGCGGGTCCGGTGGCAACTTTGGGTCCATAATTTAACGCGTCGGGGGCCGAAAGATCGAATTTGGGTTGGGACCCTTCCGGGCATGCAGTCAGAAGTTGAGTTGTTGATCCTGGTCATCGCCGCCAACGGCGCTCCGATCGTAGCGGAGAACCTGCTCGGGCGCCGCTGGGCCTGGCCGCTGGACGGGGGCGTGGTACTCCGGGACGGCCGCCGCCTGCTCGGACGCTCGGCGACGGTGCGGGGGGTCTTCGCGGCAGTGGCGCTCAGCGCCGGGCTGGCCCTCCTGATGGGACACCCGGCCGTCGTCGGCGCCCTGATCGGGCTTGCGGCCATGGTCGGCGACGCCCTCTCGAGCTTCGCCAAACGCCGCATGGGTCTGGAGCCGGGCGAGCGTGCGCCCGGTCTGGACCAGGTCCCCGAGTCGCCGCGCACGACCTACAACGTGGGCGTCATCGAAGGCGGCACCAGCGTCAACACCATTGCGCAGTCGGCGTCTTTGCTGCTGGATTTGCGCTCCGAGGACCCGACGGCGCTGCAGCA
>CAYNBI010000125.1:0-8501 GCA_964395315.1 uncultured Chromatiaceae bacterium | reverse complement strand
GCGCATGCACCGGATCGCGAGCGACCTGATGGTGGAGCTCGGCGTCTCGTCGAAGCTCAATGCCGAATGGGCCTTCTTGGAAATGTTGAGGGACGAGGGTCGGCGTGCGGCCGAGGAGTTCCTCGCGCGCCACGGGGACGACCTCGGCAGACGCGCCTCGTTCGACGTCGATTATCTGCTGGAAGGGGTTTGATCCATGGGCCTCGCGGGGATCTTGCTGGGACTCTCCCTGCTCGTATGGCTTGCCTATCGTGGCTGGAGCGTGCTGATTCTGACCCCGGGCGCGGCGCTGATTGCCGCGCTCGCCGCCGGCGAGCCGCTGCTTGCGCACTGGACCCAGACCTTCATGACCGGCGCCGGGGGCTTCCTCGCCCAGTTTTTCCCCATCTTCCTGCTCGGGGCCCTGTTCGGGAAGCTCATGGAGGATAGCGGCTCGGTGCAGAGCGTGGCCCGGTTCATCGGCGGACGCCTGGGTGCGAGGCGCGCCATCCTGGCGGTGGTGATCGCGGGCGCCCTGGTCACCTACGGCGGTGTGAGTCTGTTCGTCGCCTTCTTCGTGCTGGTGCCCATGGCTGAGGCCCTGTTCCGTGACGCCAATATCCCCCGCCGTCTGATGCCCGCGGCGATCGCGCTCGGTACCTTCACCTTTACCATGTCCGCGCTGCCCGGCACGCCCGCGGTGCAGAACGCCATCCCGATGCCTTTCTTCGGCACCACCCCCTTTGCCGCGCCCGGACTGGGCCTGATCGCCGCGGCCATCATGCTTTTCTTCGGCCTCTGGTGGTTGGGCCGGGCCGAGTCCGCGGCCCGCCGCCGGGCGGAGGGCTTCGGTCCCGATTCGGCAGTGACGGTGGACCAGGCAGCCGATGACCTGCTGGTGCGCGAGCGCGCCACGGTCACCCGGGAGTTCGACCCGGCTGAGATCCACAACGGCCACGTCAGCGAGGATCTGCCCTCGGTGCCGGTGGCCTTCCTGCCCTTGGTGACCGTGGTGGCGGTCAATCTCGTCATGACGGCCCTGATCCTGCCGAAAATGGACCTCGGCTTCCTGGCCGAGGAACGCTGGGGCCCCACCACGGCGGCGGGTGTGAGCGGCGTATGGTCGGTCATGGTCGCCCTGATCGTGGCGATCCTGATCCTGGTCGCGTTCAACCACCGGCGTCTGATCCGCCTGCGCGACAGCGTGGACGCGGGCTTGAACGCCTCGGTGCTGCCGGTGGTGAGCGTGGCAAGCCTGGTCGGTTTCGGCTCGGTGGTAGCCGCGCTGCCGGCTTTCGAGATGGTGAGCGACTGGGTGCTCGGGATCGAGGGCGGACCGCTGGTCTCGCTGGCGGTCTCCACCAACGTGCTCGCCGCGCTGACCGGCTCCGCTTCGGGTGGCTTGACCATCGCCCTCGAGGCCCTGGGCGCGACCTACATGCAACTCGCCAGTGAGCTCGGCATCGACCCGGCGCTGATGCATCGGGTGGCCGTAATCGGGGCCGGGGCCCTGGACAGCCTGCCGCACAACGGTGCCGTGGTCACCCTGCTTGCGGTCTGCGGCACGACCCATAGGGAGAGCTACCTCGACATGGTGATGGTCGCCATTGTCGGCGCCATCGTTGCGCTGGCCGCAGTCATCGGCCTGGGTACGGTATTCGGCTCCTTTTAGCCCCACACGGAGATCAGACGATGTTTGCCTCGAAGTCCTGGGACCGTCAGGCGTGGTCCCTGTTTGCCGCGCTGATGTCCGGCCTTGTGCTCACTGGAGAGGCGGCTGCGCAATCCGGCGCATCCGCCGGCATCGCGGCCTGTGCGTCGATCGCGTCCGATCAGGCGCGACTCGCCTGTTACGATCGAGCCAGCGGTCGCATCGCCGCCGCGCCGGCCGCACTTCCCGATCCCGATCCCGATCCCGATCCCGAACCCGAGCGCAGCGCCATGACCGCGCCCCGGGCCCCGGACGCGGCCCGATCCGGGCCGGCGCCGGCGGGTGCGGCTGTCGCCCCCGACTCCTGGATCGACGCGGCCTGGGGCTTCGAGCCGGATTCCAGCCGCTATCTCATTTCGCTGTATCGGCCGAATTTCCTCCAGTTCGCCCGTTATTCGGATCGCCCCAACAACGCGCCTTTCAAGGTCCTGTTCGACGCGCTCGACACCCCGGACGCGGAGCGGCAGAGGACCGAGGCGGAGTTTCAGCTCAGCTTCAAGGCGCGGCTGTGGGCGACAGACGATCGGCGCTTCGGGGTCTGGGCGGCATACACGCAACAGAGCCAGTGGCAGGTCTATAACGAGGAGCTCTCACGGCCCTTCCGCGAGACCAATTACGAGCCGGAGCTGTTCGTCAGCTACCGGCCCGAGGTCTCACTCGGCGACTTCCACTGGCGGCTCTTCAATTTCGGCTATAACCACCAGTCGAACGGCCGCGCTGATCCTATCTCCCGCAGCTGGGACCGTTTGATCGCCGAGTTTGGTGTCGAGCGGGGCGATTTCGCCCTGCTGGTTCGGCCCTGGTACGTCATCGACGACGGCGGGGATGACAACCCCGACATCACCGACTACTACGGGTACGGCGACCTCACGGGTATCTACAAATGGCGTGGTCATAGCTTCTCGCTGATGGGGCGAGGCAATCCGGACACGGGCAAGGGAGCGGTCCGTTTCACCTGGACCACACCGCCGCTGGTGGGCCCACTTCGCGGCTATGTCGATGCCTTCGCCGGCTACGGAGAATCCATGATCGACTACGACTGGTATCAGAATGCAATCGGCGTCGGCGTTGCGTTGAACGGCCTGCTGGACCAGCCTGGGCAGCGCAATTGAGCCCTGGCGGCCCCTGGGCAAGGATTTACGGGCGGCCGCCTGGGCATTACAGCGGGGACATAAAGCCCCGGGGGGCCGGGGGCAGGGAAGCGGCAAGGGAAGCGCCGTTGCCCTTCACGCGGCATAGGGACGTGGCGTCCTGATCCATCATCCCTAGTCGAGCTTCTGCCCTGGCAGCAGGAAGAGCCAGGTCACCAAAACGAAGGATGCGGTCAGGGTCGGAATGCCGAACGGGGTCAGAGCGGCGACCATAGCACCCTGCACGATCACCGTGAGTACGGTCGCGGCCAGTGCATAGATGGTGACGCGCGGACCTGGCCGGTAGAACACCGTGCCGAGGGCGATGGCGGTCAGGATCGGGTTGAAGCCCACCAGACCGGCCGTGACGAGCTGGCTCTCGGCGCCGAGCAGATGGGCCACGACGACCGAGATCAGCGCCGCGGCGAGTGCGAATCCAGCGGCCGCGAGGGAGCCCACGGCCAAGCCGATCAGTATCAGCAATGCGGCGGGCCCGTCACCCTTCACGAATACCTGTGAGATGCTGATCAATATCCCTTCGATGAAATCGACGATGGCGAGCGGATTGGCCGCCTCCGCGGGAATAGGCGCGATCAGACCACTGGCGGGCAGTGCTTCGCCCTGGATGCCGGAGAAGGCATAGGCTGACAGAAGCATCAGCCAGGTGACGAGAATGAAGGGAGCGGTGAGAGCGGATACGCCCCAGGTCTTCATCAGATTCGTCGCCGCGAGCGTGGCCACTACCGAGAGCATGGCGCCGAGCACAATGTAGACCCAGAGCAGCGGCGAGGCGGCGAGGAAGGTCGGCAAGGCGATGCCGACCAGGTACGCGTTGAAACCGTACAGACCGGCCCCGAGTGCGGCACGGTCGACGCGCAGCCACCAGGCCGTGATGATCGCCACCACGATCCCCAGCAGGCCGCCGATGGCTACCTGGGGCACGCCTGCGGCAAAGGAGCCCCAGCCGATCGCGACGAAGAAGAAGAGCCCGGAGACCGGGCTATCCTGGAACATCACCTGACCGATGCCGCGCAGGACGATGTCGATGAAGCGCAATGGCCCCGCCGATTGACAGACGCCTTCCCACCAATCCAAAAGCCTTTTCATCGTTACCTCCGTTCTACGAATCGCCGCCGGCCGCGAAACTGATATTCAGCGCCAGAAGAAGGGCGCCGTGAGGGCGGTGCCGGTGATCTCCTCGCGCACGATCCCCCAGAATTCGCGCACCTTGGCCTTCACCTGCGCGGTTTCGCGCGCCAATACCTTGAAAATCAGGCCGGCATCGTTGGGCAACCGGCATGCCCCGAAGGCGGCTCCCTGCTCCAGGTCGACCGCCGCTTCGACCCGGGCATAGACGCGCTCGGCGTTGTCCTTCGGGGTCAGCAGGATCAGATTTCCGAGCACGTCGAATGGACCCATCACGCCGGTTTGCCGAAGGGCGCGGCGTTCCGGCTCGATCAGGAGCTTCTCGGAAAACAATAGACGTCCGTCTGGCCTAGTCGCGGCGGTCGCGAGCGACAGCAGGGTCGCACCGAAGCATTCGTCCGGATGATGGTGCTTGCGTCCCGGCTGGATGATCTCGGAGTAGAGCAGTGTGGCCGACTCGGGCAGGCAAATGCGCGTGTCGCCGAGGAAACGGGCGCGTCGATGCGGGATCAGCGGGTCCGGCATGTATTCCAGGTAGGCGCCATCGGCCAGACTGATATGCTGCGTCTGCACGGCGCAATTGGCATCCATGGTGTGGATCTTGGTCGCGGACTGGGTCGTCACATGGGCGCGCGCCCCTGGGCCGAGTCTCACGTCCAGCGCCAGCCGATCCCCCTGCAGCACGCAGCCCGTGGTGGTGATGATGAACAGCCACGCCAGATCGGGCAGGGACCGCTCTGGGTACAGTACCCGTTGCGCCATGAACGGCGTGCGGCGGTCGAGATCGGCGAGCAGGGTGCGGGCGCCGCGGCGCTCGAAGCCGAGCCGCAGCAGACCATTCTTGCCGACCATGCCGCTCGCCATCTGCGGCGGCTCGTCCTGGAAGGCGGCGAGCTCGCGGGCCGAGCGCCCGAGCGCATCCGCCGTCGGCCAGTCGCCGTGCCTGGGCGCCGCCGCCGAGCCATCCATCACGCGGACTGCCGGTCGGCCAGCTTCAGGTCGAAGAGAAGGTCGTTTCGAATCCGCTCGACCAGCTCGGGGATCCCTTCGCCGGACTTGCAGTTGGTGAACAGAAACGGCTTGTCGCCACGCATCAGACGCGAGTCGTGGTCCATCACCGCGAGATCGGCGCCCACATAGGGGGCCAGATCGGTCTTGTTGATGACCAGAATGTCCGACTGGGTGATCCCGGGGCCGTTCTTCCGCGGGATCTTGTCCCCGGCCGCGACATCGATGACGTAGATGAAGAAATCCACCAGGGCCGGCGAGAAGGTCAGGGTCAGATTGTCGCCCCCGCTTTCGATCAGGACCACGTCCGTATCCGGAAACCGGGCCTCCATGTCCTCGACCGCGGCGAGGTTCATGCTCGGATCCTCACGCACGGCGGTATGGGGACAGGCCCCGGTCTCGACGCCGAGTATGTGCTGCTCGAGCAGGACGCCCTTGAGCGTGCGCTGAACGTGCTTGGCGTCCTCGGTGGTCACCACGTCGTTGGTGATGATGAGCACCTTGATCCCGAGCTCCAGCAGCAGAGGGGTGATGGCCTCGACGATCGCTGTCTTGCCGGAACCGACCGGACCGCCGACGCCGATTCGAGTAATCTTCTTGCTCACGGTTTTCCCTTGTTCAGCTCATGAACAGGCGAACGGTCGCCTTGACGTGGACCGCTGCCAGGATATCGGTCAGCGGCGCGAAACCGGCCATGTCGGACAGATGGGCGGCGGCAGCGGCCTCGTAGGATGCGTCCACGTCAGCGTTGAGCCGGTAGAGCATCCTTTGCGTCTCCACGTGATCGACCCGCATCAGGCGCAGCGCCGCGCCGAGAATCATGGCGGCCACGCCGGACTGGTGGACGACGAATGCATCGCGCTCCGGCAGGCCCTGGACCGCGAAATTCATCCCCAGCGCAACCGGATAGCACCCCGGCGTGGCCCCGGCGGCGATGCGTTCCCGCCAGCGTTCCAGCAAGGGGGCGCCAAGGATCTGTGCGCCCATCTCGTTGAACTTCTTTCCCATCCGCACCGACATCATGCGCGTCTCACTGGAGAGCTTACGCGCGTGGACAAGCTGATCGATCTGCTCGATCCGGGGCATGTCATCGGCCCGCGCGGCGCGATGGGCCCAGACCAGGCCGATGCCGTCCCCCAGCGTCGCCTGCTCCACTGCCGTGCGGGTATAGGCGTACAGGGTTTCGGCGTCGGTGACGACCCGCTGCTGAATCGCGGTTTCCAGCCCGGCGGAGAAGGAAAAGCCCCCAACCGGGAAAACCGAGTCGCCGAACTGCAGTGCACGTATGAGGCGCGACGCGCCTTCGAGCATCGGTTCAGCCGCCGTCATTCGTGGCTGTGGGCATGCCCGTGGGTATGCGTGTGGACCGCCCCCTCTGCGCCACCGAACAGACGCCGCGATTCATGGGGCGCCAGATAGGGGACGACCTCGGCACCGGGTACGAACTGGTAGCGAATCCCCTCGAAGCGATGGGTCTTCATCACCGACGCCATCACCTTGCGGTCGACGGTCAGCGGCACGTAGACCCGGGTCCCCTTGACGAGTGCCGGCCAGTGCTGGTTGCCGAGCGCATGGCCAAGCTCCACGCAGGTGCGCAGCGCAACACTGGTGTCAGCCTGCGCCATTTCGTCCAGGTCGATCATCATCACGTCGCGAAGGCGGATACTGGCCAGGACTAATGCCGAGGCCTGGGGCTCCCAAACCAAGACGTCGCCGTCATGGATGAAGGTGCCCCGGTCGAGGGAGACGGCGATCTCGGTGCCGCCCTCGGTGCGCTTCTTGAAGCGCGTCTTCTGCGCCTCCCAGTGATCGAGCTCCAGGGTGTCGACAGTGCCGGAGGCGATGCGCGAAGCCCATTCCGGCTCGCTGGCGTTGCCGAGGATGAGTTCGATCAGTATCACCGCGCGGTTCTCAGCTGAAAAAGTACTTCTGGTTCAACGAGACCTCACGCAACGGTTCCACGGTCGCGTGAACCCCGTCCACCGTGACGGCGAAGGTCTCCGGATCGACCTCGATCTGCGGCGTACCCGCGTTTCGGACCATGTCGGCCTTGCCGATCTTGCGCGTATTGCGGATCGGAACCACCTGCCTCTGCAGCCCCAGGCGCTCCTTGATCCCAGCCTCGTGCGCAGCGCCCGAGACGAAGGTGAAACAGGTGTCGGGCAGCGCCAGCCCCTGAGCGCCGAACATGGGCCGGTAGTAGACCGGCTGCGGGGTCGGCAAGGACGCGTTCGGGTCGCCCATGAGCGACCAGCTGATCATGCCGTTCTTGAGCACCAGCTTGGGCTTGGCGCCGAAGAATCCGGGTTCCCAGAGCACCAGGTCGGCCACCTTGCCGACCTCCACCGAGCCGAGCAGATGCGAGATGCCGTGGGCAATCGCGGGATTGATGGTGATCTTGGCGACGTAGCGAAGCACGCGGAAGTTGTCGTTGCCCGCGGCGTCCTCGGGCAGCTTTCCGCGCCCGGTCTTCATCGCGTCCGCGGTCTGGATGCAGCGCAGCCAGCATTCGCCGATGCGGCCCATTGCCTGGGAGTCGCTGGAGAACATCGAGATCACGCCGAGGTCGTGCAGCACGTTCTCGGCGGCGATGGTCTCCGCCCGGATCCGGCTCTCGGTGAATGCCACGTCCGACGGGATGTCGGGATTCAGGTGGTGGCAGACCATGATCATGTCGTAGAGCTCGGCCTGCGAGTTGATCCCATAGGGCAGGGTGGGATTGGTCGAGGCGGGCAGTACGTTGGGCAATCCGGAGACCTTGATGATGTCCGGTGCGTGACCGCCGCCGGATCCTTCCGTGTGGAAGGAGTGGATGGTGCGGCCCTCGAAGGCGGCGATGGTGTCCTCGACGAAGCCGGACTCGTTGAGCGTGTCGGTGTGCATGCACACCTGCACGTCCATCTCGTCGGCCACGGTCAGCGCGGCGCGCAGCACCGATGGGGTCGTTCCCCAATCCTCGTGGCACTTGAAGCCGACGGCGCCCGCAAGCACCTGCTCCACCAGCGCGGCCTTGCCGAAGCCGTGGCCCTTGGCGAGGATGCCGACGTTGACCGGCCAGCCCTCGAAGGCGCGGAGCATATTGCGGATGTTGCCCGGACCGGGCGTGACCGTGGTCGCGTTGGAGCCGTCGGATGGACCCGTGCCGCCGCCGATCAGGGTGGTGGTGCCGTTCGACAGGGCCGCTTGCGCCTGCTGCGGCGAGATGAAATGGATGTGCGAGTCGATGCCGGCGGCGGTGAGGATCAGATGGGCGCCCGAGATGGCGTCGGTGCCCAACCCGCACTCGAGGCCGGGCGTGACGCCGTCCATCACCCTCGGGTTGCCCGCCTTGCCGATGCCGCAGATGCGCCCGTCCCTGACGCCGACGTCGGCCTTTACTACCCCAAGCACGGCGTCGATGATGGTCACGTTGGTGATGACCAGGTCGGGCGCCCCGGCGGCGGAGGTAAGCTGGTTGTCCATGCCCATGCCTTCACGGAGGCTCTTGCCCCCGCCGAAGACGATCTCGTCGCCGGAAGGCCCGCGCA
>CAYNBI010000124.1:0-8829 GCA_964395315.1 uncultured Chromatiaceae bacterium | reverse complement strand
ACCTGCGACCCTCGCCTTGTAAGGGCGATGCTCTCCCAGCTGAGCTAAGCACCCCGAAGGCGGACGATTATTGTACAGCGTCCTTCAGTGCCTTGCCAGCCTTGAATGATGGGATCTTGGAGGCAGAGATCTGGATACTCGCCCCCGTCTGAGGGTTACGGCCCGTGCGTGCGGCACGCGACTTCACCGAGAAGGTGCCGAACCCAATCAGCGACACGTTGTCGCCATTCTTGAGCGCAACCGCCACGGCATCGGTCATAGCGTCCAGCGCCCGCCCGGCCGCTGACTTGGAGATGTCTGCCGCTTCCGCCATTGCTTCGATAAGATCCGATTTGTTCATTATTCCCCCTTTGAAAAAAACTCAGGTGTTTCCCTCACGCGGTTTGGAAACATCCCCGACCCATGCCCTTAGCGCCTCCGGGTTTATAACTACCGCGCCAAATGCTGTCAAGCGGCCCCATGCCGCGCAACCCGCTGCGGAACAAGGAGCTGAAACCATAACGGATAGGCGCTCAGGTAACAACATCGTGAAAGCAATATCTCGACCGTACCAACCCCGCACAACTTCCGCGTCGAGTGAGCACATCGCATGCCGAGGCCATCCCGCCGGACTCAATGGTGTGTACGCACACCCGTTCTCTTCTTCTTCTCCGGCTTGGGCGCCGCGGCGGGCTCCTCAGGTCCTTCCGCCGCGCCCTCTTCATCCGGCGAGGTCGCGATGATGTCCGGGCTGTCGGCAAGGGCCAGCTCCAAGACCTCATCGATCCAGCGCACCGGCTTGATCGTCAGGTTTTGTTTGATGTTCTTCGGTATATCAACCAGATCGCGCTCGTTCTCGTGCGGAATCAGGACCGTGTCTATACCCCCGCGGTGGGCCGCGAGCAACTTCTCCTTCAGGCCCCCGATAGGCAAGACCTCGCCTCGAAGAGTGATCTCACCCGTCATGGCGACATTGGAACGTACTGGCACCTGGGTCAGGGCCGACACCAGGGCCGTGCACATGGCAACTCCCGCGCTCGGGCCGTCTTTTGGGGTCGCCCCCTCGGGAACATGGATATGCACGTCGAACTTCTGGTGGAAATCCGGATCGATCCCAAGGGCTGCGGCGCGGCTACGCACCACTGTCATGGCGGCTTGGATGGATTCCTGCATTACCTCACCCAACTGGCCGGTATAGGTGAACTTCCCCTTGCCGGGTACCAGGGCGGACTCGATGCGCAGCAGCTCGCCTCCGACCTCGGTCCAAGCCAAACCCGTGACCTGTCCGATCTGATCGGTATCGTCCGCCCGACCGTAGCGGAAACGCTGCACGCCCAGGTACTTTTCGAGCGCCTTGGGTGTTACGGTCACCGTAGATCCACGCTTCTTGTCGAGGAGCACCTCTTTGACGACCTTGCGGCACACCTTGGAGATCTCCCGCTCCAGGTTGCGGACACCCGCCTCGCGGGTGTAATGGCGGATGATGTCCCGGAGGGCAGCCTCGCGGATGACGATCTCTCCGTCCTTGAGGCCATTGTTCTTCATCTGCTTGGGAATCAGGTACTTGTCCGCGATGCTGACCTTCTCGTCCTCGGTGTATCCGGATAGCCTGATGACCTCCATACGGTCCAGCAGCGCCGGCGGTATGTTCAGCGTGTTCGCCGTGGCCACGAACATCACCTCGGAGAGATCGAAGTCGACCTCCAGGTAATGATCGTTGAAGGTGTGGTTCTGCTCCGGGTCGAGGACCTCTAACAGGGCCGAGGCCGGATCACCGCGGAAATCCATCGCCATCTTGTCGATCTCGTCGAGCAGGAACAGCGGATTGCGCGAACCGACCTTGGAGAGGTTGTGAATGATCTTACCGGGAAGCGCCCCGATGTAGGTGCGGCGATGCCCCCGGATCTCCGCCTCATCCCGGACGCCACCCAGGGACATACGTGCGAACTTGCGATTCGTGGCACGGGCGATCGACTGCCCAAGCGAGGTTTTGCCAACGCCGGGCGGCCCGACCAGACACAGGATCGGCCCCTTGAGCTTACGCACCCGCTGCTGCACCGCGAGGTACTCGAGGATGCGCTCCTTGACCTTCTCCAGGCCGTGATGGTCGGCCTCCAGGACCTCCTCCGCCACCCGGATATCGTTGCGGATGCGGCTGCGCGCCTTCCACGGCACGTTGACCAAGGTATCGACGTAGTTGCGCACTACCGTAGCCTCCGCCGACATCGGCGACATCAGCTTCAGCTTGTTCAACTCGGTCATCGCCTTCGCTTTTACGTCCTTCGGCATTCCGGCGTCCTCGATCCGCTTGCCGAGATCTTCGATCTCGTTCGGCGCCTCCTCGAGCTCTCCCAGCTCTTTCTGGATCGCCTTCATCTGCTCGTTGAGGTAGTACTCGCGCTGGTTCTTCTCCATCTGGCGCTTGACGCGGCCGCGGATTCGCTTCTCCATCTGCAGGATGTCGTTCTCCGACTCCATGAGTCCCATGAGGTGCTCCAGCCGGCCCTGCACGTCAGTCATCTCCAACACGCGCTGCTTCTCGTCAAGCTTCAGCGACATGTGGGCGGCCATGGTGTCCGCCAGCCGGCCCGCCTCGTCGATGCTCGACAGGGAGGTGAGGACCTCGGGCGGCACCTTCTTGTTCAGCTTGACGTACTGATCGAATAAGGTAACCGCAGAGCGCATCAGCACCTCCTGCTCGCGCTCATCCGCCTCCAAGGCATCGTCCAGGGCCTCGATGTAGGCGACGAAGGCGTCGTCGGAGGTCGCGAACCGGTCGATGCGGGCGCGTCGATTGCCCTCGACCAGGACCTTCACCGTGCCGTCGGGCAGCTTGAGCAGCTGGAGTATGTCCGCGAGCGTGCCGACCTTGTACAGGTCCTGCACCGCGGGATCGTCGACATCCGCGCTCTTCTGCGCAACGAGCAGTATCTGCTTGTCGTTCGCCATGGCGCTGTCGAGCGCCTTGATGGATTTCTCCCGCCCCACGAACAGAGGGATCACCATGTGCGGGTAGACCACGACGTCGCGCAGGGGAAGAACCGGCACCTCTTGGATGCCTTCGGCGATCGGTGTCTTGCGAGTGTCTTTCTGAGCCATAGGAATCTTCGGATAACTCGGTGATGCTTGCCCAAGGCGCAGGCGCCGCGAACGGGACCGGATGCAACCTCGTCGCGAAAAGGCGTGGCAGAGCGGTATTGCAGAAAAGGGTGTTGGGAGCAGAAGTTAGGGCAGTCGCGGCGCACTTCAACGCCGACGCCGTTCCCCCGCGGCAGTTCCGTACCGACTCAGTCAGAAGCGGCAAGCTGCTTGTCGACGCCGTCGTAAATGACGAAGGGATCGTTTTCCCCGCCGATGACCGACGCATCGACCACCACCTTGCTCACGTTCTCCATGGACGGCAGGTCGTACATGATGTCAAGCAACACCTGCTCCATGATAGTGCGCAGACCGCGGGCACCGGTCTTGCGGTCCATCGCCTTTTTCGCGATGGAACGCAACGCATCCTCGCGCAGCTCGAGCTCGCACCCCTCCATCTCGAACAGCCGACCGTATTGCTTGATCAGGGCGTTCTTCGGCTCGGTGAGAATTCGAACCAGCGCCGCCTCGTCAAGCTCCTCCAGGGTGGCAATGACGGGCAGACGCCCAACGAATTCTGGAATCAGGCCGTAGCGGATCAGATCCTCGGGCTCGACCCCGCTGAGCAGCTCCCCGATCTTCATACCGTTGTCCTTACTGTGGACCTCGGCGCTGAAGCCGATGCCGCCCTTCTTGGAGCGGTTACGGATCACCTTGTCCAGACCGGCGAAGGCACCACCGACGATGAACAGGATGTTGGCGGTGTCGACCTGCAGAAATTCCTGCTGAGGATGCTTGCGCCCGCCCTGTGGCGGTACCGAGGCGACGGTGCCCTCGATCAGCTTGAGCAGCGCTTGTTGGACGCCCTCTCCCGAGACGTCGCGGGTGATGGAGGGGTTGTCTGACTTGCGTGAGATCTTGTCGATCTCGTCGATGTAGACGATTCCGGTCTGCGCCTTGTCGACGTCATAGTCGCACTTCTGCAGCAGCTTCTGGATGATGTTCTCGACGTCCTCGCCCACGTAACCCGCCTCGGTGAGGGTCGTCGCGTCGGCAATCGTGAACGGAACGTTGAGCAGACGCGCCAGGGTCTCCGCGAGCAGAGTCTTTCCCGAGCCCGTGGGGCCGATGAGCAGTATGTTGCTCTTGGCGATCTCTATCTCTTCCTTGGCGCCGGAGCTTTCCAGCCGTTTGTAGTGGTTGTAGACGGCGACCGACAGGACCTTCTTAGCCTGATCCTGGCCGATCACGTACTGGTCGAGGATCTGGTTGATTTCCCGCGGCTTCGGCAGCTTGCTGGTGGCCTCGCCGACCCCCTCCTGCATCTCCTCACGAATGATGTCGTTACAGAGCTCGACGCACTCGTCGCAGATAAAAACGGAGGGCCCTGCGATCAGCTTGCGCACCTCATGCTGACTCTTGCCGCAGAACGAGCAGTAGAGGAGCTTGCCGTCTTCGCTCTTTCCGTGGTGGTTGCTGCCACTCATGGGGTCTCGCTCTCCGGGAGGTGATGGATTCAGCGGGGGCGCGATCCTTTCGGGGTGCCGGTAATCATAACGGTTTGCCGGGAGATGGCAAGCCAGTGACGCGCCGGAACTCGCTCCAACAGGCGGATCGGCTGGCCTGAGAGGGAGTTGCAGGCCCTCGCGGGCCTCCTCGCCTGCGGGCCCCCGGGCTGATCACGGCCGCCGCAGTCTCAGCTCGTCGTTGCCGGCGTCCGTTGCTCGAGCACCTTGTCGATCAATCCGTAGGTCACCGCCTCGTCGCCTCCCAGGAAGCGGTCACGCTCCGTGTCCTGGGCCACCTTCTCCACAGGCTGCCCGGTGTGGCGCGACAGAATCTGGTTCAGCTGGTCGCGGATCTTCAGTATCTCGCGCGCGTGGATGTCTACATCGGTCGCTTGGCCCTGAAAACCGCCCAGGGGCTGATGAATCATCATGCGCGAGTGCGGCAGGCAGTAGCGCTTCCCGGACGCGCCGCCCGCGAGCAGCAAGGCGCCCATGCTGGCTGCCTGACCGATGCACATGGTGCTGACGTCGGGCCGAATGAAACGCATTGTGTCGTAGATCGCCAACCCCGCCGTGACCGACCCACCGGGGGAATTGATGTAGAGATGTATGTCCTTGTCCGGATTCTCCGATTCCAGAAACAGCAGCTGAGCGACGACGAGATTGGCCATGTGGTCCTCCACCGGACCGACCAGAAAGATCACGCGCTCCTTGAGCAGGCGCGAGTAGATGTCGAACGAGCGCTCGCCGCGCGCGGTCTGCTCCACGACGATCGGCACCAGGCCCAACGCCTTGGGGTCCCAGTCTCCAGAATCGAAAATCTTGCTCATGATTTACTAGCCTGCTCGTGGGTCTGCCGTCAACGACCGCGCTCGTCCCGATCAACTCTCGTGGGCAGGATTGGTCAGCTCCTGGAAGCTGCTCGGCTCGTCTTCCACAGTAACGCGATCCAGCACCCAGTCGACCACCTGATCCTCAAGGGTAAGAGACTCCAGGGGCTGCAGGCGCGCCTTGTTGCTGTAGTAGTAGTCGATCACTTCCTGCGGCTGCTCGTAGGTGGATGCCATATCCTCGACCACCGAGCGCACCCGGTCGCTATCCACTCTGATGTCGTTGACCTTGACCAGTTCCGCAATGATGAGACCGAGGGCCACACGCCGCCGCGCCGAGGACTCAAACATCTCGTCGGGCAGCTCGAACCGTCCGCTACCGATGTTCTGGCGGGCCTGCTCCTTCAACGAGTTGATTTCCTCCTTGATCAGCACGCGCGGCAGATCGATCGCGTTGGCCTCGATCAACAGGTCCATTACCTGGTTCTTGATGCGCCCTTGCAGGCGCTGCTTGAGCTCCCGCTCCATGTTTGCCCGCACGTCTTGGCGAAAGCGTTCGACATCCCCATCCTCGACGCCGAACGCGCGGGCAAACTCGGCATCGATCTCGGGTAGTTTCGGCTCCGAAACGGCCTTTATCCTGACCTCGAAAGTAACCGGCTTACCCTTGAGATGCTCGGCGTGATAATCCTCCGGGAAACTCAGCTCCAGGGTCTTCTCCTCGCCTGCCCCCGCCCCGATCAGGCCGTCTTCGAAGCCTGGAATCATCCCCCCGCTGCCGACCTCGATGTCAGCATCTTCCGCGGTTCCGCCCTCGAAGGGCTCGCCATCAATGCTCCCGGTGAACGCGACGGTGACGCGATCTCCTTCCTGCGCCGGACGCTCGACCGGGAGCCACGTCTTACGCTGTCTGCGCAGCTTCTCGATCATGTCATCCAGGTCGCCTTCGGTGACCTCGGCCGTGGGGCGCTTGACGACCTTGCCCTCCAGCGCACCGAGCTCGAACTGCGGCAGAACCTCGAACACTGCCGTATAGGCGTATCGCTTCTGTTCCTTGTCGATGCTCGGCTCGACGCGCGGGGGACCCGCTGGCCGCAAGCTCTCCTGGCTCACGGCCTCGCCGAAACTCGACTGCACCAGATCACCGAAGACCTCTTGGGTGAGCTGCTCGCCATAGCGTTGACGCAGGATCTTGACGGGAACCTTCCCGGGCCGGAATCCCGGAAGCCTAGCCGAGCGCGCAAAGCTCTTCAGTCGCTTTTCGACCTCCGCCTCGATCTGCTCCGGCGGCAGACCAACGGTCATGCGCCGCTCGAGCCCGTCTCCGCTTTCCACTGATACGTGCATCGTCTCGTAGTCTCTCAACAGTAAGGCCACCCGCCGAGGCAACAAACCATGCGGGCTCTGAATCTATCGGGGATCGTCCTGCTCGCGACCAGGGCGAGAGAAAAGACACCCGACGCACCCCCCGTCGCCACAACGGATGTCAGTTCACTCCACACGTCGGACGGCGAGGATCAACCGGACAACGGTGAAGCCGCTCAGTATAGCCTCCCGCTCGTTCGCTTCCAACTTGGACGACCGGACAGGTCAAACCTTATCCCGACTGTCCACCCCCCGTTCCAACTCTCCGTGTAGCCGCAACTCCCGTTTCAGCACCTTGCCCGCGGCATTCCTGGGCAGCGATTCCCGCACCACGACCCGCCTCGGGACCTCATGTCGTCCAAGATGCTCCTTGCACCACTCACGCAGCTCCCGTGCATCGGCACGCACGCCGGGTTTCGGCACCACGTAAGCGATGGGGATCTCTCCGTGAAGGGCATGAGGTTCGCCCACGACTGCGGCCTCGGCCACGGCCGGGTGGCGATACAGGGATTCTTCGATCACACGCGGATAGACATTCATGCCGTTGGTGATGATCAGGTCCTTGATGCGATCCACGAGGAAAAAGTAACCGTCGGCGTCCCGGTAGCCCAGGTCCCCGGTGCGGAACCAGTCGTCGAAGAAACTCTTGTCGGTCTCCTCCGGCTGGCGCCAGTAGCCCTGCATCACGTTCGGTCCGCGCACGCACACCTCGCCGTGCACCCCGTCGGCGAGCGTTTCGCCCCCGGGACCAGTGATACGCATCTCGACCCCGGACACAGGCCGCCCAACGGAGCCCGGCTTACGCGCTGCCGACAAGGGATTCACGCAGGTCACCGGGGAACACTCGGTGGGGCCATCACCCTCCAGGACCGGCACCCCAAAACGCTTCTCGAAGGCCGCCATTACCGCAGCGGGCATGGCCGCCCCGCCGGAGACGCAGAAGCGAACGGATTGCCACGGCTGGAGCTTGGCGTCCTCCAAGCGCAAGAGTAGCGCGTACATGCTCGGCACCCCGAGGAAGACGGTAGCGCCATGCTCGGCGATGGCGGCGCTCACCAGCCTCGGCTCGAAACGCTCCACAATCACCAGGCTCAGGCCGTGTACCAGCGGAGTCAACATGCCCACGGTCGCTGCGAAGGCGTGGAACATGGGCAGGACCACCAGCATCCGATCGCGCCCGGGCCGCAGCTCCAGCGCCTGCATGACACTTGACGTATTCGCCATCAGGTTGCGGTGGGTGAGCATCGCCCCCTTGGGCCGGCCCGTCGTACCCGACGTGTAAAGAATCGCCGCCAGGTCCCGATCCGGCTCGATCGAGGGCTCCGGCGGCCGACCGCCCGGCACCGCGACCTCTGCCAGAGAGGGCTCTTTTCCCGGTCCGTCTCCGATGCGAACCGCGAGCTCAATTCCGGATGCCGCCGTTCGCACCTGTTCCGCCGCATCCGCGAAGGCTGCCTGGTAAAACAGCCCGTTCGCGCCCGCGTCCTCCAGAACGAAGGCGACCTCTTTCGGGTTCAACATCACATTGATCGGAACCACCACGGCGCCGGCCTTAAGGATCGCCAGATAGACCGCAGCGAATTCGGGCGAATTCTGACAGTAGAGCCCAACGCGAGCGCCGGGCACGATGCCGAGCCGAAGCAGACCCGCGGCGAGGCTGTCCGATTCCCGATCCAGCCTCGCGAAGGTCCACTCACCCCCGACACCGAGCATCGCCGGCTGGTCCGGAAGCTTCCGCGCCGTGGCGCGAAACGCGCTCGGAATGCTATCTGACGCATCGAGCCTGCTGCTCATCTGAGGATAGTCCCCCCGGTAACCGCCACGCCACGTTCGTTGCCCTTACAGGATGCATCGTTCCGCTCCGGCAAGCGAGCGACCGCCACTGCTCCTGATTCTCGGCGATGGTGCCTGACGTCCTGGCCCGCCACGTCCGGCACCAAAGAAAAGGGGCGCCACCGCGCCCCTTCGATCTAGACGATCCAGCGAACAGAATCACCCGTTGAGGTTATCCAGGGCCTTCTGGAACCGGTTGGCGTGCGAGCGCTCGGCCTTGGCCAGGGTCTCGAACC
>CAYNBI010000123.1:1359-8905 GCA_964395315.1 uncultured Chromatiaceae bacterium | reverse complement strand
CCATGCTCGGGGTGGCTGCCGAAGGTGAGATTCGTCAGATGGTGCTTGATGTACTCTTGAGCGGTGAGCGTTTCAGAAGAAGCCATCGGTGATCATCTCTCACGTTTCGGAAGTGCGCCCCACTTCGGCGCGAGTAACGGCGACAGCACCTGCACGGCGAAGTAGGCGGCAAGGAGGGCCGGCAGGTTCAGTTCATCGACGGTTGCGAAGGCGACCGCCAACAAGCCGAGCACCATGGCGATTTTGGCTACCTCGGCGCCGTAGAACCGCATCAGCAACTCATCCGGCCGTTGGGCCCGGTAGCCGCGAAACACCCAGAAGGCGAAGACGGCATTGGCCAGAAGACAGACGGCGGCCCCGATCAGCACCGACATTGCGGCAGGCCATCCGAACGGCGCTGCGGCGAGGGTAAGGATCGGCGTCATGGCAAGCTGTGCGACCAACACCCGCTTGGCCTGCAGCGCATCTGTTTGATGCATCAATATCGCTTTGTTGGCGCTGCTTGGGAGCCCCCTCCCATGCCGGGGCGGAAGTATAAGCTTCGCCGAATATAGGGTCAATCCGGACTTAATCCGCCTATCAGATAAATTTTATGATGCAATGCAACAAGACCGATTGCAAGCGACATCATTTGATGTGCGCCAGGATGCCATCGAGCTCATCCAGGCTGTTGTACTCGATGACCAACTTGCCCGCTCCCTTGCCACCCTGCTGGATCTGGACCCTTGCGCCGAGGCGATCGGTCAGGTCGTCCTGCAAATGACGGATATTGGGATCGATCTGAGGCTTTCGGCTGCCCCCCGGCTTCTCGCTGCCTTCCTCCAGCTGCAGCCGCCGCACCAGCTTTTCGGTCTCGCGCACCGAGAGTCCGCGCGCCACCACCTGACGGGCGGTGGCGCTCTGCTGCGGCCCCTTCAGGCCCAGCAGCGCGCGCGCGTGACCCATCTCAAGGCTCCCCTCCTGCAGGTAGCCCTTAACGTCGTCGTTGAGCTCCAACAGCCGCAGCAGATTGGTGACAGTCGTCCTCGATTTGCCTACGGCCTCGGCCACCTGTTGGTGGGTGAGGCCGAACTCGCCGAGTAGGCGTTGCAGGGCGGTCGCTTCCTCCAGTGGGTTCAGGTCATCGCGTTGGATGTTCTCGATCAGGGCAATCGCGATCGCGGCTTGCTCGTCCACGTCGCGCACCACCACCGGGATCTCGCTGAGGCCCGCCTGCTGAGACGCGCGCCAACGCCGTTCGCCCGCGATGATCTCGAAACGGCCATCGCCGAGGGGGCGCACCACGATCGGTTGGATAACCCCCTGAGCGGCGATGGAATCCGCGAGCTCGCGCAGGCTGTCCGGATCGAAATCCCGACGCGGCTGGTAACGTCCGCGCTCGATCTTGTCGAGCGGGACGGCGGATACGCGATCGGAGAACGGGTCTTGCGCGTCGATCTCGGGCT
Organism: uncultured Chromatiaceae bacterium; assembly: GCA_964395315.1. GTDB lineage: Bacteria > Pseudomonadota > Gammaproteobacteria > Chromatiales > Chromatiaceae > CAVORB01. Next base: position 7,460 of record CAYNBI010000123.1, on the reverse strand, counting down.
GCGCCTGCGAGCCGTCTGCCATCGCTTCTTCCTTTGCGCCCCCGAGCAGGGCATCCAAGCCGCGGCCTAGGCCTCTCTTTTTCACGGACATGAGTCGCAGTTCCCCGTTTTCGGCTAGGCGGCGGCTTGGCGTTTCTCGTTACGGCGCAGAACCTCGCTCGCCAGGGCCAGGTAGGAGAGCGCGCCGCGGGAGGTCTGGTCGTAGAGCATGACCGGCAATCCATGGCTTGGCGCCTCCGCAAGACGCACGTTGCGCGGAATGATGGTGCGGTAGACCTGCTCGGTGAAATGGGTGATGAGCTGGGTCGAAACCTGATTCGCGAGGTTGTTGCGCGGGTCGTGCATGGTGCGCAGGATGCCCTCGATCGCCAGGCCGCTGTTGCGGCTGGAGCGGATCTGATCGATGGTCTCGAGGAGGGCGGACAAGCCCTCCAGCGCGTAATACTCGCACTGGATCGGGATGAGCACGCCCTGAGCCGCCACCAGTGCGTTCACCGTCAGCATGTTGAGCGAGGGCGGGCAGTCGATGATGATGAGTTCGTAGTCGGCGGCCACCGTCGACAGCACCTGTGCCAGACGGCGTTCCCGCTGGGGCGAGGCCATGAGGCCCACCTCGGCGGCGGTCAGATCGCTGTTGGACGGCAGCAGATCGAAGCCCGGCGCGGGTTCGGCGACCCGCTGCACGCAATCCGTAAACGGAATGTCCCCCAGCATGAGATCGCAGGTGGAGTGGTCGAGCCGGTGCTTGTCGACACCGCAGCCCATGGTGGCGTTGCCCTGGGGATCCATGTCGACCAGTAGAACCTTGCGCTTCATTGAAGCGAGGGATGCGGCCAGGTTGACGGCGGTGGTCGTCTTGCCCACGCCTCCCTTCTGATTGGCTATGGCGATTGTTCGGACCATCGTTGCCTCAGTGGTAGCGGATTTCAATCAGGTGGCGTTGTCCCGCGAGGAAGGGCACCGCCAAGGGATGGATCAATACGGCATCCGGACGCGGTTCCAGGCCATCAAGCCCTCCCTCCGGCCGGCGCCCGGTCATCGCGAGCAGGCGTCCAGGGCGGCCGAGAAGGCGCGACGCCGCGTCCACCAGACCACCGGGGCTAGTGACCGCGCGGCTCACAATGGTAGCGAATTTTCTTCCGGGTAGATACGACTCTACCCTTGACTGGACCACGGTGACGTTCGCCAGACCAAGCTCCTGCGCGACGTGGCGCACGAAACGTACCTTCTTGCCGTTGCTGTCCAGGAGATGGAAACGCCGTTCCGGCTCCAGCACGGACAGCGGAATCCCCGGCAGACCGGCGCCGGTTCCGAGGTCCAGAATCGCCTCGCCCTGCAGGTAGGCCAGGATGGACAGGCTGTCCAGGACGTGGCGCGGGATCATCTCCCAGGGATCTCGCACCGCGGTGAGATTGTACGCCCGGTTCCAGCGTTCAAGCAGCCGCAGGAAGGCGACCAACCGCTCGCGTTGGTCAGGTCCCGGATTCAGTCCGAGCCGCGCCAGACCCAGATCCAGATGGGCCGAGAGATCTCGGCGGTCCACGCCGATGGTCATCGCCGCGAAATCACGGGAAAGGACCGCGGCGCGAGACCTGATGACACAGGACCATTATGCCGACTTGCGCTTTAGGTGAATCAGCAACAGGGACACCGCGGCCGGAGTAACGCCGGGGATACGGGCGGCCTGGCCGACGGTGAGCGGGCGCGAGCGGCTGAATTTTTCGCGGACCTCGGCCGACAACCCGCGCACCTGATCGAAGTCGAAGTCCTGCGGCAGCTTCAGCGCCTCCTGCGCCCGCTGACGCTCGATTTCATTGCGCTGGCGCTCGATGTAGCCTGCGTACTTGGCCTGGATCTCCACCTGCTCGCATACTTGCGGGTCCTCGGCGCCCGGACCTAGGCCGGACAACTCCAGCAGCGATTGGTAGGTCACCCGCGGCCGTGCCAGTAAATCCAGCGCCGTCGCCTCCCGCCGCATCTCATCGCCCAGTGCGCGATGGAGCAGCGCCGCGTCGATCTCGCCCGGCCGCACCCAGGTGGTGCGCAGGCGCTGGCGCTCGCGCTCGATCGCCTCCCGCTTGGCATCGAAACGCCGCCACTGCTCGTCCGGCACCAGCCCAAGCCGCCGGCCAGTCTCGGTCAGCCGCAAGTCGGCGTTGTCCTCGCGCAAGAGCAGCCGGTACTCGGCGCGGCTGGTGAACATGCGGTAAGGCTCGTTGGTCCCGCGCGTGACCAGGTCATCCACGAGCACGCCCAGATAGGCCTCATCGCGGCGCGGATACCAGGGCTCCCTCCCGAGGACCTGTAGCGCGGCGTTGGCGCCGGCGAGCAGACCTTGTGCGGCGGCCTCCTCGTAACCCGTCGTGCCGTTGATCTGACCGGCGAAGAACAGCCCCTGGATGGCGCGCGTCTGCAGCGAGGGTGCAAGGTCCCGCGGATCGAAGTAGTCGTACTCGATGGCGTAGCCCGGACGGGTGATGCGTGCCTGCTCGAAGCCACTCATGGAGCGCACCAGCGCCTGTTGCACATCGAACGGCAGACTGGTGGAAATTCCGTTGGGGTAGATCTCCCGGGTTGTGAGGCCCTCGGGCTCGACGAAGATCTGGTGCGAAATCTTGTCGGCGAAACGCACCACCTTGTCCTCGATGGACGGGCAGTAACGGGGGCCGACGCCCTCGATGGCGCCGGTGAACATGGGGGAACGCGACAGGCCCGACCGGATGATGTCGTGCGTGCGCTCATTGGTGCGCGCGATGTGGCAGCTTACCTGGCGGGGATGGTCTTCCGAACGTCCGAAGAAGGAGAACACCGGAACCGGCACGTCACCGGGCTGCTCCTCCAGGAGCCGATAGTCGATGGTCCGCCCATCGATACGCGGCGGGGTGCCGGTCTTGAGCCGGTCGACCCGCAACGGGAGCTCGCGCAGTCGCCGGGCGAGGGAGTTGGCCGGCGGATCGCCCGCGCGGCCACCTTCGTGGTTCGCAAGGCCCACATGGATTCGCCCGCCGAGAAAGGTGCCGACGGTCAGGACGACGGCGCGGGCGCGAAAGATCAAGCCCATTTGCGTCACGACACCGGTGACGCGTTCCTGCTCCACCAAGAGGTCGTCGACCGGCTGCTGGAACAGGTTCAGATCAGCTTGGCGCTCCACTGCCCGACGCACGGCAGCCTTGTAGAGCAGGCGGTCGGCCTGCGCCCGCGTCGCCCGGACCGCGGGCCCCTTGCTTGCGTTGAGGGTTCGAAAATGAATACCCGCCACATCGGCGGCTCGCGCCATCAGCCCCCCCAGGGCGTCGATCTCCCGTACCAGGTGGCCCTTGCCGATGCCGCCGATGGCGGGATTGCAGCTCATCTGCCCCAGGGTCTCGAGGTTATGGGTCAGGAGCAGGGTCTGCGCCCCCATGCGCGCCGCGGCAAGCGCCGCCTCGGTCCCGGCATGGCCGCCACCGACCACAATGACATCGTAGGTTTGTTCTGAGAACATGATGAGAGAGAGTGCTTGGGATGCCCAGCCCGCCGGTCGCGCGGCACCGCGCCCGCCAGCGAAGGAAGGGATGCCTTACGCCGCGGCGAGCGGAATTCAAGGCGCCAAGTTTACCCTAATCGGAGTGCCGCACGGCGCGGGGAAGACAGGTTTTTGGTACCCCGCGCCCGGTCCGGAAGTAAAGTATCATGCCGTCGCCCGCGAACACTGTATCCTCTCCCAAGCTCACGGCTGCTCTTGACCGCGCCCGCGGCATCATTCTTGGCAAGGAGCGCGCGCTGCGTATGGCGCTCGCGTGCCTGCTCGCGCGGGGGCACCTGCTGATCGAGGACCTCCCTGGCGTGGGCAAAACGACCCTCGCACACCTGCTGGCTCGATTGCTCGGGCTTGATTACTCCCGCATCCAGTTCACCAGCGACCTGTTGCCGGCGGACATCATCGGGACCTCGATCTACGAGCGGACTAATGAGGGCTTCCGCTTTCACCCCGGACCGATCTTCGCGCAACTGGTGCTCGCCGACGAGATTAACCGCGCCACCCCGAAGGCACAGAGCGCACTGCTCGAGGCGATGGAGGAACGCCAGGTCACGGTCGAGGGTCAGACCCGGACGCTTCCCGAGCCCTTCTTCGTGATCGCCACCCAGAACCCCACATTTCAGATTGGCACCTTCCCGTTGCCGGAGTCGCAGCTCGACCGTTTCCTCATGCGCATCCGCCTGGGTTATCCATCCGCGCACGAGGAGAAGAACCTGCTTGCCGGGGAAGACAGGCGGTCCTTGCTGGCGCGACTGGAACCCGAGCTCAGCCGCGACGAACTGTTCGCGCTGCAAAAGGAGGCGGATCGGATCCATGTCTCGCAGCCCATCGTGGAGTACTGTTACGCGATCCTCGATTTTACGCGCCGCTCCGACCGCTTTCTTCACGGGCTTTCGCCCCGGGCCGGTCTTGGCCTGCTGCGCAGCGCGCGCGCCTGGGCCATGCTCGAGGGGCGCGATTTCGTCATCCCGGAGGACATACAAGCCGTGCTCCCGGCCTGCGTCCCGCACCGACTGGTGAGCGGCGAGGACAATGGACCGACAGGACACACGGAGATCGCAGAGTACATCCTCGAAGGCGTTCCGGTGCCCTGAGGGCGAAGGCGATACTGGCACGGCAGCGCGGTGCGAACTGGGTGATGATCGGTAGAGGGCGGGGCGGCGGCCAGAAGGGGTGGTTCTCGAAGCTGGCCCGGAGGGCTCCTTGCGACGCGCACGGGGAGGCGCGGATCGGGCGGCGCCAGATCTACATCCTGCCGACACGGGCGGGATTCCTGCTCGCGACCGTTCTGCTGCTGATGCTGGTCGGCTCGCTGAACTACCAGAATAATCTAGGGCTTCTGTTCACCGTTCTGATCGGATCGGTGGCGTTGGTCGGAATGCACCACACCTGGTTCAATCTCCTGGGCTTGACGGTCACGACCCGCGGCGGCGCCCCAGTATTCGCCGGGCAGGACGCGTCGTTCGCGGTCAGTCTGAGAAACGAGGCAAAGCGCCCACGCGCCGATCTCCACGTGCAGGATACCGGGGATCGCGAACCTGCGCTCGAGCTCGACGCCGGGGAGCACCGCACCGTAAGCGTCCGGCGTCCCACGATGCGACGCGGCTTTCTTGAGCTGGGAGCGGTGGGAGTGGAGACCCGCTACCCCTTGGGGCTTTTCCGGGCCTGGTCATACGCCAGCACGCTTTCCAGGGTTGCGGTGTACCCACGACCGGCGCCGCGCGGCCCGGCGCCCCCATTGGTTCCGGCCTACCGGCCCAGTTCAGTCGGCGACCTCGGGGTCGGCGCCGATGAGTTCATCGGCCCGCGCGAGTATCGGCGCGGTGACTCCCCCAGGCGCGTGGACTGGAAGGCGCTTGCCCGGGAGCGGGGACTCGTGGTGAAGCAGTTCGGTGGCGACCGGGTAACCCAGGTCTGGCTCGACTGGATACAGCTGCCGGCCGGAGATACGGAGGTGCGCCTCAGCCTGCTCTGCCGCCAGGTGCTTGACGCAGCGGACAACGGGTTGAGCTTCGGCCTGCGTTTGCCCGACCGGACCATTCCGATCGGACATGGTGATGCCCACAAGCACCGTTGCCTGGAGGCCCTCGCTGCATTTGGCCATGAGTGAGCAGGTACGGACCGACGAGCCCCGGCCCGATCAGATCGCGGCGCTAACGGGGTTGATGGCGCTCGCCTACCTACCCTTGAGCACGCATCTCGCGGTGCAGGTCAGCGCCTTCATCTCTGGCCTTGTCCTGCTGCGGCTTGCCACCTTGCGATGGCCGCGGATTTCCCCAGGCAGGTGGGTCCTGTTTCCGCTCACCCTAGCCGGGGCAGCGAACGTCTATCACGCTTATCACACGCTGGCAGGACAGGAGGGCGGCACCGCTCTGCTCGCCACCATGCTCGCGCTGAAGCTGGTCGAGACGAGGACGCCCCGCGAGATTCGGTTCGGGACCATCCTGTTCGGGGTCCTGTTGATCGTGCAGTTCCTGTTCGACCAATCGGCGGGATTGGCCCTCTACCTCGGTGCGCTGCTGATCGCGGACATGGCGCTGATGATCGACGTGAATTTCCGAACCGCATCACGCCCCCTGGT
>CAYNBI010000123.1:0-1259 GCA_964395315.1 uncultured Chromatiaceae bacterium | reverse complement strand
GCCGCTCGCCTGGAGGACCGCATCGCATACGGGATCACCATGGAGCCGAGCGGACAACCTTGGCTCTTTCCGCTTGACCTTCCGGCGGCGGCTCCGCCGGGGGTCAGGCTCACGGCGGATTTCCAGCTCGTGGCCGCGGACAAGATCAACTCCGTCAAGCGTTTTCAACTGGTATCGGCCCTGCGCTACAACACGGGGGAGCTCGATCCGGATCAGGAGTTTGCGGCCCTGCAGTTACCGGACAACGTCAGCCCGCGCATGCATTCTCAGGTTCAGGCCTGGCGGGCCGAGGCGTCCACGGCTGCCGACCTGGTGCGTCTCGCCCTCGCGTTCATCAATCGCGAGCCCTTCTACTACACCCTACAGCCGCCCCGGCTCGGCGAAAACCCGGCGGACGAGTTTCTGTTCGAGACCCGGCGCGGGTTCTGTGAGCACTACGCCAGCAGCTTCGCGCTGCTGATGCGCATCGCGGGCATTCCATCGCGCGTCGTGGTCGGTTACCTCGGTGGCGAGTCGAATCCGATCGGCGACTACCTGATCGTGCGGCAATCCGATGCCCACGCCTGGGTGGAGGTCTGGCTCGAGGGTCAGGGCTGGATCAGGGTCGATCCAACCGCGGCGGTGGCGCCGCAGCGCATCGAGCGCTTCAATGCGCTGGACCGATTGGCCTCGGGTGCGCCCGTCCGGTTCCGTCTGGACGAATCGGCGATGCTGGTGCGATGGGTCCACAACCTGCGGCTGCTCGCGGACGGACTGGATGCGGGTTGGCGCGACTGGGTGCTCGGCTACAGCAGCGAGCGCCAACATCGGCTGCTGCAGACCTTCGGCCTCGGTTTTCTTCGGCAGTACGGCCTCGCGCTGGCGATGATGATTTCCGTTGCCATCATTCTGGCGGCGCTCGTCATGGGGCTGCTTCGCTCCGATCGTCAACGGGACCCGTTGCAGAAGATCTACGCACGCTTCTGCAGCAAGCTGAAACGCGCGGGCTTCGAACGGAGGCCCGGCGAGGGTCCGGCCGATTTCGCGCGAAGGGTGGCCGTCAGGCGTCCCGAGCTGCGCCCGTCGGTAGACGCCTTCCTCGCGCTCTACCTTCCGCTTCGCTACGGCCGGCATCGCCAACGGAACGGCCTGCGCGAGCTCGAGCAGCGTCTTTCCGACATCCGCCCCAGCCACACACGATTGCGCAAGACACCATCGAGCTCACTTTCCGATACAGAAGCTGGCGAAGATCCTTCCCAGTAGGTCGTCGGAGGTAAACT
>CAYNBI010000122.1:0-9088 GCA_964395315.1 uncultured Chromatiaceae bacterium | reverse complement strand
GTCCTCCTGCCTTCCCTACGTGCGCTGCAAGCTGGCGGCGAGCCTCGACGGGCGGACCGCGATGGCGAGCGGCGAGAGCCGATGGATCACCTCGGAGGCGGCGCGGCGTGATGTCCAGTTCCTGCGCGCACGAAGCTCAGCCATCGTCACCGGCGTCGGCACGCTGCTCGCGGACGATCCCTCGCTGAACGTGCGCCTGGGAGCGGACGAGCTGCCTGGGGCGGAGCCCGGCGAGCCGGTGCATCAGCCCCTCCGGGTCGTCGTCGACAGCCATCTGCGCACGCCGCCGACGGTGCGGATGCTGACGCTCCCTGGCAGGACCTTGATCGCCTGCGTGGATCAGGACCCGACCCACGCGGTGCCGCTGGAGACGGCGGGCGCCAACGTCTACGTGTGCGCGCAGGGTGGCGAAAGGGTGGACCTCGAGTCCCTGTTCCGTCATCTCGCCGGCGAGGAGATCAACGAGGTCCTGATCGAGAGCGGGCCAACCCTTGCCGGTGAGGCCCTGCGGGCGGGGCTGGTGGATGAGCTGATCATCTATCTCGCTCCCCACCTCATGGGGGACGGCGCCCGCGGGTTGTTCCGGCTGCCCGGGCTGGCGCGCATGCAGGACCGGGTGGCGCTCTCCCTCACGGATGTGCGCCAGGTCGGTCCTGACCTGCGCATCACGGCCGTCCCGGCGCAATCGGCATAGCCCGCCGCCAACCCGATCTCTCTGGCTTGGCCGAGCTTCGACGCCGGCCGCCAGCGAAGGAAACCTTTTCTATTTCGAGAGAAGCGAGAGCCGCCATGTTTACCGGAATCATCCAGGCCGTGGGCGAGATCCGTTCCCTGGAGCCCAGAGGGGGCGATGTGCGTTTGACGATCGCCACGGGGAAGCTCGAAATGCGGGGCGTGGTGCTCGGCGACAGCATCGCGGTCAACGGTGTCTGCCTGACCGCGGTCGCCCTCGCAGGTCCCCAGTTCGCCGCCGACGTATCCCGCGAGACCTTGTCCCTGACGACGCTCGGCGATCTCAAGGCGGGAAGCGCCGTGAACCTGGAAAAGGCGCTGACGCTGTCCACCCCGCTCGGGGGTCACCTGGTCAGCGGACATGTCGACGGCGTGGGCGAGATCCTGCAGCGAGACCAGGATGCGCGCTCTTGGCGACTGCGCGTTCAGGCCCCGGCCGAGCTCGCCCGCTACATCGCGCCCAAGGGCTCGATCTGCGTCGACGGGACCAGCCTGACGGTGAACAGGGTCGAGGGAAGCGTCTTCGACCTCAACATCGTGCCCCATACCATCGCGGAGACCATCATCGGCGCTTACCGGACCGGCACCCGGGTGAACCTCGAGGTGGACCTGGTGGCCCGCTACCTGGAGCGGCTGATCCTAGGCGACAAGGCGCCGGATGGGCGCGCCACCGGGGTCACGGCGGCATTCCTCGCCGAGCACGGGTTCCTGCGATAGGGCGCGTCCGCTGCGGTCGGGGTTCGGTAATTTGCTAAACTAACGCGCTTGGTTTCCCGAGCAAGCGCGGTCTCCCGTCAGACATGGCCCTAAACACCACAGAAGAGATCATCGCGGACCTGCGCCAGGGCAAGATGGTCGTCATCATGGACGACGAGGACCGGGAGAACGAGGGCGATCTCCTGCTCGCGGCGGACAAGGTCACGCCGGAGGCCATCAACTTCATGGCCAAGTACGGGCGCGGGCTCATCTGCCTCACGCTCAGCAAGGAACGCTGCGAGCGTCTGCGCCTGCCGCTCATGGTGAACGACAACACGGCGGCCCACTCCACCGCCTTTACCGTCTCGGTCGAGGCGGCGGAGGGCGTGACCACGGGCATCTCCGCCGCCGATCGCGCCACCACGGTGCGGGCCGCGGTGGCCCCGGACGCCCAGCCTCGGGACCTGGTTCAGCCCGGCCACATCTTCCCCCTGATGGCCCAGCCGGGCGGGGTGCTGGTGCGGGCGGGACACACGGAGGCCGGCTGCGACCTCGCACGTCTCGCGGGCCTGGAGCCGGCCGCGGTCATCGTCGAGATCCTCAACGAGGATGGCTCCATGGCGCGGCGGCCGGACCTCGAGGCCTTCGCCGAGGCGCACGGTCTGAAGGTCGGAACCATCGCCGACCTGATCCACTATCGTGTGCGTCACGAGAAGGCGGTGCAGCGGGAGTGCGAGTGCGAGCTGCCAACCGAGTTCGGCGATTTCAAGATCGCCGCCTACCGTGACACCATCGACAACGATCTGCATCTGGCCCTGACGCTGGGCGAGATCTCGCCGGAGCGTCCCACCCTGGTGCGCGTGCACCTGCAGAACAGCCTGTGCGATCTGTTCGGCACCCGGCACAGCGGCTGCGGCTGGCCGCTGCGGGACGTCATGCGCCAGATCGCGGCGGAGGGGGAGGGCGCCATCGTGGTGCTGCGCAACCGCGACCGGGTGGAGGACATCCTGGTCAAGCTCAAGGACTTCGATCTGCACGACGCGGAGGACCGAATCCCCGTGCGTCGACAGGACCGAAGCGAGCTGCGCACCTACGGCATCGGCGCCCAGATCCTTTCCGACCTCGGGGTGCGCAAGATGCGGGTGATGAGCGCGCCGAAGGCCATGCACGGCATCTCCGGTTTCGACCTGGAGGTCGTCGAATACGTGGGCGGCGACACGCATTGATCCACGCCGCTTTCCAATTCAGAGGAGACCCGCACACATGACCGTCAAGACCATCGAGGGCGCGTTGCGCGTCAACAATGCCCGTTTCTGCCTGGTGGTGTCGCGTTTCAACAGCTTCGTGGTGGAGAGTCTCCTCTCCGGCGCCATTGATGCGCTCAAGCGGCACGGTGCCGAGGACGGCGATCTCGCCGTTGTGCGCGTGCCTGGTGCCTGGGAGCTGCCGCTCGCCGTCGAGCGCATCGCCGCCGGGGGCGGCTACGACGCCATCGTCGCCATTGGCGCCGTGATCCGCGGCGGCACGCCCCATTTCGAGTACGTGGCCGGGGAGTGCGTCAAGGGCATGGCCCACGCTAGCCTCCAGCATGGCATTCCCGTCGCCTTCGGCGTGCTCACGGTGGACACCATCGAGCAGGCCATCGAGCGCGCGGGCACCAAGGCCGGCAACAAGGGTGCCGAGGCCGCGATGTCCGCCATCGAGATGGTGGACCTGCTGCGCCAGCTCGCCTGACATGCGTGGACGCCGCAGCCAGGCCCGCCGGTACGCCGTTCTGGCCGTCTATCAATGGCAGCTGACCGGCCATGACCCGGCGGACATCGGCCGCCATTTCTTCGAGGATCCGGCCTGGATTGCCGAGGTCGCGGAGTCCCTCGCGGACGTGGGGGAGGAGGGCATCGCCGCCGATGCCTTGGCAACGGCCTACGACCGCGCGTTCTTCGATGAGCTGCTGAACGGCGTTCCCGAACACCAGGAGGAGCTGGACGAGCGCCTGCGCCCCGCCCTGGACCGGCCCATCGCCCGCGTCGATCCGGTGGAGCGGGCGATCCTGCGCGTCGGCGCCTACGAGCTTCTGTACTGTCCCCAGGTTCCGGCACGGGCCGTCATCAACGAGGCGGTGGATCTCGCCAAGCTGCTTGGCGCGGAGCAAGGGCATCGCTACGTCAACGGCGTCCTGGACCGGCTCGCCCGCGAGGTGCGTGCGGCGGAGCTGGCGGGCGGCAAAGGCGCCGGCGCGAAGCCCGGCCGGTCCTGATTCCCGCGTCCTTGTCTGAATTCGATCTGATTCGCCGTTTCTTCTCCGCCGCCGGATCGCCGCGCGAGGACGTCACCATCGGCGTTGGCGACGACTGCGCGCTGCTACGCGTGCCGCCCGGGTCGGAGCTCGCCGTGAGCATCGACACCCTGGTGGCGGGGGTCCATTTTCTCGGTGACTGCGATTCCGCCGGGCTCGGCCACAAGTGCCTGGCGGTGGGACTGAGCGATCTGGCTTCCATGGGGGCAGAGCCCGCCTGGGCAACCCTGGCGCTCACCCTGCCGCGGGCCGAGGTGGACTGGATCTGCGGTTTCGCCAGAGGCTTCTCGGGGCTCGCGGCGAACACCGGCGTCGCGCTCGTCGGCGGCGATACGACCCGGGGCCCGCTGACCATTTCGGTGCAGGTGCACGGTTTCGTCCCCCAAGGACGCGGCATTACCCGCGGCGGTGCCGGGCCGGGCGACCTCGTCTGCGTCAGCGGCACCCTGGGGGACGCGGGCCTCGCCCTGCGCGGGCTGCAGGCGGGCAGACCGGTGTCGGAGTACCTGCGCCGCCGGCTCGAGCGGCCCTCACCGCGCATTGGTCTGGGCCTTGCGCTGCGCGGGGTAGCGACCGCTGCAATCGACGTCTCCGACGGGCTCGCGGCGGATCTCGGACACGTCCTCGAGCAGAGCGGGGTAGGTGCGGAGATCGAGCTCGATTCCCTGCCGCTGTCGCCCGAGGTGGCAAGGGTCTTGGCCGAGGACGGCGACTGGGACCTGCCCTTGGCTTGCGGCGATGACTACGAGCTCTGCTTTACGCTGCCTCGGGACCGGCTGGGCGAGCTTGACCGGATCGCGAAGGCCGGCCGTTGCCCTGTGCGGGTCATCGGGCGTATCGTCCCCGGGACTCGAGCCGACTTCCTGCTCGCCGACGGTAGAGCCTGGCGGACCGCGAGGACAGGTTTCGACCATTTCCCGGACTGAGGTCTGGCGGGATGGTCGAACGCCGGAGCTGTTTGCGGGTATCCTGCCAGCTCCTTGACAGCACGTGATCCGCTGACTACGCAATCAGTTGGGCAGCGGGAACCCTCAGGAGCGACGCACATGACTTCTTTTCCGGCGAGCAGCCGCGCTCCAGCCGGTCTCGCCATCGTCGAGGAGGGTACCGTGCGGATCGCCCCGCTCCTTGGGGCAGTTCCGCTGCTGTCGGATATGGGCATCGACCCGTACCGGGTGATCGCCGAGTCGGGGCTCGACAGCGCCCTGTTCGATGATCCGGAGAATATCGTCCCCTTTGCGGACGCGGGACGCTTTCTCGCGCTGTGCGCGGCCAGCACCGGCTGTGAGCACCTGGGGATACTGCTCGGGGAGAACGTCGGTTTGGACGTGCTCGGCGTTGTGGGGCGACTCGCCCAACATGCCGCGGACGTCGGCGGCGCCCTGCGCAACGCCATCCTGTACCTGCATCTGCACGATCAGGGCGCCGTTCCCGCCCTGTGGGTGAGCGGCGACAGGGCGATGGTCGGCTACAGGATCTGTCAGCCCGACGTCCCCGGCACCGAGCAGATTTACGACCTCGCGGTTACGATCACCCGCAACGTCGTCAAGGCGCTGGCCGGTTCTGGCGCGGAGCCCAGCGAGGTGCGCCTGCATCGCGCGCGTCCGAGGGACATCGAGCCGTACCGGCGTGTCCTCCGCACACGCGTGCTCTTTGGTGAGGAGTACCCGGGCGTGTTGTTCCCCGCTGCCTGGCTCGAACGCCCTCTGCGCGGTGCCGATGCCCTGGTGCATCAGGAGATCATGCGGGAGATCGAGGCGCTGGAGGCCAAGGGCGCCGGTGATCTGGCCACCCAGCTGAGAAGGGTGCTGCGGCGCATGCTGATCGGTGGCGCCTGTCAGGGGGATACCTGCCTCGAGCGGGTGGCGGATCTGTTCGCGATCCACCGGCGCACGCTCAATCGCCGCCTGCGCGCTCAGGGCACCACCTTCAAGGCGCTGATCGACGAGACGCGCTACGAGGTTGCTCGTCAACTGCTGCGCGACACCCGTATCCCGGTGGCGCAGGTGGCCGCCGCGCTGGACTACTCGGATCCCGCCTGCTTCGACCGCGCCTTCCGCCGTTGGTCGGGCACCACGCCGTCTGCCTGGCGCGAGGCCAACACCGGCGCCTGATCCCGGTATCCCGCAGGGCGGAGACCAGCGTCCCGCCCGCCACCACCCGACTTCGTTCCGATGTCTGAAGCAGCGCGAGATTGTCGCGAAATGCCAAGGCCCAGGGTTGCGAAAAGCGCATACTCCGGGGCGTCGCGAGCGCGCTCGGGTTGCAGCCCGAAGGGCGCTGCCTTGCAAGCGGCTCGTGACCCGGCTCCAGGTTGACCGCAATGTGCGCCGATCACGACCTGGGACTTAGATCCAATCACCCGAACACTCAGCCGATCTTTCCGAGGAGTTCTAATGGTTCCTGCGTGGTTTCAAGCGTTCGCGATCCTGACCCTTACGAGCTGCATGTTGCCCTCCGCGATCGCCGCGGACGGGGGCGGCCCTTCGGCAGCGTATCGAGAGTTTCTGAGTCATCCGGAGCGCCTTGCTCCCCAGCCCGGCGGGAGCGGTGCCTTGGTGTGGGTGGACCCGGACGCCGACCTCGCCCGCTATGACAGTTTCCTGATCGAGCGCATCCAGTTGCGCCTCGCCGATGACGCCGCGCACAAGACCGTGGACCCCACGGAGCTCAAGGCCCTCACCGATCAATTACACGAGGCGATCGTCAAGGCCTTGACGCCCGCGTATCGAATCGTTACCAAGCCAGGACCGGGCGTGCTGCGTGTGCGCATCGCAATCACCGACCTGGTTCCGACCAAGACCGAGTACAGCGTGGCGGCCCTCGTCATCCCCTATGCCACCGTGCTCGATCTGGCCTCGGGCGCGGCATCCGGCGAGCAACTGGGCCAGGCACCCTATCTCGGGCGAACCGGAATCGCCGGGGAGCTGGTCGACGCGGAGTCTGGCCGCGTGGTCGCCGAGTACGCCGACACCGAGGTCGGGCGCAAATACGTGGTCGACACGAGCGAGGGCGTCACGGGGGCCGTAACTACCGGCATCAGCGATTACCTCAAGGCCTACTCCACCTGGGCATACGCGCAGCAGGCATTCGACGGTTGGGCGCAAGAGCTGCGCCAATGGCTCGACCGCGTCCACGGGCGTTGATACCCGCGGCGGCATGGTGTCATCGCGCGAGTTGAGCAGGATGTCGACGGAGGAGCGTCAGCTTGGTGCGCCTCGTTTCCGCACGCTGCTGTGCGCGACCTTGGCGGGCCTGATGCTCGGCGCTTGCGCATCCACTCCGCGCGAGCTTTCAGCCGCGGTACCCGTCGGGGCCTTTCTCACGACCGGCGCGCGTCCCCTGGCACCCGATCGGGTCGATCCGCTTATCGCGCGCTATGGCCTGGTCGGATCCATGGAGCGTCAGCTAGGTCGTCCGCTGCAGATTCTGGAGCTTTCCGGCGGCGGCCAGTATGGCGCCTTCGGCGCCGGCTTCCTTGCGGGCTGGAGCGAGAGCGGTGAGCGCCCCGAGCTGGATCTGGTCACCGGCGTGAGCACCGGGGCGCTGCTTGCCACCCACGCCTTTCTGGGGACCCCGGCGGACGACCAGGTGCTTTCCGGGCTCTATACTCGGATTAGTCGCGGCGACATCTATCGTCCAGACTATCTGGGCGGTGTGCTCGGCGGACCGGCGCTGCATCGAACCGACCCGATGGAACGGCTGATCGCGCGCACCATCACCCCCGAGGTCCTGGCGCGCGTGGCGGCAAGGCACGACCTCGGGCGACGTCTGTTCGTCGCCGCGACGAACCTGGACCACAATCAGGTCTGGGTCTTCTCCCTGGGCGAGATCGCGAAGCGCGGGGGAGAGGAGGGGTTGGACCTGTACCGCAAGGTCCTGCGCGCTGCGGCCTCGCCCCCGGTCCTGTTCCCACCCGTGGAGATCGCGGGCCACCTGTTCGCCGACGCCGCGGTGCTGGAGAACCTGCTGATCATGGGGCTGCTCGGGGGCGGTGGCGCCAAGGGCAAGATCAAGGGCCACCGCGGGGAGGTGTACGTGATCGAGAACGGCAGCGCCGAGCGGCCTCCAGCCGCGGTTCCGTACCATTTGCCGGGTATCGCCGGTCATGCGGTCAGCGCTGCCCTGACCGGCCGCATGCACACGACCCTGGCGCTGGCTTACGCCGGGGCGCGGCTCCACGACTTTGGCTTCAACCTGGTGGCGATTCCCCAGGGGCTATCCGTCAGCGGGAAACCCTTGGCGTTCGATCCGGCGGAGATGCGCCGTGTCTACGAGGCTGGCCTCCGGCTCGGGCGCAGCCCGGATCCCTGGACCCATGCTCCTTCAGAGAGCGACCAGATCGGCTCATGGACGCTCAGGCTGTTCGATCACCTGGATCGGGTGGGCCGATGATCCGTCGACGGATCCCTGGGTCGGGGACGTTCCAACCCGACGCTCGCAGAATGCAGCGGCAGATACTATGCGTGCGCCGACGCGCTCGGTCTCGCGCCCTGACAGGGCTTTCTGATGAGCAACCACCAACAACATCCATCACACAGAGGAGAGCAGAAACGATGCACCAAGACTCCCAGTCCTCGCAACCGCCTGTGCGGCGACGTCTCACGGGCGTCCTCGCGCTCATGGCATGTCTATCCGCCGGGAGTGCCGGGGCCGAAACGGCCAACGCTCCGCAGGTCACGGGCATCCTGGGCTCGCCCAGCGCCACGACCACCATCAGCGGCAAGCAGTTGCCCGCCCCCGAGCCCGAGTTCGGCGGCGTGATCAAACACGATGCCCTGCAGTCGACGCCCTGGTGGGCGCCGCGGATCGTGCCGCCCAAGCAGGCGCCAAACGTGCTGCTCATCATCACTGACGACGCGGGTTTCGGCGTACCCAGCACCTTCGGCGGCGTGATCCCGACCCCGACCATGGATCGCATCGCGAACGAGGGTCTGCGCTACAACCGGGTCTTCTCCACGGCGCTGTGCTCGCCGACCCGCGCCGCGCTGATCACCGGGCGCAACCACCACTCGGTGGGCTTCGGGGTGATCTCCGAGCAATCCACGGGCTTCCCCGGCTACAACAGCATCATCGCCGAGGACAAGGCCACCATCGGCCGCATCCTGCTCGAGAACGGCTACAACACCGCCTGGTTCGGCAAGGACCACAACACCCCGGCCTTCGCCGCCAGCCAGGCCGGGCCCTTCGATCAGTGGCCGACGGGCATGGGGTTCCAGTACTTCTACGGCTTCGTCGGCGGCGACGCCAACCAGTGGCAGCCCAATCTGTTCCGCAACACGACCCAGATCTATCCCTTCGATGGCAAGCCGGACTGGAACCTGATCACCGGCATGGCGGACGACGCCATCGACTACATCTACC
>CAYNBI010000121.1:0-9147 GCA_964395315.1 uncultured Chromatiaceae bacterium | reverse complement strand
ACCGTTCCGTCATAGGCCGCGCTGGCCAGAAGCCGCCCGGACGGCGAGAACCCAACCCGCCGCACCTTGTCCTCGTGGCCGGGGAGATCCCAGAGAAGCTCCGGCACCGCATCAGGTGATCCGCGATCGTAGCTCCATACCTTGACGCTGCCTGAGAAGCTTCCGGTCGCGAGCCACAGGATGTCGCGCCCCTCCCCCCCGTCGTCTGGCGCAGAAATCATGTCCAGATGCCAGACATGATCATCGTGCGGCAGCGCGTGCATGACCCGGGACAGGGGCGCGACGCTCCAGAGGCGGGCCGACCCATCGAGATCGGATCGGGTCAGGACACGGCTCCCGTCGGCGCTGAAGCGGGCGTCGGATACGGCGGCATTGTGGCTGAACTCCGCCAGCTCCCTGCCGCTGTCGAAGTCCCACAGGCGAGCCGTCTTGTCGAGCGAGGCGGTGAGCACGAGTGCCGAGTCACCACGCCGGGCGGGCGGCTGGAGGACCGCGTGCTCGACGCTGAGCTCATGCTGGCCGATCACGGTCGCCGACGCGTCTTCCGAGAGATCCCAGCGTACCACCTGGCCGGCATCGTCCACGGCGACCAGGTAACGTCCCTGCGGACCAAAGGCGACGTCTCGCACCGCGGTCTTGTGCACGTCGACGACGCGATCGGCGCTTCTGGTCTGGAACAGCTCCCGCAACAGCTCCCCATCGACGTCGTACACGCGAACCCGCTCGTCCGCCGCAGCGATGGCGATACGCTCTCCCGCGCCGTCGAAGACGGCGCGATTGAAAGGCCGCCGCAGCGGGCCTTCCTGCGGCAGGGCGAGCAACACCTGCCCGTCGCGCGTATCCAGCATGCGAGCGCGTCCCTCCCGCGAAGCCGTCAGCAACCGATCGCCATCGGGCGAGAAGGCGAGGCTGCGGATCTCCCCGTCTTCCATCGGCACGTCCAGTGGCGGGGAGTCCGGATTGTCGAGATCCAAAACGCACACGCCGACGCGCCGTGGCGCGGTTTCCCGGGCGAAGGCGAGATAGCGCCCTGCCGCATCCACGGCCACGGCGCTCGGGCCTGCGAGCCCGGGGCAAGCGTAAGTCGCGGCCGGCGTCCCCTCCACGGGCACGGGCAGACGCCACACGCCAGGCGGGCCAATGGCGAAGACCGCGGATTCAAGCCCCCGGCCAGCAAACACCAAGCCGCGTACGTCCAGTTGCGGGCCGGCGATCACCTGCTCCGGCACGAAACGCCCGGCATCGAGCCGCCACAGCTTGCCGCCCTGCCCGGGCGCAAAGGTGGCGAGCCGTTCGCCGTCCTCGCGAAAGGCCGGCGGCACATGCAGCTGGCCTTCCACCACGGGCGGTTGCGCCATGGCAACCAGCCGGTTGGTGGTAAAGGCGCGGCTGAGCACATCGAGCGCCGCCAGCGGCAGGTATGGACCGGCGTCGAGCCCGATCGCCACCGCCATCGGCGTGTTACCTCTCGAAATAGCGAGGTTCGCCTCGTTGAGCAGACTGCGGTGCAGATGCACGGTGGCCGTGCGCGAGGCGCCCCACGCCCAGAAGGCCGTGCCCGAGGCAAGCAGCAGCAACCCGGCGAGGGTGACGCCGGTGACGCGAACCAGGCTGTGGCGGCGGCGCTGGAGGCGCAGATAGTCCTTGGAACAGGCGAGAAACTCCTCCTCCAGGGGTTCGAGCTCTGCGGGATAATTCGAAGCGAATGCCACGGCGGCCGCGTAAGCGCTATCGCTCAGCAGGTAATCCAGATTGCAGTCCGTGCGCTTCCACAGTCGCGCCTGCCTCGTGATCTGGTAGCGGCGGCGCAATGCGTCCCGGTTCTGTTCGCGCGCAAGCCAGTCCCGAACCGGCCCCCATCGCTCGAGCAGAATTGGGTGGGTCAGGGCGATGGTGGGGAAGTAGCTACGCCAATCCGTTTCGACGCGGGCCTCGGCGCCGGAATCCCCGGAATCGTCTGCCTCAACGGGCTGCATGGCGCTGCCCTGTCGGCCCGAAACGCGCAGTAACCTCTTGGCGGCGGTGGCCCGCAACGCGCGCGCCAGCAAGCCGCGAAAGCTCAAGTCGAGCCGCGGACACGCCAGCTGTAGATTGGGATCGGGGACGGCATCGCTCACGAGCAGGCGCGCCTGGATCAACGCGTGCACCAGGCGCCGGCAGTTGGGAATCGACTCAAGGGTGGTCAGATCTGCAACGCGTGCGGAGGGCCCCGTACCCTTGTCCAGGGTTATCACCGCCCTGCAGAGCATGGGCAGGGCTTCGCGCGCGGCCGTATCCAGCTGCTCCCAAACCCGCTCCGCGCGGCGAACGGCCTCACCGGCGAGTCCACCCGAGGCCGTCAGCGCCCGCAGCGTCAGGTACCCGGGGCGCGGGCGATCGGCGCGCTGTTCCGCCATTTCGCCATCACGGCTTTCCAGGCTGTCGCGGTAGAGCGCGTCGAGCGTTCCCTCGAGCAGGGGCGGCCAGAGGTGCAGGCGATTCGCCTCGGTCTCGAGGGTTTCGACCACGCCGTGGGTACCCTCGGACTCGTACTGGATACCGGCGACCAAGGCGGGGATTTCGACTACCTGCCTGATCCGGACCGCCGGTGGCGCGTCCAACGCCATCCAGCCGGGACCGGCGGCGAGGCTGCCCAGGTCGCCGAGAAGGGGTATATCGTTCAGGTATGCGGAACGCAGCACCGCCACCACCCAGGCCGAGCCGTTCGCGGCCAGTGCCGTCAGCGCCTTGTGGTAGCGCTCCCGCTGCAGCGGCGGCATGTCTTCGGTCAGCAGACCCTCGAGCGGATCGACGACAAGGACGAGACGAACGGCGGGACCCTCCTCCCCGCCCTCGGCCCGCAGCGCGCCGGCCAGGCCGTTCAGCGAGGCCGTGATCTGCGCGGCGGCCAGGTCCGGCTCATCGGCAAGCGTGCGGCGCAGTAGACCGGCATCGACCCCGATCGCCGAGAGCAGATCACCCAGCACATCCTTGGCGCACAAGGCCTCGGCGAGGGCAGCGAGCGGATCGCCCGGTTCGGCGTCCGGCGCCGTCAGGCACCAGCGGCAACCGGCCACGCCCGCGATCTGATACGGGCGCGTCAGGCGCGGCAGGAGACCCGCCCGAATCAGGGAAGACTTGCCGCATCCGCTGGGCCCGCTGACGAGCAGGAATCCGCGACCCGTCTCCGCCAGCGCCTCCAGGCGGCCGATGAGATCGCGCGTCTCGCTCTCACGCCCGGTAAACACCCGCTCGTCTGCGAATTCGTAGGGCCGATCCGCGCGGAAGGGGCTGCCCACCCAATCCCGCGCGCCAGACCCGCGCTTTTCGACAAAAACCCGGCGATTGAGCAGCTTGCGCAGCTGCACCTCGACCAGATTGCTGAAGGCCGCGTCGCTGTCGAAGGTGCGGAAGGCGCGCTTGAATGACCCGTCGGGATTGAAGAAGTTGTGCTGAAAGAACTCCTCCAGCCGCTTGCGCTCGTCGATGGCCTCGAGCGTCGCTTGCGGATTGGTAATGTCCACCAGCTTCGGGTTGGTCTTCTTGTAGACCAGGACTTCTGGCCGTTCGCTGCTCGCGGGACCCTCCACGGCGTCGAAGAACTCCCACTCGGTGCCGGTCATGCCCGCGTAGGGCTCCTCGGGGAGCGGAAAGCCCAGCCGGGTCCAGAGCACCACCAGGACGATGTGGCAGTCCGCGGGCCGCACCAGTCCAGCCTGGAAGGTTCTGTCGGCAGTCAATGCCTCCTGCTCCCAGAGCACCGGCTCGATCCTGAAGTAGGGCAGGAAATCCTGGCTCAGGCGCTCGATGACATCCTTTACGATTGCTCGTTCGTGTTCCACGTCCGCGGGCGAGGACACAAAGATTCGGACACTGGCCTGATGCATGATCTAGGAGGTCGCCGCTGGGGGCTGCCGGGGCCTGAGTTTGGCTGAACTGCAAAATATAACGGCGCAGGCGTCGCGAAGACAGGAGCATTGCCGGCCAGGCGCGCGGATCCGATCGTTCGGTGTTGGTGACCCTTTACAATTACCGGGTTCGCGCAACCAACTCACATCTCGGCAAACAGGTATCACAAAGATGGACGACCGCTTCCAGATCGTGTTCTTCGGAGAGCTGATCGGGGATACCAAGGCGGAGGACGCCGCCGGGCGTCTGCAGTCCCTGTTCGGTGTCCCGCAGGCCAGGGCCCGCGAGCTGCTGTCGGGCGGAGAGCGGCGCGTGCTCAAACGCGACATCGACGCCACCGCCGCCGAGCAGTACCGCTCCGCGCTTGAACGGGCCGGCCTGGCGGTCGCGGTCGAACCAGCCGAGCCGCTCGGCCCGGCGGACGCGGAAGCGAACGGGCTTGGCGTGGCACAGCAGCCGGAACGATCCCCGCCCTGCGGCTCAGCGCGGATGACCGACGGCGAATGCCTGGATTGCGGGATGGCCCGTGACGCCACGGCCGGGCCGAGAAAGGTCCCAGCCGCGCACGGTCTGAGCTGGGTCGCGCGTGGGTTTTGGCATTTCAGGACGGGCGCCTTGGCCTGGGTCCTGATCACCGTCATCTTCGCCGCCCTGTCGATCGCCGTCGGCCTGATCCCCTTCGTCGCCGGCGTCGTCGTCACGATTCTCAGCCCGATCCTGGCCGGCGGCGTGATGCTTGGGGCCCATGAACAGGACCAGGGGCGCGCGCTGCGCGTCGAGCACCTGTTCGCCGGTTTCTCCGCCAACGCCGGCCCGCTCGCCCTGATCGGCGTGCTCTACCTCGCGGGCACGGTCCTTGTGGCCGTCGTCGCGGCGATCATGCTGGCAACCGCCATGGCGCCGTTGATGTCCGCGACCGAGCCGGAGCTGGCGCGGATGCAGGATGCCGAAGCCCTGTTCGAGCTGGTCGGACCCTGGGTGCTGGCCACGGTCCTGGTCGCGTCCCTGCTGTTCGTGCCCCTGATCATGGCGGTCCTCTTCGCCCCGGCCCTCGTCGTGCTCGACGGCCTGCGGCCAGCGGAAGCGATGCGGCTGAGCTTCGCCGGCTGCCTGATCAACGTCCTGCCGTTCCTGCTGTACGGCGTGATCGCCCTGGCGATGGCCTTCCTGGGCGCAGTGCCCTTCGGGCTCGGTCTGCTCGTGGTGTGGCCGATTCTGATGGCCGCCGTCTACGCCGCGTACCGGGACATTTACCACGGCTGAGCAGGCAAGCCGACCCCCTTCCCGCGTCGGTGGACAACCGCACCGCTTTTTGTTTCCCTGGACTGCCCGCAGTTCCGTTTCCGGAGCCATGATGGTCCGCCGCACCCTGTTCCTCGGTCTCGCCGCGCTGCTCGTCGTCGCCATCGGAGGCGCCCTTCTGTTCTGGGCGGCCAAGCGCGCAGAGCCCCATTACGCCGGGGAAATCTTGCTCGCGGGGCCGGCGGCGCCGATCACCGTGCGGTACGGGGCCCATGCGGTCCCGAGCATCGAGGCGGAAAGCCTGCGGGACCTGTTGTTCGCGCAGGGCTACGTGGTGGCCTCGGAGCGCATGTGGCAGATGGACCTGTTGCGCCGGCTCGCCACCGGGCGCCTGGCGGAGGTGCTCGGCGAAGAGGCGCTCCAGGCGGACCGCTTCTTCCGCACCATCGGGCTGGCGAAGGCCGCTCGGGAGGGGCTTGATGCCCTGGATGGGCCCCACCGGGAGATGCTCGAGGCATACGCGGCAGGCGTGAACGCCTACCAGGAACGGGCGGCCGGCCGGCTGCCGCTGGAGTATCTGATCGCCAGCTTCCAGCCAGCGCCCTGGACCCCCGAGGACAGCCTAGTCATCGGTGAGTACCTGGCCTGGACCCTGTCCTTCAACCTGCGTTCGGAATTGGTGTTTCTGCGCCTCGCCGCGCGTGTCGGAAACGAACGCGCGGCGGAGCTCTTCCCGAGTGACGAGGGCATTCCCGCCCCGGACGACGCGGCGGATCTCCCCTCCTTCACCGCCGCATCCGCCACCGGCATTGAGGGCCTGCTCGCGCTCCCCGCCAGCTTCGGCCTTCCCACTCCCGGAGCCGCAAGCAATGCCTGGGCGGTGACCGGCGAGCGTACTGCAGACGGCGGCGCGTTACTGGCAAACGACACCCATCTCGCACCGACCCTGCCCGGAATCTGGTACGAGCTCGAGATGCGGGCACCCGGGTTTCACGCCGCGGGCGTGGCGCTCCCCGGCGTCCCCCTGGTCCTCATCGGCCACAACGACGACCTGGCATGGGGCCTGACCACGGTCATGGCGGACACCCAGGACCTCTTCGTCGAGCGCCCGACCCCGGACGGCGATCGGGTGGCGCGTCCGGGCGGCGCCGAGGAGGCCATCGTCTCGCGCCAGGAGGAGATCGCCGTCCGCGGCCATGAAGAACCACACCAGCTGACCGTGCGCAGCACCGGCCACGGGGTCATTCTCAACGAGGTTCTGGGTGCCAATACGGGAACGCTCATGGACCTGGAGCCGGTGGATACCGGCCACCTGCTCGCCCTACGCTGGAACTCGGATATCCCCGAGAGGGCGCTCGCCGGGGTCTTCGGGCTGAACACGGCGTCCACCCTGGAGGAGGCCCGCGCGGCATCCCTGGAGCTCAAGCGAGCCTCCTTCAACCTGATGGCGGCGCACCGCAACGGCGGAATCGCCTGGCAGGTGACGGGCGCACTCCCGCGGCGCGGTCGCGGATCCGGGGTCTTTCCATCGCCCGGATGGGAACCCGGCTACGGCTGGGAAGGTTATGTCCCCCAGACGGACAATCCGGGCATTGCCAACCCCCGGGGGTTCGCCCTGATCACCGCCAACAACCGCACGGTTCCGGAGGACTTCCGACCCAGCCTGGGACACGCATGGATGGCGCCCTTTCGCGCCAGGCGCATCGAGGAATTGATCGGTCAGCGGATCGCGCTCACCCCCCGCGACATGACCGACATGCAACTCGACCACGTGAGCCTCGAGGCAAGACGGTTCAAGGAGTCCCTGGGCCGGGTCGCGCCGGATATCCGCCTCATCGATCCGGAGGCCAGGCGCATCGCCGACGAGTATCTGATGACTTGGGAAGGCGACTTCGAGCCGGAAAGCCGGGCGGCGGCCCTATTCGTGCTGATCAGGCAGTCCCTGTTCGAGGAGCTGTTCGGCGATGAGCTGGGGGAAGACCTGCCCGCCCTGCTCTCCGTCGCCCTCCTGAGCTACAACGCCCTCGAGGCAGCGCTGTACTCGGGGAGGTCCAGCTTCTGGGATAACGTGGACACCGCCGAGGCCGAGGGCCCCGCCCACGTCTGGGCGCGCGCCCTGCGCCGCGCCAAATCAGTACTCGACGAGACGCAGCCGGAGCTGGGCAAGCAGCGCCTGGATCGCCTGCGCCACCTGAGCTTTCCGCACGCCTTCGACCGTACGCCCTTGCTTGGTGACTTCTTCGGTCTCGGCCCGCTGCCGATGGGCGGCGACACGCACACCATCAACACCTTGAAGACCTCGCCCGACGACCCCGGCACGGCCCGGTTCATCCCCACTCTGCGCGTGGTCTACGCCCCGGCCGACTGGACCCAGACCGAGGGCACGCTCACCCTCGGCCAATCCGGCCACCGCTTCTCCAGGTACCGGGACGACCAGCTCGAAGACTGGCGCGCCGGGCATTACCACCCCTGGCTCTGGTTCGGGCCAGACCCCGGAGACGAGATCGGTGTCCTGACGCTCAAACCGACACCCGATCGACCCGCGCCCTGATCCTCGGCCGGCGCCCGGGAGACGCCGATCCATTCGGCGCCTCCCGCGGCACAGGGATATGACGCTACTTTCAAGCGTAAACTTCTGAAAAACTGCCCTCAGCCACAGCCGCTCCAGTGACGCGGAAACAGGCTCTCCAGGTTTCCAGATCGATGGTAAACGGCGATACCCAGCGGATAGCCCCTGTATGTAACGATGACCTGCCCCCAACGGAGCCCATCGCTCTGGCCGCGAGCGAGTTGGACGTCCTGGCGTCGGAGGTAGGCTTCTCGCTGCACCAGCGTCAGCTCGACCCGGCCGCGGGTGGCATAGGAACCGAGCAACATGGCCCCGGCCGTGCTGAGCTTGGGCCGACGGATGTCGGTGCGCAGCACGAAGAGGCCGGCAGCCTCCGCGGCCGGAACCCGTGGCCGGGCATGGTCGGCGGCGGTGAGATGGAGTCCGCGACGGGTCTGACGGTGGATGGCAAAGCGCTGCCACAGCTGATGCGGCAAGCCATAGCGCTCGCTCAGGCCTTCGATCCAGCCGGGATCGGGCTCGGCGGTCAGCACGGCGGATTCGGCCTCCAGGGCTGACGAGCCGTCCGCGACCTTTTCCAGAACCGCGATGAAGAAGCCGCCGGTGTCGTTGTGGTGAGGCCAGAATCGAACGCAGCGTCCCAACTCAGGCCCCAGATCCTCGCCTGCCCAGCGGGTGACACCCGGGCCGGTGCGAAAACCTGCAACCCCGGCCGGCAAGAGACGCGCCCGCCCGTCGCATTCGCGCAGGATGTCGCGCACCACCAGCTCGTTCTCTTCGGGGGCCAGGGTGCAGGTGGAATAGACAACCCTTCCGCCGGGGCGGCACACCTGGAGCGCCTTGCGCAGCATGGCCCGCTGTCGGGCAGCGAGGCGATCGGAAAGGTCCGGCCCGAGTCTCGCCACCAGGTCGGGATTGCGCCGCAGCGTTCCCTCGCTGGAACACGGGGCATCGAGCAGCACGCGGTCGAACTGCCCCGCCTCCAAGGGCCAGTTGCCGGCGTCCTGACAGGTGGTGGAGACATTGACCACGCCCAGCCGGTCCAGGTTGCCCTGCAGCGCGCTGATACGGTCGGTGGAGAAATCGTTCGCGATCAGGGTGCCGCGATTTCGCATCGAAAAGGCGATCTGCGCGGTCTTGCCGCCGGGGGCGGCGCACATGTCCAGTACGCGCTGTCCGGGAGCGAGACCCATCAGGCTCGCGGGCACCTGGGACACGGCCTCCTGCGCATGCGCAAGGCCGGCGCGATACCACCAATGCTGGCCGCCGCGGAAACCCTCGGGCAGCACCAGGGAATCCGGCAATCCCGTGAGTGCGCCGGTCTCTACGCCCTCTTCCGCCAGCAGTTCCGCGAGCCCGTCCGCATCGATGCGCGTCGGATTCGCCCAGATGCAGGGCGCGAGCGGTCTGTCCATGGCCTGCGCGAAGGCAGGCCAGTCGTCGATCAG
>CAYNBI010000120.1:4300-9514 GCA_964395315.1 uncultured Chromatiaceae bacterium | reverse complement strand
ACGAGCGGATCGGCATCGTCCACGGCTGCATGACCACCATCCACGACATCACCAATACCCAGACCATCGTCGACAAGGGTCACAAAGACCTGCGCCGGGCGCGCGCCTGCGGCGAGTCCCTGATTCCAACCTCGACCGGTTCGGCGAAGGCAATCACCAAGATCTTCCCGGAGCTCACGGGCAAGCTAAACGGGCACGCGGTGCGGGTGCCCCTGCTCAACGCCTCGCTGACTGATTTCGTATTCGAGGCGGCGCGCCCGGTCAGCGCCGAGGAGGTCAACGGTTACTTCAAGGAAGCAGCGGAAGGCGAGCTGAAGGGCATCCTCGGTTACGAGGAGCGGCCCTTGGTCTCCATCGACTACAAGGGAGATCCCCGCTCATCCATCGTCGACGCCCTATCCACCATGGTCATAGACGGCACCCAGGTGAAGATCTACGCCTGGTACGACAACGAGTGGGGCTACGTGAACCGGATGATGGAGCTGGCGCGCAAGCTCGCCCGGATGATGTAGCCATGGACCAGGGGCTGCGCACCTATCTGGTGGTCACGGGGGCCTACTGGGCCTTCACCCTGACCGACGGCGCCATCCACATGCTGGTGGTGCTGCACTTCCACAACCTGGGCTACAGCCCGCTGGCGATTGCCTTCCTGTTCCTCTTCTACGAGGTGTTCGGGATCATCACCAACGGACTGGGCGGCTGGATCGCCTCCCACATCGGGCTCAACCGCACCATGGTGACGGGGGGCTTCCTGCAGGTCTTCGCCCTGAGCATGCTGACGGTCGACCCCTCCTGGCTCTCGGTCGGCTACGTCATGACGGCCATGGCGCTGTCCGGCGTCGCCAAGGACCTCAACAAGATGAGCGCCAAGTCGAGCGTCAAGCTGGTGGTGCCCAAGGGAGGGGACGCCGATACCCGGCTCTTCAAGTGGGTGGCCATCCTTACCGGCTCGAAGAACACGCTCAAGGGCGTCGGCTTCTTCCTCGGCGGACTGCTGCTCTACCTGGTGGGTTTCCGCTGGGCCAACGCCGGCATGGCGGCGGTGCTCTTCGTCGTCTATCTGTATGCCTGGTGGGTGCTGCCGATGGGACTGGGGGCCGCCAAGGCCAAGGCGAAGTTCAAGCAGATCTTCTCCAAGACCCGGGAGATCAACATCCTGTCGGGGGCGCGCTACTTCCTCTTCGGCTCCCGGGACGTGTGGTTCGTGGTGGGGCTGCCGGTGTTCCTGGCCTCGGTCACAGGCTGGAACCACATCCAGGTCGGCAGCTTTCTGGCGCTGTGGGTCATCGGCTACGGCTTCGTCCAGGCGGGCGCCCCCGCCCTACTGCGCAAGGGCCACCACGGACGCGGCCCCCAGGGCAGAAGCGCGCGCAACTGGGCGTTGCTGCTGGCCGTCTTTCCCGCCGGGATCGCACTGGCGCTGATGGCAGGACTCGATCCCGCGGTCTCCTTGATCGTCGGCCTGTTTGCGTTCGGTGCGGTGTTCGCCATCAACTCGGCGGTGCACTCGTACCTGATCCTGGCGTACTCGGATCATGACAAGGTGGCCATGAACGTGGGGTTCTACTACATGGCCAACGCGGCCGGGCGGCTCACGGGAACGGTGCTCTCGGGCTGGGTCTACCAGACGCAGGGGCTCACCGGCTGCCTGTGGTGGTCGACCGCCTTCGTGCTGGCGGCAGCAGCGATCTCCTTTCTGCTACCACCAGTGCCAACTGGCAGTCAGGCGCAGCCGGACCTCGCGGCGACCCGATAGGCACACGGCTACGAAGCGACGGCTCGTAAATTTCGGCTCCTGACCGTCGTCACCGCCGCGGCCGCCACAGCCCATCCCAGGAGCATGTCTTTTCCATGTCCGGGCTGTGCTTTTATTGCCCAAGGCGGTTGTGGGGGGCACATGTTACAGTGCAGCGTGACATGCTCCGGAGGTTCATCATGAAACGGCGCACGTTCTTGACTCTGCTACTCGGCATGATCTTTTCCGCCATGACCAGTTCGGTCATCGCCTCTGGCGGTGGCGGTGGCGCAGATGGCAGCGGAGGCGGCAGCGGTGGATCGAATACCCGCGGCAACGGATCGACAGGATCGGCATCGGCGGTGGCAGGGGAGCCTGAGGCGCTGGTCAGACCTCGACATCCGGACCCGGACCAGCGGGCACGACACCGCCTTCGACGACCCCGCCGTCGTTCGGATACGGTGCGCACTACGGAAAGGGTCCTCAGCGGGGGCCGAGCTACGGTTACGGCTACGGCTACAGCAACAAGGCAGGGCCCGCCCCGGTCTAAGATCGCTCGTTCCAGTCTCCCGCCCGCAAACCCTAGTCCGATTCCATTCCCAATGGACGAGCATTCGCCCGACGGGGATGGGAGTCCGCACTCGCGGGCCCTCTCGGGGCTCCGCTGTTGCTCGCCTGAAGCAGCCGCCGGCCAAGATTCTCCCGTCGGGACTGGACAACACGCGGCCAAGTGTGCACAGCGCCGACTTCCGGCAGCCTAAGCTCTCCCGCCGCGTTTCTAGTGGCTGTCCCGCCCGAGACGCGTCTTCTCGCCCCAGCCTGTCCGGTAGCGCATGTGACGAACATCAAAACGCCGTGCCATCCTCGTTCAGCGGGATAGCGGCGTTGTCGGAAACGTGAACCCCGTACTCTCCCTCAGATTCGGGTCCTTCTAACCTCGAATCGAGGTCCGAGCCGTATCGACCGAGCGTCGTGCACGGGGCACGACGATTCACCCCGGAAGGTGCAGAGCGATGATCAGCTATCGATCGCAGGCGGTCTGGGAGATGTGCAGGCAAGGATACCCAAGCTCCGCGGACGAGGCGGAAAGGCTATGGCGAACGGGGAAGGCATACAATCCGGAATCCGGCATGCAGATGTCCCGGACGCTGCGCGCCCTGATCGATCAATGCAACTATGAGGCATCCGACCTCGGCCCAGCGCGCACAACACATTGAGCGCAGGGGGCGCTGCGCGCACCCGCGACCGGTCCACGCGATGTCACCGGGGCGTTCAACGCCCCGGGCAGGATCGGACTGGCGATCGGCCGTAAGGGTCGGTGCCCCCGGAAACCGCGGCCAGTGGGGAATCCGGCCTGCAACGCGTACGTTCCGACGGGGGTGCCCCGGGCTATACCGCGAAGCAGGTCACGGTTGTTCCTGGGACGGACCCGTTAGAGTGACATCGTGATACCCAAGATTTGGTACCTGGAATACAGTTCATGGCAAGCTGCTCTCAAGCCGGCGCTTTCTTGCTTGGCCTTCTCTCTTTGACGATGGGTTTGATTGCCCTGCTCGAGCAACCCTCCGAAATCGCCATGCCCTTCGTATTTGGCGGGTTGGTGCTGGCATGGTCTGGCTGGAAATCAGTCAGGTCCGGCTGACAAGCGCTCCTGCCCTGCTTATCCCGTGTTCAGCATCTCTGAAGCTGTAACCCGGGTTACGCCTACCCTCACGACAAAAGCACGGCCGTCCGTCCCTCTTGGCGCCGTTGATCCGTCCGCCACTGGAGCGGACGTCTCTACCGGGGCTTGGAGAAGCCAACCGAATCGCGACCGACCATCCCTCGATCTTGCCGCCTGCCCGGGCTGCCGGCGGGGAAGACGCCGGTGCGCGCCGAAACCAAATCATCGCGGACCAGCCCGCGTGCACGTGGAACTGAGATTTGCCGATCGAGCGCGGCGCGGCCGGGCAGGATGAGCGGAGCCTTGGCGCAACACGGGCGTTTCGCGGGATGAATGCGGGATAATTGCCTCCTTCCCTTGGTTCAGGGAGGTGCACGGGCCGCCACTGCGGCGCAAAATGGCGGGGGCCGGAATCGCTTCACGCTCGATGCCGCGTATAGGCGGAAAGCGAATCGCGCGCACACCGCATCTCTCTCGCAATTGGCGGCGACACCCTATCGCCCTGTACTCCGATTAGCAGCCCCGCGAACAGAGGAGGAAATCTCGAATGGACATCCCATCCGTGCTTCAGCACTGGCCGCTCCAGGCCATGGCCGCGATCATCGCGGGTGTCGTCGTACTGCTGGCGCCGCGCGTTCTGAACTATGCCGTCGCCACCTATCTGTTGGTCATCGGAGCACTCGGACTGCTGGGTTATCTTTACGGACAGGCGATCCGTCCCCAGACAGTGATCGCGCTGGTCGCCGGCGCCCTGATCCTTATCAGGCCGAACATCCTGAGCTATGTAGTAGGCGTCTACCTGATACTCGTCGGGCTGCTCGATGCGGGTGTACTCCGATTTTGACCGGGAGGACCGCCGGATCGGATTCGCTGGGGGTGGTCCTCACCGAAGGTCACTGGCCGGGCCGCTGACACCGCCAGGAGTCCTCCGGGACCGCACGTAGTACGGTCAGGCAAACCGCCGTTCGGCGAGCCAATCCTCGGCGGCTCCACGACACCACTCGATCCGAAGAGAAGTGAATCGCGCAAGCTCGGTCTCCGTTGCAGGGCTGGCGATGCCCGATCACTCGCGAAGCTGAGCTGGACGCCCCGCTTGAGGACTGCCGATCCTGGGCTGGTGCCGGCACACGAACGCTCCTGCGGTCCGGCCTCTACACCGGTAAGAGATCCACGCCTCCCGTCTTCTTAGCGTGGGGCGATGGTTGGCTCAAGCAAGCGGTGTCGCATTCGAGCGAATCCCCGCGCCAAGCTCCACCCGTAACGAAGGGAATCTGGCTGCGGATATGCGGATGATCGCAGAGCACCGACACGTTCACCCCAGCTTCGTTAAGCCGTTGGTAAAGCATGCGCAACAACGCCAAGCCCGAATCGAAAACCTGCTCGACGCGACGCAGATCGAGAATGCAGGACGTCAGGCCCGGGGGCATGGTCTTACACGCGTCGCACACGGCCAGCCAGACACTCACGTCCAGATTTCCCTCGAAAACCACGTCCAGTCGCCCGATTCGCTCGATGTACGAGGCTTGCACTGGCATTCTTGAAGTCCTCCGCGTCTATTTATCGATACCTATGTAGAATCGCGCATCGCCGATCGGTCGCTCCGATAAGACGCGCCCTGTCCGGGGAGGCGAGCGAGACCCACGACCAACTCATCCCGCAAGATTCCGCGGGAGAACGGATCGACGTCAGTCTCCCTGGTTTCTGTGGCTACAGCTTTCGATCCCTATCGCGAGACACCGATCCATTCAGCGCCTTGCGCGGTTCTTGGGTGGCGTGCCGACTCTGGCCAGGATGGCCGATGATCAGCGTCCTCATG
>CAYNBI010000120.1:0-4200 GCA_964395315.1 uncultured Chromatiaceae bacterium | reverse complement strand
CGCATTTCCGCGGTCCTGTCCCCTCACTGGTTCCCGCCCTTCAGGCTGACGGACAGCATCACCAAGTCCACGAGTGTCTTCGCCTCCAATTTCTCCATGATGCTCGCGCGATGGGACTCGACGGTCCGAACGCTGATCCCAAGGTCATAAGCGATCGCCTTGTTGGACTCGCCGGAAACGATGCAGTCGAAGATCTCACGCTCGCGGGCAGTCAGCGCATCGAACCGTGCGGATACGCCTTTTGCATTCTGCTCTTGCGCGGCGCGCTCCGCGGTCTTCCGCAATACTTCCTGAAGCCGATCCAGCAGGCTCTGCGAGCTGAAAGGCTTGGTAATGAAGTCTACCGCGCCAAGCTTCATGGCCCGCACCGCCATGTTGATGTCACCATGACCGGTGATGATGATGATCGGCATCGCCGCGCATCGCGCCTTCAGCTGCTCGAGCAACGCCATGCCACTCATCCCGGGCATGCGTACGTCGAGCAGCAAAACGGCCGGGCGATCCCGATCCTCCACGTAGTTGGCAAGGAATTCATCGGCACTCGCGTAAGCGTTGTTCTCGATGCCCACCGAGTCCAAGAGCAACTGCAGCGATTCTCGGATCTCGAAATCGTCGTCCACCACATGAACGAGCGGTTCCGCCGTCACGATCTCTCCTCCACCGGCACGGGCAGATCGATGCGAAACAGAGCCCCCCTTGGGGCCGCCCGCTCCATCCGAATCCGGCCTCCGAATGCCTCGACAATGGTTTGTGCGATCGAGAGCCCGATCCCGAGTGCTCCCGGTTTCTCCGTTTCCCACGGATCGAACATGCGGCTGGCAATCCCCGCCTTGACCCCGGGCCCAGTGTCCCTGATCTCAATCCTGACCGAGCCCGCGTCCGGATCATGGCTCGTGCGGATCCACAGCCGGCGTTCTTTCTGAGCAGTCCCTTCCAGCGCATCAAGGGCGTTGGAACCCAACTGTATCACTGCGTGCTCCAGCTCGATGGGGTCGCCGCGGATCGTGGGCAGCGCTGTGCCATAGCGACACTCCAGCTTGACACCCTGCCGCCCGATCCGTTCCCTCAGAAACTCTAGACTAGACGCCACCACGGCGTTCACATCGACATCGGTATTGAGCCGCTCGCGACGTCGGATGCGTGCACGCAGCCTGTCCAGGATCTCCCCGGACTGGGTGGAAAGGCGCTCAATGCGCGCCAGGACGCGACCCAGCTCGGGTTCCCCGAGTCGCCCCTGCTCATGTAGACGGATTGCGGCCCCGGCATAGTTGCATATTGCGGCGACAGGCTGACTTAGCTGATGGGCCGCCGTGGAGGCGATCTCGGCACCCAGCACCAGACGGCCGAATTTGACAAGCTCGGCGCGGTGCCCCTCCAGGTGCGCCTGCAGACGCTTCTGCTCGGTGACGTCCACGAGCACGGCAACCGCTCCGGAAATCTGGCCCTGGGCATCCCGCAGCGGACGAGCGGTGACCTGTATCCAATGCCCTTCGCTGCGGCGTGGGTGGCGAAGATAGAGTTCAGCGTTCACGGTCGACTCCCCCCTGATTGCGCGCACCAGGGGCAGCTCATCCATCGCCAGCAGCTCGCCAGACTCGTCGCGAAAAACGCCAAAATGGTCAGACCAGCGTTCGGGCGGAACCTTCTCGGGCCCAGAACCGATGATTTGCTCCGCCTTCCCGTTCCAGAGCAGGAAATTCCCGTCACGATCGGCGACCACTACCCCGTCGGCAATGCTCTCCAGGATCAATCTTTGCAGGTGATGCTGGCTGGACAGCTCGCGGGTGCGCTCGCGTACCCGCTCCTCGAGATTCCGATTGAGCTCCGCGAGGGCTTCCACGCGCCGCTCGACTTCCGCCGACATGTGCCGGAAGGCGCGCACAAGGCTTCCAATCTCGCTCCCATCCTCGCGCGGCAGCTCGACCGAATAGTCTCCCGCGGCGATTGTCTCGGACGCGCTCGCAAGCGCGCGGAGTGACCTGGTCTGACGGCGCACTACAATGATGAGCAGTGCGGCCGCCAACAGCAGGAGTCCTCCCATGGCGATCAGGCTTTCCCGGCGCATCAGATGGACTGCCTCGAGCAGCTGGTCCGTCGGCTCTGTCAGGATCACGATCAACCGCCGCGTCGCGTCGCTGGGGTCGAAATCACGCATGGTGGCGTAGGCGAGCCGAGCCCCGTCGTCTCCCGGCAGCTCGAAATAGGTTCCACCGCCGGGCCTGACCGCCAAGATGCGTTCCGCGTGGTCCGGAAAGGCGTCCGCGAGACGAAACGGTTCTCCAAACTCGAAGGCGAAGGCAACACTCGGGTCAGGGTGGAGCAGAAAGTCCCCTCTCTCATCAACGATGTAGAGCGTCTCCGCGGGATCTTGGTAGGACGCCACACGCTCGAACGCCTGACCCATGTCCATGTTCAAGACCACCACGGCAAACAGGTCTCCCGTCGCGTCATGAACCGGCGTAGCCACTCGGAGAGTCGGCTGAAGAGGCGTGCTGATCACGCCCTGCTCTTGATTGAGGTCAGTCCGCGAGAAGTAGACCGCCCCCGGGGCCAACCTCGACGCCTCCTGGAAGTAATAGCGATCGCCTTTCGCTTGTAGACCATCCGCAGGTGTGATCCGGAGACCCTCTGCGGTCCGATCGACACGGACGAGCTCGCGTCCACCGTCTACGGTCCCAATGAGCCGCAACTGAGCGTACTCCGGTCGGGCTTCCGCGAAGGCCAGAAAGATCTGCTGCAAGCGACCCTCCCACTGCGCAAGCGAGGAGCCGCCAACGCGGTCCGTGCCGCCACCCTCCAATGCGCGACGAATGCCATCGATCGGGGGAGTCGCCGAGAGAAATAGCACATCCCGCTGCAACCGCCTGGCGAGGTGGGCGAACTCATCGGCGCCACGCTCGGCGTGAAGGCGCAGATGCTCGAGTTCGCGCTGCCTGAGCGCCTCGGATCGCCCCCGATCGAAAAGGTAGCCGACCGCCAACGCGGCCGCCACGAGAAGCACCACCGACACGGTGCTCAACCGAAGCGAAACCGAGCCCCAGCGCACCGGTGTGGCTTGCCCCTTTCTCCGCACCATCACAGCAGCGAAGGCTCTCAGGACACTAGATGCGACCCGGCGCCGGATGCATCGCGCGGAAGTAGCTGCGCCCGAATCGCTCCAACTCGTGCAACGCCGATGCCCGATCTTCCAGCGCCCGGTGACGGAACGGTGCCATGTTCGAAAGCGGTCGTTGCCAGTGCGGCACGGGCGCCTTACGTGGCAGACGCGACCTCGCCACCGGCCATGGCTGCATGACCAGCATTGATCGACGAATGACGCCCCGAGCCGAGGAAGTCACGGTCCTGACGAGCCCATCTGACGTCCGATAAGGACGGGGTGCTAGTGCGCGCTGAAAAGCTGTGTGGAGGAGGAAGCGGGCAGAAAAGTCCGCAATCGCCCGCTGGCTGGCAGGACCGGACAACTCGTCATTTCTCTGGAAGACGACCGGAACCGGATTTGATTGTCCGAGCGGAACGGTCGTGAACAGCAGAACCAGTTCCCGCCCCGGGGGGAAACGTCTGCGCGATAATGGGGATTCTCTCGCGAATCTCCGGGCTGTCGCTCAGGATGACGACCGTCGTCCCGACCTGTGTCAGGCGCCTGTGGAGCATTTGCAGAAGCGCCATCCCAGAATCAAACAAACGGCGCACACCCGACAAGTCCACGATACAGTACCTCAAACCGCAGGGCACTTGCCTGCAGATGTCGCAGATGACCTGTGAAACGCTCACGTCCAGGTTGCCGTCGAAGCTCAGATCGAGCCGCTTCTCCTCCGCGATGTACGAGACACTCGCTGGCATCGTAAGAATCCCCCTTCGCTCTCGTCATTGTACTTCTCGGCCAGTTACACCCGGCAGCCAAACCACACAGGCATTCGTGCTTCCGGGCACCCTCTTGGGCGCTTCGCGCAACGATTCGTGCGAGACGAATTCGCCGGATTGCGTCATCCGGCGCGAAAGCAATCCAACGTGCAGGTTAGAGCTGTTCGCCGGCGAGGGCAATCCGCATTATTCCTACAGAAATCCGTAGAACTACGTATAGGGTGACCACAGGTTTGCGTGGCGAGAACGGCGCCAATCGAAGCACTACGGCGATGCCTAGCGCGAAAATAAAAAGCCCCTCCCGGGTGATTGGGAGGGGCTTTTGTGTAGGGTCCTGGC
>CAYNBI010000119.1:0-10149 GCA_964395315.1 uncultured Chromatiaceae bacterium | reverse complement strand
CTCGTCGACCTGGCGCTGCGCCTCATCCTTGGTAAGCCCGTAAAGCTCCTGCAGGGGTCCGACCAGTTTGTCGCGCTCTCCCGCGATCGTGGTGAGGTCATCGTCGGTGAGCTTACCCCACCGCGTCTTCACCTCTCCCTTCGCCTGCTCCCAGTTACCCTTGATCTGTTCCCAGTTCACGCTTGCCTCCTGCCGAAGTACGGCGGTCTCGATGTGGCAACACCTGCTTGACGACGGAGCAGTCGCCGTGCCATCGCCGGAGGCAGGCCGGTGCACCCTCTGCCCGGACGTTGAACCGGCGCCCCGAACCGGCTCGCAGCGCCTGTCCGGCTCGAGCACGCGGGGCCTTTGCACCGACAGCGGTGCATTTCAACCGTGGATGGACTGGCATGGCAATCATCGCCAGACGAACAAGAGCGTCCGACCCCTGCCGTCCCCGGCGTCGAGCACGTTCTTGCGCCTGGCACCCCACTTGCGAGCGGCAAGCTTAGGGCATGATCGAGACGATTCCGAAAGACCGGAGAGGCGCGGCCAAGTGGACGGGGAAACAAGCAAGACCGGTGCGATGCGAACGGCAGTGGGTATCGCGGTGCTGGCTTTCGTCAACGCCGCATCGGCAGTCGCGTCCTCGCCCGCGGTCAGCAAGTGCGGCGAGGCGCTCGCGACCCCCTGGGGCGGGACCGGTAGCCGAATGCGCGGGCTGCCAGGGGAAGCAGGGCGAGGGCAACGCGGCACTTGCTTACCCGATCTCGCTCGATGCTCGCCGGCCCGCAGGCCCGTTACCTCCATGTCCAGTTGAAACCCTTCGCCATTGGTGAGCGTCGGAGCCCCCCGTATCGTTCAGGGAAGGCAAGCAGCCGAGGCATGACCTGGCGGATCGCTTTGAGGTTCAAGGGAACCATCCGATCAGCCAACCCAATAGGAGACCCCCTCAAGCTCGAAACCGAAAGCCGAGGACCATGACGCAACAATCCCTGCTCAACCTGTTCCTGCAATTCGCCGTCGCCGGGATGCTCGGCTTTCTGATCGGACTCGAGCGGGAGATGTCCCGTGCGAGCTCGTCCAGCATGGGCGGAAGGGACTTCGTTCTGTTCGCCCTGACGGGTGCGACCAGCGCCTTCGCGGCACTGCAGTACCAGCTGATTTGGCTGATTCCCGGCGGCTTCCTCGCCATGCTCGTGCTGGTGGTTTCCCGCTACTGGAAGGACGACGATCAGGGGCCCGGCATCACCTCAGAGGTGGCGGCCATGCTGACCTTCGTCCTGGGCGTACTGGTCATGCATGGCGCCCGGGAGATCGCCATCGCGCTGACCATCGTGACGCTCGCGTTATTGGCCTTCAAACGGGAGATCAAGTCGCTTCGATTCCGGGTCAAGTCCCAAGACTTCCAGGCCGTACTCAAGTTTCTCGTCATCACCTTCATCGTTCTGCCGGTGCTGCCCCGGGAATCGCTCGACAACTATCTGGAGCTCGAAGTGGGCAGGGTCGAGACCGTGGACGTCTCCGGTCGAGAGATCACCATCCGGGTGCTAAAGGACCGTGCCCTGGCAACTGGAGACCTGGTCAGCATCATTCCCGACTCCGGAAAACCAGTCAGAGGCTTGCGAATTCTGCGGACAACGAGCGACGGCGCGGTCGGCGAGCTCCCGGACGGGGAGCGAACGGATATAGCGACCGGTGCAGGCGTTCACGCCTCGCTCGGGATCGAGCTGGTCCACGTCATGCTCTCGGCCATCAAGCCCTATACCCTCTGGCTGATTGTCATTCTGGTATCCCTGATCAGCTTCGTCGGTTACGTCCTGATCAAGCTGATGGGCAGCGGCGTCGGCGTGGGGCTGACCGGTCTGGTGGGCGGTCTGGTCTCCAGCACCGTCACCACCCTGAGCTTCTCCCGGCGCAGTCTGGAGCGTCCGGAGCTCAACCGCAGCGTCAGCATCGCTATCCTGCTCGCGTCGTCGATGATGTTTCCGCGGCTGCTGGTGGAGATGTATGTCGTTAACCCCGAGTTGGCAGGCAGCGTGGCGGTGCCTCTTATGCTGACGGGCGCCGCGGGTTTCGGTGTCGCCCTGCTGCTCTTCTCCAGGTCCAAGCGCTCAGCGGAGGAGTCGAAACCGGTGGAGTTCGACAATCCCTTTAGTCTGACCGCCGCGGTGAATTTCGGTTTGGTGTTCGCCGCCATCCTCATGCTGACGCGCACTGCGACCCACTACCTCGGTGACGCCTGGTTGCCGGTGGTCGCGGTCATCAGCGGACTCACGGATGCAGACGCCATCGCGTTTTCGCTCAGCGACGCACACCGCTCCGACTGGATCTCCTTGCGTTGGGCAAGCTTCAACCTGGTCCTCGGGGCCATCTCCAATACGCTGATGAAGCTGGGCCTGGTGCTCGTACTCGCGGACCGCGGCCTGTTCCGCATGTTGACCATCCCCTTCGCGATTCTCACCGCGGTCGGAATGGGCAGCGCCTTCTTTCAGTACTTTGCCTTCCCTCCGAATCCGGCCTGATCCGCCCGGCGCCGCGGCGGGTCAGGCCGCCATGCGTCCGGTGATCCGAACGGGTGCTGCGACCCTCGTCGCCGGGGAGGTCCACGCCTGCTCCATGGGAGGCTACTGCTCGAACACCAGCAGATCGGGTTCCGCACCGAGATCTTTCAGTGCCTCGTTGACCGCGTCGTTGAATTTCGGCGGCCCGCAGACGTAAAAGTGCTGGCCAAAGTCGTCGATCCGCTCCGCCAGAAAATCCCGGTCGATCAGACGCCCCTCATGACCCGGTGCGGTTTCCTCCGTGCACGTGAGAACGCACCTCTCGCCCAACAGGTACCGAAACTCCTTTTCGCAGATCACGTCCGCCGGTGTCTTGTTGGAAAACAACAGGCCGTGGCCGTCCAGGCTGGCGTCGCGGGCGAGCCGCCGCAGAATGGCGATGAAGGGCGTTACGCCCGCCCCGCCGGCGATGAAGGTCCCCTTGCCCTTGTAACGGATGGTGCCGAACGGTTCCGACATCAGCAGCCGCGCGCCGGGTCGCAGGTCATGCAGGGCCTTGGTCACGCCCGCGCGCTCCGGATATCCCTTGATCGTGAACTCCAGAACTTGGTCATCTTCCAGGGAGGTTGGGGTGAAGGGCCGCGCCTCGTCCTTCCAGTCAGGGTGGTCGATGGCCAGCTCCACTCCCTGACCCGGCTCGAACACGAAACCCTCGGGCCGGGTCAGGATGAAGCGTTTGACGTCACGGGTGACGAACTCGGACATGAGAAGCGTGACTTGATGATCCATGAGAACCTCCAGCATCCGGCTATTCGATCGTGGCGGTGTCGGTGTCGAAGGGCTCGGGGATCACACAGCATCCAGGTTGTGGGGACGGATCTTCACCCCATGCTGCCGTCGACCCAGATGGCGCGTCGGGGCCGGAAGAGGCCAGACCACCGATCACGGCTTCAGCTTGTCGGAAGCGGACGTGAACCCGTCTCTCAGGTCCTGGAACGCCTTCTCGATACCGGTCTTCAACTGATCCCAGGCCTCCGTGCCCGCATCGCGCAGTGCGTCGAGCTTGGCCTCGGCGGCCTGTTGCTTGGCCTTGAGATCGTCAATCTGTTGTTCGTAGGCGAGTCTCGCCTCGGCATCCGCTTCCCGCGCCTTCGCCTCGAGCTTGTCCAACTTGGCCTGCCACTGGTCCATCTTGGCCCGCATTTTCTGTTCATAGGCTTGTTTGGATTGCATCTCATGCTCCCGCGCCGAGTCGCGAGGCGGAGCTGCAATTTCCGACTCGCCTTGTGTGATTCGTCCGTCGGTGCCCCGAGTTGAACACGGGTCGCCGACCAGTCGACAAAAGACAACGCAATTCCGGTACCACCGGAGGAACCGGAGATCTCTCTTGGGCCCGGCTCCCGAGCCGTTCCGCAGGAAAGCGCGTCGCCGAGCGCCCGCGCTGGCCCGGTCCGTTGCCGAGAGGCAATCGCCTTCGGTTGTCCGCCGCCGCTGGTGGTGAGACGCGACATCGGGATAGCGACGCGACCAGAAACCGCGGCCTGGTGGAGATGCACCTGTCGTGGTGGATTTCCACCAGATCCCGGGCGCGCGGCGGCCGTACGTTCCCGGAGTCAACCATGCGCATTCGACGCGGACTGATCATTGCCTGTCGCGCGCGGACCACCGAAACCCGGAGGCCCCGGTCACCATCGTCGGGTACGCCGCTTGCGTTGGCTGAAGCACAAGGGAACGATCGCGCGGGGGGACCGAACGGGTTCCCTGGTCGAGGTCAACGGGAGAACGATGCCCCGATCCAGAGACAGATCACCGCAATACGAAAAGAACAGCCTCTCGCTTCTCGGCGCCGTGGCCATGGGTACGGGCGTGATGATCGGCGCCGGGATCTTCGCCCTGACCGGGCAGGTCGCCGAGCTGGCGCGGGAGTGGTTTCCTCTGGCGTTCCTGACCGCCGCCGTGGTGGCCGGCTTCAGCGCCTATTCCTACGTGAAGATGTCGAACGCCTACCCATCGGCCGGCGGCATCGCGATGTTCCTCAAGAAGGCCTACGGCGAGACCATGGTGACGGGCGCGGCAGCGCTGCTGATGTACTCCTCCATGGTCATCAACGAAAGCCTGGTCGCCCGCACCTTCGGCACCTACAGCCTGCAGCTGTTCGATATCGGACCCGACACCTGGCTGGTCCCGGCCTTGGGCGTGGGTCTGCTGAGCTTCGCCTTCCTCCTGAACATTCTCGGCAACCGCTTCGTCCAGTCGTTCTCCTTCGTCACCGCCCTTATCAAGATCGGCGGTATCACCGTCTTCGCACTGGCCGGACTCTGGGTATCAGGCCTGTCGTTCGAGAGCCTGTCGGTCTCGCCGCGGGAGACGACGGCCAGCGGGTTTCTCGCCGGGACGGCGCTGGCGATTCTGGCCTACAAGGGCTTCACGACCATCACCAACAGCGGGGAAGAGATCCGCGATCCCCACCGCAACGTCGGCCGCGCCATCGTGATCGCGATCTCGCTGTGCCTCGGGCTATACCTGCTGGCGACGCTCGCGATCGGCGGAACCCTGACCATCGACGAGATCGTAGCGGCGCGCGACTACGCGCTCGCCGAGGCGGCACGCCCGGCCTTCGGGGACTACGGGCTCTGGTTCACGGTCCTCTTTGCCATCGTCGCCACAGTGTCAGGTGTGATCGCCAGCGTGTTCGCCGTCTCGCGCATGCTCGCCATGCTGACCGAGATGCGGCTGGTGCCCCACAGTCACCTCGGCATGCCGGGGAGCATTCAACGCCACACGCTCGTCTACACGGTGGTTCTCGCCATGTCGGTGACGGTCTTTTTCGATCTCAGCCGGATCGCATCCCTGGGCGCGATCTTCTACATCATCATGGACATCCTGATTCACTGGGGCGTACTGCGGCATCTGCGCCGGGAAATCGACGCCAGGGCGTGTGTCCTGGTCTCGGCCATCGTGCTGGACCTGATCGTGCTGGCTGCCTTGCTGGCGGTGAAGGCGCAGACCGATATGCTGGTAATCTGGGCCTCGTTGCTGGGACTGATCGTGATCTTCGCCGGGGAGCGCTACTTCATCCGGGCGCGAGCCGACGCCGGACGATAACCGCGGCCAGCCCGAAGTGGTCCGAGGGGTAGAGATCGGGTCGGTCCGGGGAGATCGGCCGGGTGCCGATGATGCGGATCGCTTGCGGAGCCCATCGGCCCCCGCGGGATCGCAAAAGAATCCGATCGAAGCGCGCGCGCTTCTCACGGCCCTTGTGCTGGAGACGCATCCGGTTGAGCCTGGTGTCCACCGTGTACCCCGGCTCGTCCCCGTGCAGCTGTGGCCACAGGTCCTGGTAACGCGGCTCGATGAGCGACTGCTCCGCCGTGTCCCGCGGATCGAAGTTGAAATCCCCCATCAATACGCTGTCACTCGCCTCCGACAGCCAGGGCAGGACCAGGTCGAGCTGCGCCAGGCGAAGCAGGATACTCGGCGGGCTGCTCTCCAGATGCACCGTTCCCGCGCAGAGGCAGCCGTCCGCCGTTTCCAGCTCACCGAGTAAGAGCTTGCGGTCCTTCTGGCTTGGCAGGTGGCAGAGCGCCAGACCGCGCATGGGCAGACGCGACAGCAGCAGCACGCCATGGGGCTCAAGGGTGCTGCCGTCCGCGTCGGAGATCTGGTATCCGCGGCGAACCCAATCCTCTGCCAGTACACGCTCCAAACATCGCGGGGTCACCTCCTGAAAACCGATCACATCCGGGCGGCTGTCCCGCACCAAGGCGAGCAGGCGGGCGAGGCGTTCTTCCCACCGATACGCCCCGAACCACAGGTTGTAGGTCACCAGTGTCAAGCTATCCGCCGCCGCAAGCGGCGGACCGCGCCCCGGAGCCCACGCACCCTTCGACGGGTCGAATCCATGCGGCTCGAGGAGCCGGAGCTCCGTCTGCTCCCGCGCTGACGCGATCATCTCAGGTGCACGTCTCCGATCCGCTCGAAGACCTGCAGCAATTGCCCGATCCCGCCTGGTCCACCCGCCGGGTCCAGGTACAGCGCGGCGAGCCGGAAATCGTAGGGTGGCGCGAGCCGTGCCCCGTGCGTCATGGTCGCGTAGTCCTCGCCGCCGATCACGCGCAGCACCGTGGTCAGGTAGAGCCGGCGCAGGACCCGCGCCGCGAGCAACAGGTGAAGCACCGCGGGCCCGGCGAGCGAGTAGATCAATTTCAGGTCGCGTTCCGCCAGCGCGGCGACGAGGCGCGCACCCTCGACGCGCTCGCCGCCGACACGGATCAGGACGACATGCTCGTTCTCAAGGTGCCGCGGCGGCGCCCCCGCCGCGTCGCTGGTCGCCACGATGACCGGCCGCGGCCCATCGCGCGACAGGACCTCAACCGGGACATCCAAACTATTGCTAACAACCACCAGAACCGGCTGGACCGCAAGGCCCAGCGCCTTGCGGAAGGCCAAGATGTCCGGCGCCACGTCGCCTTGCAGCGGCGGCAGGGCCTGCGCCGAGCCCTCTGCCAACTGACGGACATACCGGCCGCTGACGATCAAGGCGTCCGCCGGTGCCGCGAGCTCGAGCAGGAGCCGCCAGTCGCGGGGGTTCGCGGTCTCCGAGGGGATTTCCGGTTCACCGCTGTGCGGGTCCGCCACGGCGATGCGCCCATCCAGGCTGGCAATGAAATTCGAGTACACGAACGGATCGCCGCCGC
Source organism: uncultured Chromatiaceae bacterium (assembly GCA_964395315.1). GTDB lineage: Bacteria > Pseudomonadota > Gammaproteobacteria > Chromatiales > Chromatiaceae > CAVORB01. Next base: position 2,969 of record CAYNBI010000119.1, on the reverse strand, counting down.
GCCGGCAGCGCCGCAGATCATGACTCAGATAGAGCCCCTCCAGAGCGATCCGCGCCGGCTCGGGATAGAGTGCGAGCAGCGAGCGGCTTGCGCCGGATGCGGCCGCTGTCGGTTGTTGCGTAGCCATGCTTGTTTCCCCAGTCGTCGCCGACGCCTTAGCGCGCCCGATTCTGCAGCAGTCAACATTCGTGCCGCCTCTGCGATGGGTTGCATGCAGAACCGGGTCAATCGCCATTCACCCTCCCCGGCCAAGATCGCCTCGCCGATCCCGAGATGCCGATCATTGGCCATTCCGGCGAAGATCAGCGCATCCATGTGCCGCTGGAAGCGTTGACTGTCCCCGCGTTTCCGCTTGTCAGCCGCGGATGCCGTATCACGTTGTGTTGGTCGTGAGCCAGAATTCGGTGGATTCATCCTGGCGAGGTTCTTGCGTCCATCGGAGTCAGATGTACTTCAACCTTCGGCCAACGGCCGAGAGCACGAAACGAGAGAGCCATGCCCTATCGATTCAAGCGTAAAGAGACCGTCGCCGAGGGGCTGCGGCGCATCGTCGTCGAGCAGACAACGAAGGCCGCCGCCGAACTGTCTGGCGACAATCCCGATCTACACGACGGCATCCACAATGCCCGCAAGTCGTTCAAGAAGATCCGCAGCCTGCTGCGGCTGGTGAAGAAGGACTTGGGCAAGAGCCGCTACAAGAAAGAGAACCGATGGTTTCGCCAGACCAAGAACCGCTTGTCCTCGGTGCGTGACGCCGAGGCCATGATCGAGACTTTCGACGCCCTGGCCGAGCGTTTCGCCAGTATCGGAGAGTGCCGCTCGCTCAACTCCCTGCGCGGCGCGCTGGAAGAACGCCGACGTCGTATCGCCGACGAGGCGGTCGACCTGGAGCAGATGGCCAGCGCGACGGCCGAAAGCCTGCTTGAGGTAGAGGATCGCACCCGTTCCTGGCGCTTGGCTCATGACGGTTTCGCAGCCATCCGGCCCGGCCTGGAACGGAGCTACGGCGCCGGCCGCAAGGCGATGGACAAGGCCTATGGCAAGCCCACGGACGAGCGTTTCCACGAGTGGCGCAAGCGGGTCAAGGACCACTGGTACCACTGTCGGCTGCTGCGCAAGATCTGGCCCGAGCAGATGTCGGCCAGAATCGACGAGCTCAAGCGGCTTTCGGATCTTCTCGGCGACGATCACGACCTCGCGGTCCTGCGCCATGTCCTCGAAGAAGAAGGCAGCAGCCTGGATGGGGACACGGTGACCATCACATGCCTGGCCGAACGTCGCCAGGGTGAGTTGCGCTCGGAAGCGCAAGGCCTCGGCGAACGGCTGTACGGAAAGGCGCCGGACTGCCTGGCGGACGAATTCGCCGGCCACTGGAGGGCGTGGAAGAACACAGCGTAGCCTGATCCGCGCGAGCCGGGGGCGGACGTCTCTGTCTCCCGGGAGATCAGCCGCTCCGATCCGCCTCACACCGCCTTGACCTCACGTGCGGGGACCGAGGATCCGTTGCAGCGCAACCGGTGTCAGCAGCGTGGTAATCAGCGCCATGAGCACAACGGCGGAGAACATGTAGCTGACGATAGGCGGCGCCGGATCGGGTTGGCTGAACAGCCCGGCGCGCAAGGCGATATCGGCGATGATCAGCTCCACGGCCCCGCGTGCGCTCATCCCCGCGCCGACACCCAAGGCATCCCTTCGATCCAGTCCGGACCAGTAGGCGGGCAGGCCCGCCCCGATCAGCTTTCCCAGCACGGCGATCAGCACCAGGAGGAACACGAACAGCGGGACGTTGAACAGGGCCGCGGCGTCGAGATGCAGACCGATGGAGGCGAAGAACAACGGCGCCAGAAAGCCGGACGTAAAGGTGCTGAGACGCGCGCGAAGGGACTTATACACCTGGTCGTCGATCGTTTTGCGGACGAAGAACAATCCAGCGAGGAAGGCCCCCAGGATGAAATGAATACCCAGTGCCTCGGCGAGCAAGGAATAGGCCAGCGCAGCCATGACGAGGGCGCTGAACTCGAACTCGTCGGCCTGGACGCGTTTGACCCTCTCCCCAAGCCACGGAAACACGTAGTACCCGATCAGGCTGGCTACGACGAAAAAGACGACGGTCTTGCCGAGCAGCATCGCCAGCTCGCCGACACCGGGTAGGGTACCGGTCTTGATCACCGCGGTGAGCCCTGCCAGCAGGATGAGACTGAAGATGTCATCGAACACAGCGGCGGAGACGATGGTCTTGCCGACGCGCGAATCGAGCTTGCCGAGATCCATCAGCACCTTCACCGAGACGGGCACCGCCGTGATTGCCAGCGCGGTGGCGAGGAACAGGACCTGGGCAAGGCGGTACCCGGATTCGGGCAGAAACACCCACCCCAAAGCGAAGCCACCCGCGAGCGGGACCAACAATCCGCCGATGGCCACCCAGAGCGCGGAGCGAGAGTTCTCGGATAGCTCACGCGGGGACATCTCGACACCCGCGAGCAGCATCAGGAAGAAGATCGCCAGGTCCGTCAGAGCGATGAAGACCTCGTTGTCTGGCAGCGCCGCGAGCACGGGTAACGAACCTGAGAACTGGTGTGCGACCACGCCGAGCAGGATTCCCGAGAGCAGTTCGCCGACGAGGGCTGGTTGACCGAAGCGCGTGGCCAGCTCACCCGACAGGCGGGTGACGAACAGTAGAACCAACAGGATATAGAGCAGTTCCATCAGGAGATCCTTGCATGTCGTGGTGGTCGTTGAGACGGGAATCGCTTTCCAGCACGGGACACGATCAGCTCGAAGCCCTCAGGGGCACGCGTCAAAAAGGAAGCAGCGACCTTGCGCGGGGGACCCGGCTCCTCGCGTTCCGACCTTCCACCCAGTGCGTAGGCAAGGGAAATGCCATGAGCCGGAGAAAGGCCTGGCTGTGGGTCGCAGCCAAGCGGATGGTTCCAATGCACCATCGAGCGGTGTCATTCCCCCGCCGGATC
>CAYNBI010000118.1:0-10319 GCA_964395315.1 uncultured Chromatiaceae bacterium | reverse complement strand
GCCTGGTGCCCTACCTGTTCGGCGCCATGGCGATGGAGGCGGTCGGCCGCGCGGCGGGCGGCATCGTTAACGAGGTGCGCCGGCAGTTCAAGGAGATGCCGGGCATCATGAACCACACCCAAAAGCCGGATTACTCCAAGGCGGTGGACATGCTGACCAAGGCGGCCATCAAGGAGATGATCATCCCCTCGCTGCTGCCGGTGCTGGTGCCGGTAGTCGTCGGGGTGGCGCTCGGCAAGGAGGCTCTGGGCGGTCTGCTCATCGGGACCATCGTCACCGGGTTGTTCGTGGCCATTTCCATGACCACCGGCGGCGGTGCCTGGGACAACGCCAAGAAGTACATCGAGGACGGAAACCTGGGCGGCAAGGGTTCCGAGGCGCACAAGGCGGCCGTCACCGGCGACACCGTCGGAGACCCCTACAAGGACACCGCCGGCCCCGCGGTCAACCCGCTGATCAAGATCATCAACATCGTCGCCTTGCTGATCGTTCCCGTGCTGTAAGGTGACCGAGCCGGCGGGCCGGCTCTGATCGGTGAGGGGAGGCTGCCATGCGGCGCCTCCCCTTTTTTTCGCCCGCATGGACCAGGTGCGTGCGTCGTGTGAACGGAACCTCCTTCCGACACCTGTTCCCAGGTGCGATCGCGCGACTCGGCTTGTAATGCGGCGCGCCAATGCAGGACAATCCCGGGGCCGGTGGTTCGACCGGCGCCCTTACTTTGCCGCGCTGTCGTGCCGGCGGCGCCCACCCGAGGAGTCTGCAGCATGAATCTGGACAGAGTCGCCTCCGGCGACAACGTGCCGAACGAGATCAACGTCATCGTCGAGATACCTGCCCACTCGGATCCCGTGAAGTACGAGCTCGACAAGAAAACGGGGGCCATGTATGTCGACCGGTTCATGTCCTCGGCCATGTACTATCCGTGCAACTACGGCTATGTGCCGCATACCCTGTCGAAGGACGGCGATCCGGTGGATGTGCTGGTCCTGACTCCCCACTCCCTGATCTCGGGCTCCGTGATCAAGTGTCGGCCGGTGGGCCTGCTGAAGATGACGGATGAATCGGGCGACGACGCGAAAGTCCTCTGCGTGCCCATCGACAAGCTGTGCAAGACCTATCGGAATGTCGAGAGCTTCCGCGATCTATCCGGTGAGGTGCTCAACCGCATCGCGCATTTCTTCGAGCATTACAAGGATCTGGATGAGGGAAAATGGGTGCGGGTCGATGGTTGGTATGGTGTCGATGAGGCGAAACAGGAGATCATGGACAGCCTGAGGATGTACCAGGATGCCCCCGAAAAGCCAGCCTTCTGAGCGCGATCCCGATTGCCCGCGTGGCGCCCGAGAGAAAGCAATCGGAGCCCATCACCTCGCCCCACCGACACACCCATGAAAATCTGCATCCTTTCGGATAGTCACGACCATATTCCCCTCCTGGATGCTGCGGTTGCCCGCGCCAAATCGGAGGGGGCGGAGGCCGTGCTTCACTGTGGGGACGTCGTTGCCCCAAGCACCCTGCATTGCCTGGTCAAGCACGAGCTGCCAGTGTACGTGATTCACGGCAACAACACGGGGGACCTTTACAGCCTGGGGCGCCTCGCGTCGGACCCATCGAGTCTGATCCACTACCATGGCATGGATGCAGGGCTGCAGCTGGGGGAGCGCCGCATTTTTCTCGTGCACTATCCGCACTACGCGCGCGCCATGGCCGCGACCGGGGACTGGGACCTGGTCTGCTGCGGGCACAGTCACGCACCCGCGGAGGAGCGAATCCGCAATGTAAAAGGCGGTGAGACCCTGCTTTTGAATCCAGGCACCGTGGGCGGCGTGGGTCAGGCACCGTCGACCTATCTCATCGGTGATTTACGCACCATGAAGTTCCATCTGCGCGAGCTGGACAAGCGCCTCGGCCAGGCGCCCTTGCCCTTGACCGGAAGCTGAACGGGAGAGACAAGGCGCGGACGATGGGGGAGCTGACCCACTTCAACGAGGCAGGCGAGGCGCGGATGGTGGACGTCGGCGCCAAGGACGTCAGCCACCGGATCGCGGTCGCCGAGGGGCGTATATGCATGCGGCCCGAGACCCTGGCGCTGATCGAGCAGGGCGGCCACAAGAAGGGAGACGTGCTCGGCATCGCCCGCGTGGCCGGCATCATGGGCGCGAAGAAGACGGCGGAGCTGGTCCCCCTGTGCCATCCCCTGGCGTTGACCAAAGTCTCCGTCGATCTCGAGCCGTCGCCGGCCGATGCCTCGGTGTATTGCCGGGCAGTGGTCGAGACCCGAGGCAGGACGGGGGTGGAAATGGAGGCACTGTGCGCCGTGCAGATCAGCCTCCTGACGGTGTATGACATGTGCAAGGCGGTGGACCGAGGAATGTCCATCGAGTCCGTCCACCTGCTGGAGAAGGTGGGCGGCAAATCCGGGCATTGGAGGCGCGAGGTGACTCTCAGTCGATAACGATCGTCGCCGCGGTCATGCCGAGGCGACAGATCCAACAACAGCCGTGTATGAGCGGCGATGGAGGCGAGAAATGTCGGACTTCGTCGAGTGGTCGGACGACTTAAGCGTGGGTATCGAGGAAATCGACGACCAGCACAAGGAGCTGGTGGACCTGGTCAACGAGATGCACGAGGCCATCCACCAGCGGCGCGGAAGGGATGTGGTGCGGCGCGTCTTGGCCAAGCTGTCGGATTACACCAGGATCCACTTTGCGGTGGAGGAGAGCCTGATGCGCATCCTGGGCTATCCGGACTACGAGACCCACAAGGAGCAGCATGAGCAGCTCATCCGGCACATGAGTGCGCTGCAGAGCAAGGTGGATTCGGGCAAGACCGCCATCGGCTTCGAGCTCATGCATTTCCTGAAGGTCTGGCTGACCAAGCACATCATGGAGAGCGATCGCGATTACGGCGAGTTTTTTATCCAGGCCGGCGTGAAGCCGCGTCTGCGGAAGCGGTCCTGGACCGCCCTCATGTGGAACCACGTGCGAGGCTGACCGGGTGCGCGGGCGAGGCCTGGCCACGGGCAATCCACGGTGAATCCCTTCTATCAGCGCGCGTGCTTTCTCGCCGCGGCCTACCGGCTCGACCAGGCGCCGCCAGACGTCGGGCGGGAGGTCGCCTTTGCCGGCCGCTCCAACGCCGGTAAATCCAGCGCCATCAACGCGATCTGCCATCAGAGGCAGCTCGCGCGCACCAGCAAGACCCCGGGCCGCACCCAGCAGCTCATCTTTTTCGTCCTCGATGAGACGCGGCGCCTGGTCGACCTGCCGGGTTACGGCTATGCGAAGGTATCGGAATCGGTCAAACGCCAATGGCAAGGCGTGATGGCGGATTATCTGCGGAGCCGTCGCTCGCTCTCCGGTCTGGTGCTGGTGATGGATATCCGCCAGCCGCTGACACGCTTCGACCTGCAGATGCTGGAATGGAGTCGCCACTCGCACCTGTCGCTGCTCCTGTTGCTGACCAAGAGCGACAAGCTCAAGCGTGGGCCAGCGCTTGGTGAGCTCCACAAGGTCAGGCGGGCGGTGGCGGCGGAGGGCGATCGGGTGGTCGTCGAGCTCTTCTCGGCGCACGCCCGCCAGGGTATCGAGGCTGCGCACGGCTGGCTGGATCACCGGCTAGGCGTGCCGCAGCTGCCAGAGGTGGCAGAAGGCTCTGGCTAGCCGGGCTGCGGCGCCAGGCAGAACGCGCACGGGGCGACTCGACGGGAGGCAATGGCGCACCGGGACGTCGAATTCCCGGCCCCCGGTCCGGCGCTTGGCATTGGCGTCAGAATTCTCCTGCCGCCGCGCCCTCCATGATGCCCTTGATCGTGTCGCGCACCCGTACGGCGTCCGCCCTGAGATCCTCCGGCAGCTTCTTGCCACCGTGGATCATGAAATCTAGGTTCATGCTGTAGAGCCAGAGGCGGCCGTTTCTGTCTTCCACCAGGGCGATGCGGCAGGGCATGAAGCCGCTGTAGTGGTCCTGGTACTCCAGCATCTTCTTGCCGACCTGCGCATCGCAGAACGACAGGAAATTCACGTATCGGTAGTCCTCCCCGGTGATCGCCTTGATTTGCTTGTAGAAGGGGGACTCGCCGACGAAGAGAAAGCTGCGGGAGGCGGCGAGGCTCTTCATCGACTCGATGACGTCGTCCGGGCTCATGCCCTCGTCCACCTGCACGGCCCACATCATCGCCGCGCCGGGATCGCCGGTCTCCAGGAGCTTTTCTGCGAACTGGGTGTAGACCCCGACGAATCCCTCGTCGAACTCGGAGAGTACGGGGGCCACACGGACATATGCGACGGCCACGACGATCACGGCCAACAGGCCGATCAGGGCGAACAAGTTTCGGATGAGCTTCATTTTTTCTCTTCTCCTCGTGGCAAGGTGAACCGCGCCGGTGAGGTGCTGCGCAACAGTTCCGAGCATGCGTGCGCGGTAACTTGCCGGCGCCGTTCGCCGCAACCTTCTTTATTCTAGGAATACGCAGGGCTTTTGTCGTCTCGTGAGCGGCCCCGCGGGGGAAACGGGCCGGCGAGCGGACGGCGCGTTGCCTGCTCGCCGGCGCCCTGAGCCTACCAGGGTTGCCCGTAACCCGCTTCCGGCATCGGCGGGGCCGGATACATGCCCTCGTCGCCGCCGTACCAGCGCCCGGGAGAGCCCCACTCGTATCCCGATGGACCGACGCCCTGTCCACCGTAACCCGGCATCATGGGCCGCATCGGCGCGCCATACTCGCCTCCATACGACGGTTGCTGCATGGGCATGCGAGGCGGCATCTGCGGCGGCTGCGGGGGCTGACTTTTCGCCTGGCCGAAGATGGCTTCTGCCGCCTCCCTCTGCTGCTCCGACATCTCCTCGACGATGCGGCGGTACTCCTCCCAGCGTGACTGCATCTCCTGACGGCGTTGTTCCGCCTGTTTCCACGGCGGCTGCTCGGGGAAGTCGATCCCCTGGGCCTGCGCCCGTTCCCGCATCTCCTGCCAGTGCCGCTCCCGCTCTGCTTGGCGCTGCTCGGGCGTCATGTTACGCATCTTCTCCCAGTGCGCCTCGCGCTCCTCCTGGCTCATGAGCTTCCAAGGCGGCATCTCCGGCATATCCATGCCACGCTGCTCGGCCCGCTCACGCATCGCCTGATAGCGTTGCTCGCGCATCGCGTCCCACTCCTCGTGGGTCTTGCCGCCGCGCGTGGCGGCGCGCCCCTCCGATCCCGCTGGCGCCATCATGTCCGGCGGGGTCGGCATCCCCATGTGCTCGGGCATTTCCGGGGGAGGAGGCATATCCGCAGGCATTGGCATTTCCGGAGGCTGCATCCCCGCCTGCTCCCATGGAGGCGTTTCCGGAAGCTGCAGCCCCACCTCGGCCGCGCGGGCGCGCAACTCGTCGTAGCGCAGCCCCCGTTCCTTCATCATTTCCGCGTGCCTTTTCTCCATCCTTTCGCGAGCGGCGGTCATCGACGGTGGCGGGGCGGGTGGCTCGGGGGCGGCCGAAACCTCCGGCGCGGCGGGTGGCTCGGGGCTAGCCGGGACCTCCGGCTGCGCGGGGGGCGGCGCATGTGCCTCGGCTGCAGCGGGTGCCGGCGCTGGGGCGGCTTGGGTGCTGGTGCTGTCAACCGGGGCGGCCTGGGCGCTGGGCGCCTCGGCTGGTGGGCCGCTGGTTGCCGTCTCCGCCGACCAACCCTGGCTCATTGCCAGGGTCAGCGCGGCGGCGGAAGCGAAGACAACTACGGATCTTCTCTCAATCATCGCGTTTGCTCCTGTGGGTGGAATGGTGTCACGTGTATTATTTCGAGCCTGAGGTGGCGGGCGTGCGCCCATCCGCGGCCGCGAATCGAGGTGTCGTACATCTTCGAATGGCATGCTGGGTGCCGGCAATTCCGTTCAAGCCTTGGGCCGCATCTCCGGCCTCGGAATCCTGGGGGCAGGTGATGCGGCCGTTGACGGCACCGCGGGGGCGTTGCCCCGTTGTTGGTGGGGCGTCGACTTTTTCGGTCGGCCTTCCCCGTCAATGGAACGATGCCGCAAAGGCCCCGCGTAGCCGCGATGACGCTTCCTCATTCCGCCGGGCAAGCTTAACCGATCCACTGCGGGATGGAAGGGTTGCCGGCGTTTTTTGGCTGGCGGAAGCAGCGGAGGGCGAGTCTCCGATTGGGAGGTCTCGGCGCGGAGTGATATCGAGCGTCCCGTCGGGGCGTGGGGAGGGTCGATGCGCATCGGCAACCTGATGCGAGAGAGCGGGGTCAAGTTCGGCACCAGCGGTGCCCGCGGGCTGGCGCAGGCCATGACCGACCGGGTCTGCTATGCGTACGCCCTGGGGTTTCTCCAGCACGCGGCCCAGGCGGGGACCCTGCGGCCTGGTGGGGACGTCGGGATCGCCGGCGATCTGCGCCCCAGTACCGAGCGCATCATGACTGCTTGCGCCCGGGCGGCCGCAGACTTCGGAATGCGGCCGCGCCACTTCGGCCGCATTCCGAGTCCGGCGCTGGCCGCATACTGCATCGAACACGGCATGCCGAGCATGATGATCACCGGCAGCCACATCCCGGATGACCGCAACGGCATCAAGTTCAATCTGCCCACGGGTGAGATTCTCAAGCAGGATGAGGAGGGCATCCGCCGTCAGACGGTCCTGCTGCCCCAGGATCTGTTCGACCCCGCCGGGCGCCTAGTGGCTGCCGCTGCCTTGGCCCTGCCCGCCACGGACCCTGCGGCGTACGATGCTTACCTTGCCCGATACCTCGACTACCTCCCCGCGGGGTGCCTGGAGGGTATGCGCGTCGCCGTCTACGAGCACTCGAGCGTGGCGCGGGATGCATTCTGCGCCGTCCTCACCGGCCTCGGCGCCGAGGTGCGGCGGCTTGGGTTCTCAACGAGTTTCGTTCCGGTCGACACCGAGGCGATCCGTCCCGAGGATTCCGAGCTTGCCCGCCACTGGGCCGCCGAGGGCGCGTTCGATGCCATCGTCTCGTCCGACGGCGACGGCGACCGGCCCTTGGTCTCCGACGAGCGCGGCGAATGGCTGCGCGGCGACGTTGCCGGCATCCTGTGCGCGCGACAACTCGGCGCCGCAGGCGTCGTGACGCCGGTGAGCAGCAATACCGCGGTGGAGAAGTGCGGCTGGTTCGGCGAGGTGTTGCGCACCCGGATCGGGTCGCCGTACGTCATCGCGGGAATGCGCGAGCTGATCGACAGGGGGCTGACGCCCGTCGTCGGCTACGAGGCCAACGGCGGCTTCCTGGTGGGGTCCGACCTGGAGCGTCAGGGACGGCGCCTGCGCGCCTTGCCGACGCGCGATGCGGTGCTGGTTGCTCTGGCCGTCCTGATGGCGGCTAGGGAACAGGGCAAGACGGTCTCACGGCTCGCCGCCGACCTGCCCCAACGATTCACCGCCAGCGACCGGATCCAGGACTTTCCGACCGAGATCAGCGAGGCGCGTCTAGCCGCGCTGTCCACGGGCGATCCGGAGCGCGACCAAGCGGCGCTGGAGGAGATCTTCGGCCCTTGCTTCGGGTCGGTCGTCGGCGTCGATACCACCGATGGTCTGCGCGTCACCTTCGCGAGCGGTGAGATCGCCCACCTCCGTCCTTCGGGCAATGCACCCGAGTTGCGGGCCTACACCGAGGCGGACAGTCCGCGGAGGGCTGCCGAGATGAATCGCATCTGCCTGGAGGTGCTTGACGGCTGGCGCGTGTGACCCGCGTCGGTCAGCGCCGCCTGGGAAGGAAGGTTCGCGCCTCGCCCTTGTGGATGTTCAGGAAGCGGATGGCGGCACACGCGGCCCCGAAGCCGTTGTCGATGTTGACGGTCACGATCCCCGGGGCGCAGCTCCCGAGGGCCGAGTCGAGGCTCAGGCGGCCTCCCTGACCGACGCCGTAGCCCACGGAGGTCGGGACGGCGATTACGGGTGCTCCGACCAGTCCGCCCAGGGCGCTGAACAGCGCCCCCTCCATGCCCGCCACGGCGATCACCACCGGGTGCTCGCGGATCGCGTCGATGCGCTCCATCAGGCGCCACAGGCCGGTGATGCCGACGTCCTGGAACAGGACGCTCGGGATGCCGTGGAACTCCAGGGTGCGGGCGGCCTCCAGGCAAACCGGGGCGTCGGAGGTTCCCCCGCTCACGATGGCGATCGGCTCGACCATCCTCGTCGGCAGGGTGTGGGGAAAGAAGCCGGTGCGGGACGCGGCGTCGTAGTTCATGCGCTCCCGGAAGAAAGACGGCAGTGCCTCGGTCTTGCCACGATCGAGGCGGGTCAGGAGGCAGGGTGCGCCCGTTTGACGGAAGTGCCGCAGGATGGCCTCGATCTGCTCCGGGGTCTTGTGCTCGCAGAACACCGCCTCGCTGAGCCCGATGCGGGCCTGGCGGTCCAAGTCCAGCACGGCCGTGGTGCTGCTTTCGTTCATGTCATCAGTCACGGTCCGTCTCCAGGGTCTTGTCGGTCGCGAGCCTAGCCAGGCCTGCCCGCGCGGCGTGGCCGGCTCGCTCTGCCAGGTCTCGTGACTCGGCCTTCGCCGTGGGTCCGCCGGGGCGGTCGACCAGCTTAACCCCGATCTCGGCCCCGTCAGCCAAGATCCGGTGCTCGCTGCGGGTGAGGGTGATGCGCGAGGCGGGCTGCCAGCGCACGCCGATCGTGGTCGTCTCCCGGAAGCAGGCATCGACCACTGAAGAGAGGGCCTCGGGAGGAATGAGGATCTGGATGCTCATGGCCGCGCGCCCGCCCTTGCCGATGGCCTGGTAGGTGGTGACGCTCAGCACGCCGGCCGTCGCGCGCAGGTGCTCCAGCGCGATAGCCAGGTCCTCGGGTGTCTGGTCGTCGACCTCGAAACGCAGGCTGAGGATGCGATCCTGTGTCATCCCCTTCGCGGAAGCCCCCGCGACGGTGGCGGAGGTCTCGAGCGCCAGGATCTGCAGGCAATTGGGGATGCCAGGCAGCTCGCGCGTACCGAATCCCAGGCCGCTGGCCGTGAGGATGCCGCAACCGGGAAGGGCGCCTGCCGGGGTCAGGGATCTGAGAATGGCCGCTCCGGTCGGCGTGACCCGCTCGCCGGGTATGCCGTCTTCGGTCACCGCGAGGCCCTCCAGCAGCAGCGCCGTGGCTGGCGCCGGAACCGGGAGTACGCCGTGGGCGGACTGAACCCTGCCGCTCCCGACGGGAAGGGGAGCGCACGTGGCCTGCTCGACCTTCAGCGCCTCCAGCAGAACCGCCGCCCCCAGGACGTCGGCGATGGAGTCCCAGCTGCCGACCTCGTGGAGCTCGACCAACTCGGGCTCGATTCGGTGCACCCTTCCCTCGGCCTCCGCCAGCAGGGAAAAGATGGCGAGGGCCCGGCCCCGCACCCCGGGAGTCAGGTTGGCCAGCGTCAGCAGCTCGCGAATGTCGCCGAACGGCCTGTGGCGGTGGGGCGCCGTACCCATACCTTCTGCGGTGACGCGAAATCGCTTTCCGCCGATGGGACCCTCTGCCTCCGCCAGGCTGATCTCTATCCGAGCGGGCATATCGAGTGCGGAGATGGCCTCGCGCACGGCCGGGAGATGTTCGGGAAAGGCGTCCAGCAGGGCGGCGCAGAACATGTCGCCGGCGAGTCCGCCGACAGGGTTCAGGTGGAGATGCATGAGTGAGTCTGACTCAGGTCGCGAGAAATGCTGAAGCGTGGCCGCTCCGGCAGGATACCCGAAGCGCGGCCGGCTGCTCCAGCGCGCCCTGATCTTGTCGATGTGCAGCGTCCCGACTCGTCTGGACGCGGCGCGCGCTGGGGAAGGCAGGGGTGGTGAGGGCGAGCGGCGAGGCTCGAGTGGTACGAAAAAAGGATGTGAAGTGCTGCTGTTGGCCGGGATGGCCAATCATCGGAGTCCCGTTAAGGAACGATGGCTCCGCGTCTCCTTGTCAGGGGGAGACATGCCTCGGGCGCTTCTGGTTTCGAATCTCCCAGTTGCACTGCTCGATGAGATGATCGATCTGCCGGGAGACCCGGAACTCGCTTTCGGGCTCGTAGGTCTCGCCCTTGTCCCAGTGATTCGCCGCATCCTCCGCCTCGAGCTGGAGTCCCTGGCGCCATAGCTCCCAGATTGCCTGTGACTGGCTGGTGGTCATGGGTGTGCCCCGTTTGTTTCCTTCGCGTTTTCGCCGCTCGAATCGTGGGCCGGCTTTGAAATCTTCCTAGCAAATATGGGGCCGATCAAAATAATGTTTTAATAAACAAAAAGATATGGATAGATTAGCCAGCGCCGGATGTTGATATGTAAATCAAGATTAACATGTAAAATCTAAACGACATCGTTCATAAAATTGCATCTAAAACAGTACCATAATGGTACGCGAGGATGGATGCCGAACCG
>CAYNBI010000117.1:0-10395 GCA_964395315.1 uncultured Chromatiaceae bacterium | reverse complement strand
GCAAATGTCTCTTCGTGGCCGACTGCGCGAGTTGAGCAAGGTGGGGTCAGCGACCCTTTCCGCCACCTATGTAGAGCGCTACATAATGGGACGGAGCCGCCGTTCCCACGCCGCCAGTGGCGCGACCTGGATAAAGCGTGACTGGATAAAGCGTGACCACATCGTGACGCGCTTCCGTCACGATCAGTCACAATCTGGCACATGAAGTCAGCAAGGCGCGGGGCGGTGATGCGCTAAGCTGTTAAATTTACGAGATTAATTGGCAACCTACTCGCCTCCTAAGCGATAGGTCGTGGGTTCGAATCCCGCCGAGGGCACCAAATTCCCCGCTTGTTCCACAGGTTAGCCAGATGAGACCTATCAGGTCGCTGATCGGGACCAGCGGAACTCTCACCTGCACGCCAAGCTGCGCGCGTGTGGAAGGAATCGCGCGGATGGATCTCCTCGCCCCTTTGCCGGCGCGCTCCGACGCGAAGCTGTTTGTCCCATCCCCAGAACTGGGTTAGAGATTTCGAGAGAACTCTCCCCCAGGGTGCGTCGCAAGCCGTTTCGTCGAAGCGGCCCGCAGGCCTGGCCAGTCTTGGTGGTTGCGGAGACTGCGGGGCGAGGGGGAGGTGCTGGAAGCGCCCGGCCGCAGAACGTATCGCCCTGCGGCCGGGCTAGGGAGTAGATGGGTTCGGAGCGAGCTCGTCCCTGAGCTCTGCCGCGACCCGACGGCTAAGGCGCACCCACGCAGTTCGCGGGGGCGTCTTCCACGGGTACAGCCGGACCGATCAGGTCGCCGACCTTGGCCGCCACGGTGCAGGGGACGCGGCGGGCGGACATCCGGCGCTCGGCCTCGAAATCGCCCTCCCGGTCGGCGCGTACTCGGAACACCCGTGCGCCTGTGACGCCGTTGACGATGACTACGCGATCGCGCGGGCCGGCCTTGCCTTCGACCTCCAGCTGACCGCGACGCGCGTTGATCGGCTCCCACTCGGCCTCCTCGATGACCGGCGAGTTGTTGTCCGGCGGAGGCGAGATCCGCGGGTCGTCCGCGTCCCAGACCACCTCTTCCTTCGCGTAGCCGAGTACCGCGTAGTTCGGCGCCGGGCTGGTGACCGGTTCGAGTACGGGCATCCATTCACGCGGCGTGCAATCGTAGCCGTCACATTCCGCACCATCCCAGGTAAGGTCGCCGCCCGACAGACCGGTTTTGGCTAGCGCCGCGCCCGAATCCGCGCGCAGGAAGCACACCACCGGATCGGCCTGGTTTGCCTGGTCGGCGGCGCAGGTCGTCGGTCCGAACCAGTTGAGCACCATCTCCTGGGAGCTCTCGCGCACGTACCTTTCGTCACCGGCGATATCCACATCGGCTGCGCCGCTCGCGACATCCTCGTTGCTCGTGGCCAACCCCAGCTGGATGAGCGCGCGGAGGTTGTAGTATTTCCACTTGTAGACCGGCAGTGCCAGAGTACCGAAGCCCGTGACGTCGACGTACTGCTCCTTGCTGACGGGCATCTGCGTCTCGAGGACGCCCCCGGCGGCGTGGCACTGCTGGCATCCGCCGGCACGCCCGCCGCTGCCCAGCGCGTTTTGCTTCGGATTCGGCACGACGCCGTGGCCGCCGAGGGTTACGCCGTTTGAGAAGGCCGGGTAGCTGCCGATCAGCTGCTGGATCGTCTCCATGGGAACGCCCGCCATCTGCAGCTGCATGCCCAGGAACAGCTTCATGAACTTGCCGTCTGGCAGCTTCATGGTCGCCACGTCCGAGACATCCGTGAAGGGCGGATACCAGTCGTAGTCGCCCGGCAGGAACATGGGCTGGTTGAACCCCTTGAACTCCATCAAGCCCACGTTGACCGCACCCGGGTTCATGGGGTTGTCATCGAACATGTTGAACAGTCCGGGCACGAACCCGTCGATCACGCCGTTGCCGTCCTGGTCCGCCGGCGATCCGGCGAGCGCCGAGCTCACCAGGTAGTGCTCGTACCCGTAGGCCGTCTTGCTGAACTGCATCAGGTTCGGGAAGGCCTGCATCATGGCCATGGTCTGCACGTCCGGCCGATCCATCGCCATCAGATCCATCAGGGTCGTGGTGCGGACCTCCTCCGGGGTCTGCCCCTGCACGATGACGTTGCCGAAGTTGTCCTCGACCGTGCCCAAGAGCCCCAGGGCCGTGAAGACCTCCGCGTTGCCGTACTTGCCGTCGTCGCTGCAGACGAAGGGCTCCATGCCGGGAAGCTGCAGTTCGTCACAGTCCAGCGCGTTGGCGTAGAAGCGATACATCGAGTAAGCGTTGTAGGGGAATCCGGCCTCGTTCGTGAGGGAGTAGTCCCCTTTGAAGAAGCGCCCGTCCATCACCATGCCGTTGGCCATGGGCTTGAAGGGAGTGATCTTGGCGTTCGGGGCGCCGCGGATCGCGAGCGACTGGGCCAGGAAGGAGGTCGAGCCGTTGAACCACATCAGAACGGGATTCAGCCGGAAGGCCTCGAAATCGGCCTCGACATCGCCCGCGGTGCCCTCGTCCGCCACCATGTGGTCGAGGGTGATGAGCTTGGTGTCCATCCCCTCCGCATTGCGCCCAAAGGATAGATGCCCGCCGTGGCCGTACATCGAGTAGGTGATGCCTCCGCTGCGCGTGATGTGGCAAGTCTGGCAGGCGATCTTCGCCAAGTGTGCGGCGCTGTGCACTCCGTTGTCGTCACGCTCTGGCAGCTGGTCCTCGGCGTGACACTGCACGCACGTGAGATGGGTCGGGTCGTCCGGGTCCGCCGGCTCACCGGGAGGCGGAGGCGGATAGTCCGCCGCGGCCAGGTCGCCGCCGACCAGGTGCCCGCGCACGAACTTGTGGACATCGATCAGGCCGTCGCCGTCGTAGTCCTCGTTCAGGGTGACGTGGCAGGCCGTGCAGGTGTTGTGCTCCGGGCAGTTGGGGTCGTCCGCGGAGAGCGTCGGGTTCGGGAAGCAGACGTTAGCATGGGCGTCGTAGCCGACGCGGAACAGGGTACCGCGCTTGTAGCCGGTGCGGGCGTGCTCATGGCAACGCAGACAGGCGTGCTCGTCGGTTTTGCCCACGGACAGCACTGCCTCCACGGAACGGTCCTGCATCAGGGTCGGCCAGGGCGTCTCGGGGGTGCCGTCGCCGTCGAGGTCCTGCATCAGCTCCATGTCTGGCACGCCGTCACCGGTCACGTCGATCAGCTTGTCCGGAAATCCGTCGTGATCGAAGTCGGTGTTGTCACGCGCGAGATTCGCATAGCCCTGGGGGGAGGGCGAGTGCTCGCCGGGCTCGGCGTAGCCGGCGATTTCCAGGGTGCCCCCGACGCTCCAGTCGATGTCGTCGCGCACCGAGAGATAATGGTCAGCGTGGCAGATCAGGCAGTCCAGGCCACCGTCGACGAGACTGGCGGCGTTGGTGGCCGCCAGTTCCGGGGGCATCCCCATCTGCATGAAGACGCTCGTGAAGGCATCACCCATCGGTGGGATGAAACGCCCGACGTGGCACTTTCCGCACTCGCCCAGGTTGATGTTGCTGGTGTAGTTGATCAGCGCCGAGGTCCCCGGCAGTCCGCAGGCACGGTCGAGAGCGCCGTGGGCACCCCCTCCGGGGAACAGGATGCGCGGATTCGGACCCTGCGCGCTGAAGTGGATCGAGTTCTTGAGCTGGGCGACCGCATCCTCGTGACATTCGCCGCAGAGAGCGGTGGATAGGCTGCGCTCGACGTCATACTCGGACACACGGCGGACGCCCCCTCCCCCGCCCCGCAACACGTACTCGCGGTTCGCGGCGTCGTATTGGATGTGGCGGCTGTGATCGCCTGCGCCTCCACCTCCGCCTCCGCCTCCGCCTCCGCCTCCGCCTCCGCCTCCGGGCCCTTGGCCTCCCTGCTGGGCCAGCGCAACTGGCGCGATCGCCAAGGCGGCGAGGGCTATTTTCAACGATTTTCGCAAGCGCGATGAGTAACGGGTCACGGCAGTTTCCTCCCAGAAATTCTAATGGTCCCGGGCAACAGGTCCCTCGCGTAAAGTGGCGCAACGGCGAAATCCAAGCGACGAATGCCCGCTGCCGCCAGAGCTTTTTCCTTTGCTTTTGTACTGGAAAATCTAGTCCCTGCCCCCGCTCACAAGCTGAGGCAAATCAATAAATCCAGATGTTCTAAAATTGGGATTCGAATGCGTTGCAAGATCGCAATTTTTCGTCATCGCGAGCGAGCGCAATCCGTCCTATCGTCCGGATAATCGTGTCAAGCCCCGGTGTCGCGCTCGCCGCGGGCACGCCCTGGAACCACCGGCGACTCAAGACTCTTCATGTCCAAGTTTCCCTACACGCCAAGCCGACTCGTTTGGACGCTCGCGGCCGTGACCCTCTTGGCTGGTCTCGCGTTCGTCGGCTTGCTCCTCTCCCGCACCGCCTCGCAGGAGGCTGGACTGCTCACAGTCGTCCTGGACCGTGGCAACGTGCAATCGGTCATCATCGCCACCGGCACGGTGCGTCCCGTGGTGACGACGAACATCAGCACCCAGATCTCTGGGCAGGTGGCCGAGGTGCTCGCCGACTTCAACGACCAGGTGCCGAGGAACCAGCTGCTCGCCCGCCTCGATCCTCAGACCTTCAAAGCGCGGGTGCGAGAGGCCGAGGCCGAGCTCGATGTCGCACAGGCAGAGCTCGCGAGCCGCGAATCGGCGATCACTAAGGCAGAAGCCCAGGAGAGCCAGAAGCTGGCGAGACGCGAGGTTGCCGAATCCGAGGCGGCGAGCGCCCGCGCCCGCCACGAGGAGGCACGGCTCACCCGCGAGCGGAGGCGTTCGCTGTCGGCCCGCGGTGGGGTATCGGACAGCGATCTGCAGGCGGCGGAGACCGAGTTCACCTCCACCGAGGCGCTGCTCCGAGCCGCGGAGGGACAGCTGCGGGTGGCGGATGCGGAGATCGCCGCCGCCGCGGCGGAAACCGCGATGGCTCGGGCCCTGGCCGATCACGGCCGGGCGACAGTAAGACAACGCGCGGCGGCGCTGGAGGAGGCGCGGGTGAACCTGGACCGCACCGAGATCCGCGCCCCCCTCGACGGCATCGTCATTCGCCGCGATGTCGAGGAGGGCCAGACGGTCGCAGCGAGCCTGCAGGCGCCGACCCTGTTCACGCTCGCCCAGGACCTCACCCGCATGAGAATCGAGACCTACGTCGACGAGGCGGACATCGGCCGTCTGCAGGTCGGACAGACCGCGGTTTTCACCGTCGACGCCTACCCGGGACGCGGCTTCCAAGGGTGGGTGACGGCGATCCACAAGGCGCCGAATCTGGTGCAGAACGTGGTGACCTACACCGTGCTGGTCGAAGCCGACAACCCGGACCTGGCGCTGTTCCCCGGCATGACGGCCGTCGTGCGCATCGTGGTCGAGGAGATCGAGGACGCGCTGCGCATTCCGAATCCTGCCCTGCGCTTCGTCCCGACCGAACCTGCTGGCGCCGCGCCCTCAGGCGGCCAGGTGCTGGTCTGGCGGCTGACGCCGGCCGGTGCGCCGGAGTCGGTGCCCGTGTTGACGGGCACGAGCGACGACCTATTTACCGCCATGCTCGAAGGCGAGTTGACGGTCGGCGACCGCCTGATCACCGGGTACGCCGAGCCGGAATGACCCGCCCTGAACCCGTGCCGGCAGCAACGACCGCGCCGCTGATCCAGACCGAGGGCCTCGGCAAGACGTTCGCCCGCGGCACCCAGCGCATTCCGGCGCTCTCCGACGTCACCTTGCGCATCGAGCGCGGCGAGCTGGTGGCCATCATGGGGCCTTCCGGGTCCGGCAAGAGCACGCTGCTGAACATTCTCGGCTGTCTCGACCGCCCGAGCGCCGGGGCGTACCAATTCGCCGGACAACCCGCGGGGAACCTCAGCGCGCGGGAGCTCGCGGCCCTGCGCAACCGGCACATCGGCTTTGTCTTCCAGAGCTTCAGCCTGCTGCCGCGCCTGACCGCCGTCCAAAACGTGGAACTGCCCCTCGCCTATGCCGGTATCGCGGCCCGCGAGCGCAGGCAACGGGCAACCCAGCTGCTCGACCGGATGGGCCTCGCGGAGCGCGCGCTCCACCTGCCCCAACAGCTATCCGGCGGCCAGCAGCAGCGCGTGGCGATCGCCCGCGCCATCGCCAACCGGCCAGCGCTGATCCTCGCCGACGAGCCGACGGGCTCCCTCGACAGCCGCAGTGGGCGGGAGATTCTCGCCCTGTTCGAACAGCTGAACCGCTCCGGCGTAACGCTGGTGATGGTCACCCACGACGCCGGCGTCGCGCGCCACGCCCGGCGGATCATCGCGATGCATGACGGCCGCATCGCCTCTGACCTGCCCACTGCCGGTGTGCGACAGAACGAGCGCGCCGGCACCCCTCCCCCACCGGCGGAACAGGAGCCGCAGCTTGCGCACCCTAACGAACCTGGTTAGTGCCCTGCACTCGCTTCGCGCGCACCCCCTGCGGAGCGTCCTGACCATGCTCGGGGTGGTCGTGGGGGTGGCGGCGGTCGTGGCCGTGATGGCGGTCGGCGAGGGGGCGCGGCTGCAAATCATCGCCCAGATCCAGAGCCTCGGCGGCAACCTGCTCCTGATCACGCCGGGAAGCGCCCGCACCCAGGGCGTGCATCAGGGCAGCGGCAGCGGGGAGAGCCTGACGCTAGACGACGCCGCCGCGATCGGCCGCGAGATCCCAGGCGTGATTGTCACCGCGCCGTCGGTCTTCAAGCGGGTCCAGGTCGTGCGGGGCAACGCCAACTGGTCGACTACGGTCCAGGGCATCACTAATGACTATCTCGCCGCGCGGGAGTGGCGGCTCACGAGCGGCCGGCCCTTTTCCTCCACCGAACAAACCCGAGGCGCCAAGGTCGCACTCCTCGGCGCGACGGTCGCCGAGCGCCTGTTTCGCGGCGAGGAGCCGGAGGGCCAGCTGATTCGCCTCGGCGGGGCCCCGTATGCCGTGATCGGCGTCCTGGAGGCCAAGGGCCAGAGCTCCAGCGGCGCCGATCAGGACGACAAGATCATGGTACCCCTGGCCACCGCGCAGTCGCGGCTGACGGGATCGTCCCGCGCCCGCCTGGGCGCCGTTCAGTACGTCATGGTCAAGTTCGCAGAGCAGCAGAGGTTGGTCGCCGCCACCGAGGAGATCCGGCTCCTGCTGCGTCAGCGACACGGTCTGAGCGCAGACGAGGAGGACGACTTCACCGCGCGCAACCTGGCGGACGTGCAGGCCAGCCGGGAGGCCGCCACCGGCGTGCTGACCTTCTGGCTGTCCGCGGTCGCATCGGTTTCCCTGCTCGTCGGCGGCATCAGCATCATGAACATCATGCTGGTGTCTGTTACGGAGCGTACTCGCGAGATCGGGCTCCGGCTCGCCGTCGGGGCGCGCCCGGCGGACATCCGCAACCAGTTTCTGGCCGAGGCGGTCGTCCTGTCCTTAGCCGGGGCGACGCTCGGACTCGCGCTCGGCACCGCGACCGCGTGGCTCATCGTCGCGATCCAGGAACTGCCCATCCTCATCCGCCCACTTTCCCTGCTCGTCTCCGCCGGATTCGCCGTCGCCACTGGGATCTTCTTTGGCCTCTACCCTGCGCTCAAGGCCTCGCGGCTTGCCCCGGCGGAGGCGCTCAGGGCCGAGTAGCGTTCCTGACGAAACGCAAAAATTGCAGGATTCCAAAATATACCCGACTGCTTTTGTAAAGGATGGGCAATTGCCTTAGCGTCCGGTTCCACGACGGAAGGCTGCGGATAACAAGCAGTAATCCAGGCGCACAGTCATCGAGGGCTACCCGCAAGGGACCATCGGCACCGAGTCCTCCGTCAGCCCGCGAATTCGGTTTCCGGATTTTCCATGTTGACACTGTCAAAAGGGTTCTGCCCACCATGCTTGTTACCCGTATCCACGTCTTCTTCCTACTCGCGGCCTTTACGCTGACGTCTCTGTCGGCGCAAGCCGCGGACGCATTCTTCGACAGCGCCCACTTCTCGGGCTCCGGCAACTGCAGCCTATGCCACAACGGGCTCTTCGACGCTGAGGGCAACGACGTCTCCATCGAGACCGACTGGTCGGCCACCATGATGGCCAACTCGGCGCGTGACCCGCTTTGGCGGGCCAAGTTCGCCACCGAGATCCGGCGCAACCCCCAGCACGAGGGGGTGCTCAACGACAAGTGCACCCGCTGCCACGCGCCCATGGCGAACCAGCAGGCCGTATTCGACGGCATCGCGCCGCAGTTCTTCGGCAACGGCGGCTTCGGGGACCCGGCCAACTTCCCGCTGCATGATGCGGCCATGGACGGGGTGAGCTGCACCCTCTGCCACCAGATCGCCGACGTCGATCTGGGCACCGACGCAGGCGAATCGGGCCACTACACCATCGAGGAATTTGCCAACCCCTACGATCGCCCGGCCTACGGCCAGTACGTCAATCCCCGTATCAACCCGATGCAGATCAACGCGGTCTTCACGCCTGTCCACTCGGCCCACGTCTCGGACTCGGCGCTGTGCGCCACCTGTCACAACCTGAAGACGCCAGTGTTGAACGAGTTCGGCGAGCTCACGGACGGCAAGTTCCCCGAGCAGATGGTCTACTCGGAGTGGGAGAACAGCGCCTTCGCAGACGGCGGGCCCGAGGCGAGCACCTGCCAGGAATGCCACATGGCGCGCGCAAACGGGGTCAGGATCGCCAATCGGCCTCGTTTCCTCGCCGCCCGCAACAACTTCGCCCGCCACGGTTTCTACGGCGGCAACACTCTGATGCTCGACATCCTGAGCGCGAACCGCGCGGAGCTCGATGTGGGCAACGGGGACTTCGCCGCCGCCATAGAGGCCACCCGCGCCACCCTGCGCAGTGCCGCCGACATCATAATCGAGCAGGCCGTGGTAGAGGAATCCGCGCCCGGCGAGCGCGATCTGGTTGTGCGCGTGCGCGTCAGCAACAACTCCGGCCACAAGGTGCCCACCAGCTACCCTTCGCGGCGCGCCTACATCCACCTCACCGTCGCCGATCAGAACGGAGCTGTCGTTTTCGAGTCGGGCAGGCTGGAGACAGACGCGAGCGGCAAGCCCACCGGCGCCATCGCCGGCGTCGACGCGGACACCGGAACCGGGTTCGAGCCCCATCACGGCGGTGAGATCACCGGCGAGAATCAGGTCCAGGTCTACGAGGCGATCATGGAGGACATCAGCGGCAACGCCACCTATACCCTGCTCGACGCCGCGGGCTACGCCAAGGACAACCGCCTCCTGCCGCGCGGCTTCCCCCGCGACCCCCAGACCGATCCCGTGGTGGGGAACTGGGACGACATCGCGATCGTGGGACAAGCCACGATGGACGATGACTTCCTCGCCGGCAGCGATCTGGTGACCTACCGCATCCCCCTCGGCGCCGCCGCTTCGGGTGTCACGGTGTCGGCGGATCTCAATTACCAGAGCGTCGCCTACGGATACCTCCTCGACCTGTTCCGGGACGAGGCCGCCGTTGCCGAGGTCGCCGATTTCCGCCGGCTCTACGAGGCCTCGGACGTGCGGGTGGAGACCATCGCCTCTGCCGTCGCAGAGGTGAGCACCGGGAGCGGCGGCGGAAACCCGATCGACCAGCCCCCAATCGCCAGCTTCAGCGTTGCCTGCGCCGACCTGATCTGCACCTTTGACGGCACGGCATCGAGCGACGACGGCACCATCGTGGCCTACGCCTGGGACTTCGGCGACGGCGCAACCGCCGCCGGTGCCACCGCCGGCCACACGTACGCGGCGGCGGGCACCTACACCGTGACCCTGACCGTCACCGACAGCGTCGGCCTCTCGGGCACCTCAACCCAGCAGGTGACCGTGAGCAGTTTGGTCAATCAGGAGCCAGTAGCGAGCTTCACCTTCGCCTGCACCGAACTCGCATGCAGCTTCAACGGCACCGGCTCCACAGACGCGGACGGCGCCATCGCCACCTACGCCTGGGCGTTCGGAGACGGCGCGACCGCAACCGGCGCCACTGCCGCCCATACCTACGCCGCGGCCGGAACCTACACCGCGACCCTGACGGTGACCGACAACGGTGGACTGACCGGGAGCGCCTCTCAGACCGTGACGGTCTCTGTCAACGCACCCGCCCCCGGTCCGGGACCCGGACCGCGGTGGCGCCGCTGATGGGACTCGGGGCGCGCTCACGCGCGCCCCATGCGACGCCGGAGGGGAGTTCTTCAGCGGGTGTTCGCCTTCGGATGCGACAGGGCGACGTTGAGAGCATGGGAGAGATCGGCGTAGGTAAGGTTCTTCGTTATTGGATCGACATGCTCGTCACTACGCGTTCCCCCCAAGCGGGCGTTACGCACTCAAAACCCACACGCTGAGGACTACCGAACAGGACTTGGCCTGATACTGACCGCCCACGCACGGGTGAAGGAGATTCGCACCTTGTCGC
>CAYNBI010000116.1:0-10562 GCA_964395315.1 uncultured Chromatiaceae bacterium | reverse complement strand
TGCTGGCGCTGCTGCTGGCGCCGTACCTGCGCAAGTTCGGCAAGTTCACCGTGCCCGAGTTCATCGGTGACCGCTACTACTCCCAGACCGCGCGTATCGTCGCCGTCATCTGCCTGATCGTCGCCTCCATCACCTACGTTATCGGGCAGATGAAGGGCGTTGGCGTCGCCTTCTCGCGCTTCCTCGAGGTGGATTTCACCTGGGGCGTCATCATCGGCATGGCCATCGTGTTCGTCTACGCCGTGCTGGGCGGCATGAAGGGCATCACCTACACCCAGATCGCCCAGTATGTCGTGCTGATCTTCGCCTACACCATCCCGGCGATCTTCATCTCGCTCAACCTCACCGGCACGCCCATCCCGCAGATCGGGCTTGGCGGGACCCACCTCGAGAGCGGCATGCCACTGCTCGACAAGCTCGACCAGGTGGTGACGGACCTAGGATTCTCGGCCTACACGGCGCAGAAGGACTCGAACCTCAACATGTTCCTGCTCACCCTGTCGCTGATGATCGGCACCGCGGGCCTGCCGCACGTCATCATCCGCTTCTTCACCGTGCCCAAGGTGAAGGACGCCCGCTTCTCCGCCGGCTGGGCGCTGGTCTTCATCGCCATCCTCTACACCACGGCGCCGGCCGTGGGCGCCATGGCCCGCCTGAACCTGATGGACACCATCCAGACCGGACCCGTGGGTGATCCAGCCGGCAACGTGGAGATCGCAAAGGTGCCGTTGTGGATGAACCGTTGGGCGACCACGGGCTTGCTGGCCTGGGAGGACAAGAACGCGGACGGCCGCATCCAGTACTACAACGAAAAGAACGCGGAGTTCGCCGCCAAGGCCGAGTCCTTCGGCTGGAAGGGCAACGAGATGACCACCGTCGACAACGACATCATGGTCCTCGCCAACCCCGAGATCGCCAAGCTGCCGAACTGGGTCATCGCCCTGGTGGCGGCCGGCGGTCTGGCCGCGGCGCTGTCCACCGCGGCAGGCCTGCTGTTGGCCATCTCCTCCTCCATCTCCCATGACCTGCTGAAGGGCGTATTCATGCCCAGCATCTCGGAGAAGGCGGAGCTCATGGCGGGCCGTGTCGCCATGGCGGGCGCCATCATCATCGCGGGTATACTCGGCATCAATCCACCGGGATTCGCGGCACAGGTGGTGGCACTGGCGTTCGGTCTCGCGGCCTCGTCGATCTTCCCCGCGCTGATGTTGGGCATCTTCGACAAGCGCGCGAACCGCTCGGGCGCCATATTCGGCATGCTGTCCGGCCTCTTGTTCACCCTGATCTACATCTTCTGGTACAAGGGCTGGTTCTTCATCCCGGGCACCGAGATGGCCCCGAACACGCCGGATGCCTGGGTGCTGGGCATCTCCCCCGAGTCCATCGGCGCGGTCGGCGCTCTCGTGAACTTCGTGGTCGCCTACTTCGTGTCCCGTGCGACCGCGGCCCCGCCGGAGCATATCCAGCACCTGGTCGAGGACATCCGCGTGCCTAGGGGCGCCGGAGAGGCCACCGGACACTAATCCGGTACGGCGGCAAGATGCCGTCCAAGAAGGCCCCGCTTCGGCGGGGCTTTTTTTTGCCTTGGTACCGACCTCTGCGCCGCGGCCTCAACGCCCCCCACAAGGTCCGCGACCGCCGCGCTGGAGGAGTGACGGCACCCGCGAGGCAGGGTGCAGCCAGCCGGGCCCATGTGAAGCCGCCCGTGACGTCGGCGCGCACGCCGCAGACCCGCGGCCTTCACGGCGAGGTAAGCGTGGCGGGGGGAGAAGAGGGAGAATTCTGCGCGCCGAAGTCAGTTGGCGAGGGCCGACACGCCAGATTCAGGCTGCGAGGGGCATCGCGCCCGGCCTGCGAGCGACCGAAACCGGGCTGATCGGCGACGCCGCGCTGCGAAACGATCAGAGACCCATTGCCGGCGGAGGGTGGGAAAGACCGTTCGCCGTGGTCCGCGGGTCCGGGGACGACCCGGCCCCGATACCACCAGGGGCGGCAACGGGCTCGCGTGAAGGCTCCGGGACATAGACCAGCCGCAAGGGCCCGTCTCCGTTCAGCGCGGCAAGCACCTGCGCGTCGCGCTGATACACGTCCTCGCGAAAGCGCACCTGCCCGTCCTCTCCGGCCTCCGCCGTCCAATAGGCGAGAATGATTGGCAGCGGCTTCTTCAGGTGCACCCAACGGGTCCGCCCGGACGCCACGACGGCCCGGAACTTTTCCTGGTTCCAGCGCCCCGGCTCGTTGAGCACCAGCTCGGCCAGCTCCATCGGATTCTCTACCCGCACGCACCCGGAACTGTGGAGCCGTTGGGGCTTGTCGAACAGATCACGCCCCGGGGTGTCATGGAGATAGACGGAGAATCGGTTGGGAAACATAAACTTGACCAGGCCCAACGCGTTCTTCTCGCCAGGCGGCTGGCGCAGCATGTAAGGGAAGCTGCCCGCCGAGACGTGCCAGTTGACCGAGCCCAGAGAGACCTTACGGCCGTCACGGGTGACCACCTCGAGCCCTTTCTTGGTGACGTAACCCGGGTTCTTCCTCGCGTTCGGCAGGATATCTTCCTTGAGAATGGTAGGGGGGACCGTCCAGGTCGGGTTGAACTCCAGGTACTCGATCTGATCCCGAAAAACCGGCGTCGGGCGATCGGGACGGCCGACAATGACCCGGGACTGCCACACGGCCTCACTGTCGCGGAACAGGGCGACCCGCTGGCCCGCCACATCGACCAGCAGGTAATCCCCCGGCAACTCGTCGTAGACCCAGCGCATGCGCTCCAGGTTGACCCGTATCTGATCGACGCGCGCCTCGGCAGGGACGTTCATGGCCGCGAGGGTGGCGGGACCGATGACGCCATCGACGCCGAGGTTGTGGCGCTGCTGGAACCGCGTGACGGCCTCTTTGAGCGGCGCATCGTACAGACGCGCGTCCGCGGGATCCGAACCGAGGAAGTCGCCGGACAGACGCAATCGCGCGCGAATCGCCGGTACCCGGCGGTCACGCATGCGGGGGCTGAGGGTCCGCCCCGGCGGCACCGGCTGCCAGCCGCCGGCGGCCGCGATCTCGCGATAGCGCGCCAGGCCCGCCTTCAAGCGGAGGTAGAAGACGGGCCGCGGCGTCAGGCTGCGCAGCTCGAACTCGAGGTCGTCTGCTTCCACCACCCGCACGAGGTCCCGCACGAGGTCGCTCGCGTAGGGGCCTTCCGCATGATTCCACGTGCTATCCAGGGCCTGGGGGTCGACCTTGCCATAGCGGTAGTGGTGAATCAGCCGCAGCAGGATCTCGCTGAGGAGAACGTCCGCGTCCGCGCGAGCGCGGCCAGACAGACGGTCGAGCCCGGGGCCCGCGAGCAGTTCCCGCAGGGCCTTGTCGTGGAAATCGCGCGGGTCCAGCCCGTCCTCGCTGCTCAGCTCGGCAAGACGGGCGAGTGTTTCCGCACGCCGCCGGTCAGCCCAGGCCAAACGATAGCCACGGGCAGCGTAGAAGTCGTCGAGCACCCGGCCATCGGCGAGGCGGGCGCCGGCTACCTGCGCATTACCCGCCGCCCTGAGCTGCTCCACTCGTTGGCGCAGCCCCTCGTCGGCGCCTCCCAAACCGGGCAGCAGGAGGACACAGGTCAACACGAGCAACAAGTCCGCGACCCGTCTGGTCGGCATGGCGAGGCCTCTGGTGTAGGAAGTACGGGACCGGAGGGCTCGGGCGGACGGCGCAGGGCATCCGTCCGTCAGCCTCTTCTTCGCGCACGGATTCAGATCTGTGCCGAACGGGGAAAGGCCTCCGGTATGGGTGAGGATTCTACTCGGCACGAGGCCGTCGTCATAGCGGAAAAGTAACGTATCTCAATTGCGACAAATTCTTGCCCGCGCGATGACCGGCCTGGCGCGATCTCGCCCCCTCGAACTCTATTTTTCTCCAACCAACTGAACCCGCCCGTTTTCATCGACGCTCTCCAAGCGCACCGCGAAGCCCCAGAGGCGACGGAGGTGCTTCAGCATCTCTTCCGTCGTGTCCCCGAGGGGACGGCGATTGTGGTTGAAATGACGCAATGTCAGCGAGCGATCGCCGCGCCGATCTACGTTGAAGACCTGGATGTTCGGCTCTCGATTGCCAAGGTTGTACTGACCCGCCAGCACTTGGCGGAGCGTCCGGTAACCCGTCTCGTCGTGGATCGCCGCCACCTCCAGGGTTTCCTCGCGATCGTCGTCCCTGATGGCAAACAGGTGAAACTCGCGCATCAGCCGCGGCGAGAGGTACTGGGAGATGAAGCTCTCGTCCTTGAAGTTACGCATGGCGAAATCCAGCACCCTCAGCCAGTCCTGACCGGCGATGTCGGGGAACCAGTAGCGGTCCTCGTCGGTAGGCGCCTCGCACATGCGGCGGATGTCGCGCATCATCGCGAAGCCCAGCGCGTAGGGGTTGATGCCGCTGTAATAAGGCACGTCGAAGGGCGGCTGAAAGACGACGTTGGTGTGGGACTGCAGGAACTCCATCATGAACCCGTCCCCCACCAGCCCCTCATCGTAGAGGTGGTTGAGGAGGGTATAGTGCCAGAAGGTGGCCCAGCCCTCGTTCATGACCTGGGTCTGGCGTTGCGGGTAGAAGTACTGGGCGATCTTGCGCACGATGCGCACCACCTCCCGCTGCCAGGGCTCCAGCAGCGGGGCGTTTTTCTCGATGAAGTAGAGAATGTTCTCCTGCGGCTCGGCGGGCCAGCGCTCCTCGTGCCCGGGGTCGGCCTCCCCGCCCTTCGTGGGCAAGGTGCGCCACAGATCGTTGACCTGGGACTGCAGGTAGGTCTCGCGCTCCTCCTGACGCCTCTGCTCCTCGGCCATGGAGAGGGGTGACGGCCGCTTGTAGCGGTCCACCCCCTGGTTCATCAAGGCGTGGCACGAGTCCAACAGCAGCTCGACCGCCTCCTGGCCGTGGCGCTCCTCGCACTGGGCAAGGTATTTACGGGCGAAAACCAGGTAGTCGATGATGGCGTCCGCGCTGGTCCAGGCGCGAAACAAATAGTTGCCCTTGAAGAAGCTGTTGTGGCCGTAACAGGCGTGGGCGATGACCAAGGCCTGCATGGGCAGCGTGTTCTCCTCCATGAGATACGAGATGCAGGGGTCGGAGTTGATCACGATCTCGTAGGCGAGGCCCATCTGGCCGCGGCGGTAGGTCTGCTCCGTGGCCACGAACTGCTTGCCGAACGACCAGTGGTGGTAGCCGATGGGCAGTCCGATGGACGAGTAGGCGTCGATCATCTGCTCCGAGCTGATCACCTCGATCTGGTTGGCATAGGTGTCGAGCCCGTAGTGGTCGCGGGCGACGCGGCCGATTTCCCGGTCGAACCGCTCCAGCAGCGGGAAGCTCCACTCGGAGGACTCGGAAATGATACGGCTGGTCATGCCTCCTGCCTCTTGAACAGCTCCCGGAACACCGGGTAGATGTCATCCGCGCCCCCGATCTCCTGCATGGCGAAGTGCGGGTGCAGGGCCTTCACCTCCTGGTAGGCGTACCAGAGGCTCTGGTGCTGCCGGGGAGTGATCTCGACGTAGGCGTAGTAACGCATCAGGGGCATCAGCCTGGCGGTCAGGATCTCGCGGCAGATGACCGAGTCGGAGTCCCAGTTGTCCCCGTCCGAGGCCTGGGCGGCGTAGATGTTCCACACGCCCGGATCGTAGCGCTCGCGCAGGATGTCGTAAGCCAGGTTCAGCGCACTGGAGACAACCGTTCCGCCGGTCTCCCGGGAGTAGAAAAACTCCTGCTCGTCCACCTCCTGGGCGACCGTGTGGTGGCGCACGAAGACGACGTCGATCTTGTCGTAGTTCCGCTGCAGGAACAGGTAGAGCAGGATGAAGAAGCGCTTGGCCAGGTTCTTGCGCACCTGATCCATGGAGCCGGAGACGTCCATGATGCAGAGCATGACCGCCTTGCTGGTGGGCTCCGGCTGCTTGACGAAGCTCTGATAGCGCAGATCGAAGGTGTCGATGAAGGGCAGCGCCGCGATCCTGGTCTTGAGGCGGTCGATCTCCTCGCGCATGTCCAGGATGCGGACGTCGTCCTCGCCGGCTCCCGCGGTGAGCAGGACGTCGATCTCCTCATGCAGCTCGCGGATGCGGGCGCGGTAAGGCCCGCCGAGCGCCGTGCGGCGGGCGACCGCGCCCTTCAGGGAGCGCACCACGTCGATGTTGGTCGGCGCGCCGTCGGTCTGATAGCCGGCGCGCAGATACCTGAACTCGGTGGTGCCGATCAGCTGATTGCGCACCAGATTGGGCAGCTCCAAGTCGTCGAACATCAGGTCGAGGAACTCGTCGCGCGAGAGCTCGAAGACGAAGTCGTCCTCGCCCGTACCCGCGTTGCCCGCCTTGCCCTGTCCGCTGCCGCCCCCCGCTCCGCCCTCCGGGCGCTGGATGCGATCCCCGGTCGTGAAATCCTTGTTGCCCGGATGCACCACCTCGCGGGTGCCGCCCGGGCCGTGATGGAACACGGGCTCGGAGATGTCCTTGGCGGGAATGCCGACTTTCTCACCGCTGTCGGTGTCGGTGATGCTGCGGCGATTGACGGCGTCGGCCACCGCACGCTTGAGTTGGCTCTTGTAACGGCGGAGGAACCGCTGCCGGTTCACGGTGCTCTTGTTCTTTCCATTCAGCCGCCGATCGATGAAGTGGGACATACATCTACCAGAAAATTGTGGGGCGCTCGCTCGACGGGCGGCGCAACCTGCCATTGACCCCCTGTGGCGCCGGCGCCCTTACTGCGACTTGCGCACCCGCAGATACCACTCCGACAACAGCCGAACCTGCTTGGGCGTGTAGCCCTTGTCCACCATGCGATCGACGAACTGGTCGTGCTTCTTCTGCTCGTCCGCCGAGGCCTTGGTGTTGAACGAGATCACCGGCAGCAGGTCCTCGGTGTTGGAGAACATCTTCTTCTCGATCACCACCCGCAGCTTCTCGTAGCTGGTCCACTTGGGATTGGCGCCGGCATTCTTGGCGCGCGCCCGCAGCACGAAGTTGACGATCTCGTTACGGAAGTCCTTTGGATTGGAGATGCCCGCGGGCTTCTCGATCTTCTCCAACTCCTCGTTGAGCATGGCGCGGTCCATCATCTCGCCGGTGTCGGGATCCCGATACTCTTGGTCCTGGATCCAGTAATCAGCGTAGGTGACGTAGCGGTCGAAGATGTTCTGGCCGTACTCGGAGTAGGATTCCAGATAGGCGGTCTGCAGCTCCTTGCCGATCATCTCGGCATAGCGCGGAGCGAGATACTGCTTGAGGAAACCCAGATATCTCTCCTGCATCTCCGGCGGCAGCTGCTCGCGCGCGATCTGCTTTTCGAGCACGTACAGCAGGTGAACCGGGTTGGCGGCCACTTCCTGGTGATCGAAATTGAACACCTGGGAGAGGATCTTGAAGGCGAACCGGGTCGAGATGCCGGACATGCCCTCGTCGACGCCCGCGTAGTCCTGGTACTCCTGGATCGATTTGGCCTTGGGGTCCGTATCCTTGAGATTCTCGCCGTTGTAGACCCGCATCTTGGAGTAGATGCTCGAGTTCTCGGGCTCCTTCAGGCGCGTCAGGACCGAGAACTGGGCCATCATCCCCAGGGTGCCCGGGGCGCAGGGGGCCTCGGACAGGGTGCTGTCGCGCAGCAGCTTCTCGTAGATGTGCACCTCCTCGTCCACGCGCAGGCAGTAGGGCACCTTGACGATGAACACGCGGTCGAGGAAGGCCTCGTTGTTCTTGTTGTTGCGGAAGCTCTGCCACTCCGACTCGTTCGAGTGGGCGAGGATGATGCCCTGGAACGGCAGCGCCGACAGCCCCTCGGTGCCGTTGTAGTTGCCTTCCTGGGTGGCCGTTAGCAGGGGGTGCAGCACCTTGATGGGTGCCTTGAACATCTCCACGAACTCCATCAGCCCCTGGTTGGCCCGGCACAGGGCGCCGGAATAGCTGTAGGCGTCGGCATCGTGCTGGGCGAAGCGCTCGAGCTGGCGGATGTCGACCTTGCCGACCAGCGAGGAGATGTCCTGGTTGTTCTCGTCCCCCGGCTCGGTCTTCGCGATCGCCACCTGCTCGAGAATCGAGGGGTGGAGCTTGACGACCCGGAACTTGGTGATGTCGCCGTTGTATTCCTGCAGGCGCTTCACCGCCCAGGGGGACATGGTGGTGCGCAGGTGGCGCGCGGGAATGCCGTAGTCGTCCTCCAGGATCGGGCCGTCCTCCTCCGGGGAGAACAGCCCCAGGGGCGACTCGAACACCGGCGAGCCCTCGATGGCGTAGAAGGGGACCTTCTCCATCAGCTCCTTGAGCTTCTCGGCGAGCGAGGACTTGCCGCCGCCGACCGGTCCGAGCAGGTACAGGATCTGCTTCTTTTCCTCCAGGCCTTGGGCGGCGTGCTTGAGGTAGGAGACCAGGTGCTCGATGGACTCCTCCATCCCGTAGAACTCGGAGAAGGCGGGATATCGCTTGAGCACCTTGTTCTGGAAGATGCGGCTCAGCCGCGGGTCGTTGCGCGTATCGAGCAGCTCGGGTTCACCGATGGCCATGAGCAGGCGCTCACCGGGGCCCGCGTAGGCCGATGGATCCTGCTTACACAGCTCCAGGTACTCGTCCAGGCTCATGACCTCCTCGCGGGACGACTCGTAGCGGGCCTGGTAGCGTTCGAATATCGACATACTGCACCTCGTTGAAAATTGGCTCTCGTGACGTCCGGGGCAAACAAATCCTCACCGCGACCAAGACCGGATAGGGTCGGAAGTGGGATCTCGACCATGAGGAAAGAACTGGAAGCGGCATACTCCGGATTCACTGCAAAGTCCGAACCACGCTCCGAGCCGCGGCGGATAGCAGCGGCCCCGCGTGGTCGAACACTCCGAATCATGCCCGCAGCTACCGTGCTTGCACCTTTTTGGCGCATCCCATGAACAGCTCATCCTCCACGATGACGCGCTCGTTCTTGGCGTTCCTTCTGCGCTTGTAAGCAGTTTAGACGGCTTTCTCGGAAACAGGTTCAAGCCCTGCCCCAACCCGAGGCAGACATTCTCCCGGAGGACGCCCACCCCGCGCGAGCAGGTACGGCGACCCGAGACCTCCCGCCCCGGCAACAGGCTAAGGAGGAGATTCAAACGCCTCGGCGCCTGCGCAGCAGCAGCCCACCGAGCGCCAGCAGCCCCACTGCCGCGAGCAGCGCCAGCGGCCGTTCCCAGCCGACGACCAGCAGGCTCGCGCCGGTCACGGACAGAAACACCAGGGGCGGCAGTGGATAGAGGGGGACCCGGTAAGGACGTTCTAGGCCCGGCTCCCGCCACCGCAGCCGAAACACCCCGGCGACGGTGAGGAGCGCGAACAGGGACAGGGTGAAGCCGGCAAAGGTGAGGACCGCCTCGAAGGAGTCGGTCGCGATAAACCCGAGGGCGATCCCCTGCTGCAGCAGCACCGCGCGCGTCGGTGCGCCGCGCTGGTTTCGCACCGACAGGAAGCGCAGCGCGGGCAGATCCTCGCCGATGGTCGCCAGCACCCTCGGCCCCGCCAGGACCATGGCGCTGATGGTGGACAACAGAAGCAGGCTCAGGATCATGCTCAACATCGCCCCGCCCGCCGCGCCGAAGATGCCGCGGGCCGACAGGGCGCCGACCTCGACCGTTCCCGGCAGCTCGCCGCCGTCGATGGTGCGCAGAAACGCGAGGTTGAGCAGGAGGTAAAGCGCGGTTACGACCAGTGTCCCGTGAACCAGGGCGCGGGGCACGGCGCGCTGCGGATCCCTGACCTCGTCGACGACGTAGGCCGCCGCGTTCCAGCCCGAGTAGGCATAGGAGACGTAGATGAGAGACAGCGCGAAGGACGCGCTCAGGATCGCGTCCAGGGTCTCTTCGCCCGGAGTCACCATCAGGTGACCGGGAACCGCCGCGGCCAGCAATCCGGCAACCGAGAACAGGACGATGACGGCGATCTTGAGCAGGGTGGACGAGACCTGGAAGAACGCGCCGAGCTTCAGATCGAAAGCGTGGAGAGCGGTCACCAGAACGACGGTGGAAACCGCAATCCAGGCCGGACCCACGTCCGCGAAGACGGTGGCGTAACGGCCGATTGCCATGGCCGCCAGCGCGATCGGCGCGGAGAAGCCAACCGTGACCGACACCCAGCCCGCCAGCTGTCCCAGCGCAGGGTGATAGATGCGGGAGAGGAAGTGATATTCGCCACCGGACCTCGGTAGCGCCGCCGCCAACTCCGCATAGGAGAGCGCCCCGCACAAGGCGGTCAGCCCTCCCAACAGCCACAGCAGCAGCAACGCCGCCCCGTCGGGCACCACCTCTGCCTGCAGTCCCAGCGTGGTGAAGACCCCGGTCCCGATCATGTTGGCGACCACGATCAGAACCGCGGTGCGGTAGCCGATGAAGCGGCGGGTGTTCGACATCAGGTGTCAGATTAGCCCTTCCCGGGCCCGTTGTAACCTCTCGCCGGCCCGATCGCGGGCCGGCGCACGGGCCAGCCGGGTCGCAACCGTCCTGAACAGCACGACGGCACATTCGGATCTCGGACAAAAAAAAGCCCGGCGGCTGCCGGGCGAACTGTCTCCTTTTC
>CAYNBI010000115.1:0-10773 GCA_964395315.1 uncultured Chromatiaceae bacterium | reverse complement strand
CCCGCAACCACATCTACCGAGAAAATGACCCAGAGTATCGCCTTTGTTTTTCCCGGACAGGGCTCCCAGTCCGTCGGCATGCTGCAGACGCTGGCCGCCGACTATCGCCAGGTCGCGGACACCTTCCGCGAGGCCTCGGACATCTTGGGGAAGGACCTTTGGGCGCTAGTTAGCGCGGGTCCCAAGGAGGACCTCGACCGCACCGAGAATACCCAGCCGGCCATGCTCGCCGCGGGAGTCGCGGTGTGGCGGGTCTGGAACGCGTGCGAGGGCCGGCGCCCCGCATTCATGGCGGGTCATAGCCTGGGCGAGTTCACCGCCCTGGTGTGCTCGGGCGCGATGGAATATTCGGACGCGGTGGGACTCGTCGCCGCCCGTGGGCGTTTCATGCAAGAGGCGGTCCCGGCCGGAACGGGTGCAATGGCGGCGATTCTGGGACTGAGCGACGAGCAGGTGCGCAGCCTGTGCGCCGGGGTTGCGGGCGGTGACGTGGTCGCGGCGGTGAACTTCAACTCGCCGGGCCAGGTCGTCATCGCCGGTGATGCGCCGGCGGTGGGCCGCGCCATCGAAGCGGCCAAGGCCGCAGGCGCGAAGCGGGCGCTGCCGTTGCCGGTGAGCGTGCCGTCGCACTGCGCCTTGATGCGCCCCGCGGCCGAGCGCTTGCGCTCGGAGCTGAATAGCGTGCAGATCAAGACACCGAAAGTTCCCGTCTTGCACAATGTGACCGCTGGGCCCGCATCGGACCCGGATCAGATCCGCGATCTGCTGACACAGCAGCTCTACAGCCCGGTGCGCTGGGTGGAGATCGTTCAGGCACTGACGGCGCAGGGCGTCGATCTGCTGGTCGAGGCGGGACCCGGCAAGGTCCTTACCGGATTGAGCAAGCGTATCGACAAGCAACTGGAGTCCTTGGCGGTGTTCGATCCGCCGGGTCTCGCAGGGGCGTTGGAGGCAACCAAGCATGCTTGAAGGTGAAATCGCGCTGGTAACCGGCGCATCCAGGGGAATCGGTCAGGCGATTGCGTTGGCGCTCGGCGAGGCCGGCGCGGCGGTGGCCGGCACGGCGACGACCGAGGCGGGAGCGGCGGCGATCACCGAGACCTTGCAGGCACAGGGCTTTCGCGGCATGGGCCTGGCCCTGAACGTTACCGATCAGGCGTCCATCGACGCCGCCCTGAACGGCATCGGCGAGGCCTTGGGCGGACCGCCCGGCATCCTCGTCAACAACGCCGGCATCACGCGCGACAACCTTTTGATGCGCATGAAGGACGATGAATGGAACAGCATCATCGACACCAACCTGACTTCGGTGTACCGGCTCAGCAAGGCCTGCCTGCGCGGCATGATGAAGGCGCGGCGGGGGCGCATCATCAACATCTCTTCCGTGGTGGGTGCGAGCGGCAACGCGGGCCAGACGAACTACGCGGCGGCCAAGGCCGGGATGATCGGATTCACCAAGTCCCTGGCGCGCGAGGTTGGCTCGCGCGGAATCACCGTGAACTGCGTCGCGCCGGGGTTTATCGACACCGACATGACGCGCGCGCTCGACGAGGTGCAACGCAGCCAGCTGCTCGCTGGCATCCCTCTCGGGCGCCTCGGCAGCCCCCAGGAAATCGCCGCGGCAGTGCTGTTTCTCGCGTCCCCGCAGGCCGGATACGTCACCGGAGAGACCATTCATGTCAACGGCGGCATGTACATGGACTGATGCCGTTGGGATGTGACGCGAAAAAGCGAATAGATTCCAACGCCTAATGCCCGCCGAATTAGGCCCGCCGCGCCTTTCATCGGCAATCGAATGTGAATAGAATACCGCGTGCCCTGGGGTCAGGGCCGTTTTTTTGATCGGAGGAATGAAACACAATGAGCAGCGTCGAAGAGCGGGTTCGCAAGATCGTAATTGAGCAGCTTGGCGTCAAGGAGGAAGAGGTGACCCTCGAGGCGTCGTTCGTCGACGACCTGGGCGCGGATTCCCTGGACACGGTCGAGCTGGTGATGGCCCTGGAGGAGGAGTTCGAGACCGAGATCCCAGACGAGGATGCGGAGAAGATCACCACCGTGAAGCAGGCGATCGACTACATCAACGAGCACGTCGGTTGAGGATTGGCGCTGACCGTAAGGCTGCCGCCGCAGCCTACGCGGCATTCGGGGCGCCGCGAGTGCGCTGCAGACCAGATCGGAGGTAAACCGCATGACTGGCAGACGGGTTGTAGTCACCGGGGTCGGAATCGTCGCCCCAGTGGGGTTGGAGACCAAGTCCGCCTGGGCCAATATCGTTGCCGGCAAGAGCGGTATTCAGCCGATCACCCATTTCGACATCGGTCCGTTCAGCACGCGTTTCGGGGGGCCGATCTACGGGTTTGATCCCGAGCTCTATATCTCCAAAAAAGATGTCCGGAAAATGGATAAATTCATCCATTACGGCATCGGAGCGGGAACCCAGGCGATCGAGGATGCGGGTCTGGAGGTTACGGAAGAGAATTGCCGCCGCATCGGCGTCGCGGTTGGCTCCGGGATCGGCGGCATCACCGGAATCGAGAACAACTACGAGGCCTACCGGCAGGGCGGTCCACGCAAAATCTCCCCCTTCTTCGTACCCGCCAACATCGTCAACATGGTGGCAGGCAATCTGTCCATCAAATATGGTCTCAAGGGACCGAACTACTCGATCGTATCCGCCTGTAGCACCGGAACCCACAACATCGGCGAAGCGGCCCTCATGATCCGTCACGGCATGGTCGATGTCATGGTGGCCGGTGGGGCGGAGATGGCGACCTCCCCGGTTGGACTCGGCGGGTTTGCCGCCGCGCGAGCACTTTCGACGCGCAACGACGACCCGGAGGGGGCAAGCCGACCTTTCGACAAGAACCGCGATGGCTTCGTCCTGAGCGACGGGGCCGGGGTAGTGGTGCTCGAGTCCTACGAGTTCGCGAAGGCCAGAGGGGCGAGAATCTACGCCGAACTGGTCGGGGTCGGCATGAACTCCGACGCCTACCACATGACCGCGCCGTCGGAAAACGGGGAGGGCGCCCGCGACTGCATGCTGCTGGCATTGAGCGACGCCGGGCTCAATCCGGAGGACGTCGACTACATCAACGCTCACGGCACCTCCACGCCGGCCGGCGACATCGCCGAGACGAAGGGCGTCAAGGGCGCCTTCGGTGAGCACGCCAAGAAGCTTGCTGTCAGCTCCACCAAATCCATGACGGGGCACATGCTCGGTGCTGCGGGAGGTGCAGAGGCCATCTTCAGCCTGCTCGCGATTCGCGATCAGGTGGCCCCGCCGACCATCAACTACGAGACGCCGGATCCGGAATGCGACCTTGATTGCGTGCCGAACACCGCGCGTGAGATGAAGATCGACGTGGCGTTGAGCAACTCTTTCGGTTTCGGCGGCACCAACGGCACACTCATCTTCCGTCGTATCTGAAGCCCCACTCGGTCCGCCGAGTCCTGCCGGGCGGACCCGGTAAGCGGCAACCCGCGAACAGATGGCGCTCGTCAACGGGATCGAGACGGACCTCGTTTCGATCAATGACCGTGGACTCCTGTACGGGGATGGGCTGTTCGAGACCGTCCTAGTTCATGCAGGTGGCCCCTGTCTTTGGCGTCAACACCTCGACCGCCTGGAGCAAGGTGCCCAGCGTCTGGCCATTCCCTCTCCTCCGCGCGACCTCCTCCTCAATGAATGCGCAAGGCTCGCCAGCACCGAGGAGCCCTGGGTCCTGAAGATACTTCTCACCCGAGGCGGTGGCGGGCGGGGTTATCTTGCGCCCGCCAGGCCGGAGCCCACGCGAGTCCTGGTGCGGTATCCCGCGCCGGACTATCCCCCGGCGTGGCGTCAGCACGGCGTGCGGGTACGGTTCTGCCAGACGCGGCTAGGGGAGAACCCGCGGCTCGCCGGAATCAAGCATCTCAATCGCCTGGAACAGGTGCTGGCGCGGAGCGAGTGGACCGACCCTCGGATCGCGGAGGGGCTCATGTGCGATGGTCGCGGACGTCTCATCGGCGGTACCATGAGCAACCTGTTCCTGGTGGCGGGCGATGCCTTGATTACTCCGGAGATCAATTCCTGCGGCATCGCTGGCACCGTGCGCTCCAGTTTGATGGAGATCGCGGCGGAGGAGGGGTTTCAGGTGCGGGAGGCCGACATCGAACGATCCGACCTCGAGAAGGCGGATGCGGCCTTCCTGACCAATGCCCTGATCGGAGTCTGGCCCATTCGCCAGTCGGAGGACATTCGGTTTGACCTTGGACTGCTGCCCGGGTCGCTGATCGAGCGGGTGCGCCGAGTGGCCTTCACCCCGGGCGGCTGGAGCACAGACTGATGCGTGTTTTTCTCGTGCTGGTTCTGGTATTGGCGGCGCTGGCCGGTGGCGCCTGGATGGAGTACCAGCGCTTCCTCGCTAAGCCCCTGGCCCTGGAGGAGGAGACGCTGATTCTCGATGTTCCCCGCGGTACCTCACTGCGCGCCTTGAGCGAGGACCTGACCGCCCGCGGCATGCTGCCACATCCCTATTTCTTCATGGCGATGGCCTACGTCACAAAGAACGCCGGGCTGATCAAGGCCGGCGAGTACGAGGTTCGCACCGGCATGACGCCGCCGCGATTACTCGATCTGCTGATTTCGGGCAAGGTGGTGCAGCGCGCGATTACGCTCGTGGAGGGTTGGACCTTCCAGCAGGCCCTTGCGGCGGTGACAGGGGACACACGCCTGGTAACCGAGCTCGACGAGGCATCGCCGGAGGAGGTGATGCGGCGACTCGGGCGACCAGACGAGCATCCGGAGGGACGTCTTTTCCCCGATACCTACTACTTCTCCAAGGGCGCCACGGACCTCGATATCCTGCGCCGGGCGTTCGAGACCATGGAGGCGACCCTGTCGGAAGAGTGGGAGCAAAGGGCCGACGGCCTGCCGCTGGAAGACCCTTATCAGGCCCTGATCCTGGCCTCGATTGTCGAGAAGGAGACCGGACTGGCCTCCGAGCGTGGCGCGATCGCAGGGGTCTTTGTCCGCCGGATGCAAACCGGCATGAAGCTGCAGACGGATCCCACGGTCATCTACGGGCTGGGTGAGGATTTCGACGGAAACCTGACCCGTGCACACCTGCAGCAGAGCACTCCGTACAATACCTACGTGCACGCCGGCTTGCCCCCGACCCCCATCGCCCTGCCGGGTCGCGAAGCCATCCACGCCGTCCTGCATCCCCTCGACGGGGAGAGCCTCTACTTCGTGGCGAAAGGGGACGGAAGCCACCATTTCTCCGCCACGCTGGCCGAGCACAACCGCGCGGTGCGGCTTTATCAGCTGCAGGGAAGCCGATGAAGCGGGGGCGCTTCATCACGCTCGAGGGCATCGAAGGGGCCGGAAAGTCGACTCAGCTCGAGGTGGTTCGGGCCTGCCTCGCGGAACGCGGCATGCCGGTGGTGGTGACGCGGGAGCCAGGCGGGTCTCCGATCGCCGAGCGCATGAGGGAAATCCTGCTCGACCCGGACTGCCGCGGCATGGCGCCCGATGCGGAACTCTTGCTCATGTTCGCCGCCAGAGCGGAGCATGTCGCGCACAAGATAGCGCCGGCGCTGGAAGAGGGCGCCTGGGTCGTGTGCGATCGCTTCACCGACGCGACCTATGCCTATCAGGGCGGTGGACGGGGGGTGCAGGCGCGGCGCATCGCACTTCTGGAGGACTATGTCCAGGGCTCGCTGCGCCCGGATCTGACGCTCCTGTTCGATCTGGAGGTGGCGCAGGGACTTGCTCGTGCGGGCCGTCGTTCAACCCCCGATCGCTTCGAAGCCGAGACGAGAAGTTTCTTCGAGAAGGTGCGCGCGGCGTACCTCGCCCTGGCACGGGCGCACCCGGACCGTATCCGTAGGATCGATGCCTCCGCCGATGTCGCCCAGGTGGGCGCGAGCGTGCGCCGACTGGTCTGCGAGTTCATCGACGAGACGTCGTAGGTATGCGGTCCGACAAGTCAATGGCCCCCGCAGGGCTCGCGTTGATTGGCGGCCCAAGGCAGTTCGCGCCGTGAAGGACCAAGCCGATTCGCGGTCCTTGCTGCCCTGGCATCGCGCCTGTTGGGAAGACCTGCACCGTGCCCGCAAGGAAGGACGCCTGCCCCACGCCGTTCTGGTCACCGGGCCGGTTGGCGTCGGCAAGCGCGTTCTGGTGAAGACGCTGGTCGATTCCCTGCTGTGTCCCCGGCCGGATG
The DNA here is from genome assembly GCA_964395315.1 of uncultured Chromatiaceae bacterium. Lineage (GTDB taxonomy): Bacteria > Pseudomonadota > Gammaproteobacteria > Chromatiales > Chromatiaceae > CAVORB01. Next base: position 4,567 of record CAYNBI010000115.1, on the reverse strand, counting down.
TGGGTGGCTTCGCCTGCGGCGTGTGTCCGGACTGCATGCTGCTTCAGGCCGGGACCCATCCTGACCGCATCGAGGTTGGCCCGGATCCCGAGGCAAAATCAGACGAGATCAAGGTGGATGCGGTGAGACGCCTCGTCGCTTCCGATGCCCTCACCGCCCACCGCGGAGGACACAAGGTCATCATCGTCGATCCGGCGCAGCAGATGAACGTCAACGCGGCGAACAGTCTGCTGAAGACGTTGGAGGAGCCCGCAGCGGGAACGCTGCTGTGCTTGATCTGCGAGCAGCCGAACAAGCTTCCGGCGACCATCCGCAGCCGTTGTCAGACCCTGACCTTGCCTCCGCCGCCGGAGCCCCAGGCGCTGGAGTGGTTGCAGCCCCGAATGGAAGGCGCCGATGCAGCGGTCCTGCTCCGCCTGGCGCATGGGGCGCCGCTGCGGGCGCTGGCGCTCGCTAAGGAACAAACGAGGGCACAGCGGGACCAGCTTTTCGCGGGCTTCGTCGCCGTCGGGAAGGGCGAGCGCGATCCCTTGGCGGAGGCGGCCGCTTGGATCAAGGCGGAGCCGGGGATATCATTGGAATGGCTGCTTGACTGGCTGGGTGATTTGTTGCGCCTCACAAGCGGGCATGAGGCACCGCGCCTGGTCAATGTCGACAAGGAACGTGAGCTTCGCGCATTGGCCGATCGGATTCGTCCAGCGGACGCCCACCGTTTCCTGCAGCAGGTTCTGCAGGCGCGGGCCGCGCAGGACACCACCCTAAATGAGCAGCTGCGCAATGAGTCTCTCCTGATGCGCTGGGCGCATATCGGGGCAGGGAGCTGAGCGGCGTCAGCGCCGCCATGCAGGATAAACGTCAGCGAGGACATGAGCGAAAGTGGATCCGTCAGCAATCGGCGGTCGGCAGCGCATCTTGAGCTTTGTCATCAAGGACAAGAACGCGCTCTATGCCGCCTTCATGCCGTTCGTGAAGAATGGCGGTCTTTTCATCCCCACCAGCAAGCGATACGAGATTGGCGACGAGATCTTCCTGCTGCTGCGGCTCATGGACGATCCCGAGCGCATTCCCGTCGCGGGAAAGGTCATCTGGGTGACGCCGCCGGGCGCGGAAGGAAACCGCGCCATTGGCGTTGGTATCCAGTTCAGCGATCAGGACAAGGGCGCGGCCCGGAGAAAGATCGAAGATTACCTCGCCGCGATGTTGACCTCCGATCGCCCGACCCACACCATGTGAGCCCGTGCAAGGCGGGCAGCGCGGTCACTAGGTTCCCGCTTCGCCCGTTCCATCCGTCTCGTTCCACTACGAGCGGGTGGAATCCCTTAGATTTCTAATTTGCCGACCGCCGCTCCCCACCAAGGCACCAATCATGCTGGTCGACTCACACTGCCATCTCGACCGTGTCAATCTCAAGCCCTACGGCGGTTCCTTGGCAGGTCTCATGGAGGCCACGGCCGTCGCCGGCGTCGATCACATGCTGTGTGTCTCGATCGACCTCGAGCACTATCCGAAGATGCGGGGGCTGGTCCAGCCCTATCCACAAGTTTCCGTTTCCGTGGGAGTCCACCCCAACGAGCGCCACCGGCGCGATCCGGCGCCCGAGGAACTGGTGCGGCTGGCCGAGGACCCACGCAACGTCGCGATCGGCGAGACCGGGCTCGATTACTACCGCAGCGATGGGGACCTGGTATGGCAGCAGCAGCGCTTCCGCAATCACATCGCCGCGGCCCGTGCCTGTAACAAGCCGCTGATCGTCCATACGCGGGATGCACGCGAAGACACCATCGCCATCCTGCGCGAAGAGGCGGCACGCGACGTCGGCGGCGTGCTGCATTGCTTTACCGAGAGTTGGGAAATGGCGAGGCAAGCCCTGGACATGGGCTTCTACATCTCCTTCTCGGGGATCGTCACCTTCGGCAACGCCGATGACCTGCGGGAGGTTGCCGCCAGGGTGCCGCTGGACCGGATGCTGATCGAGACCGACTGTCCCTATCTCACCCCAGTTCCGCATCGGGGCAGGCCAAACGAACCCAAGTTCGTCTCGCATGTGGCCGCCTGCATTGCCGAGGTTCGCGGCATGACCGCGGGCGAGGTGGCGGCCTCAACCCGGGACAACTTTTTCCGTCTGTTCAAGGACGCGGTGCCCGCGCACTGAGCGCTGGGCCGAGCGCCCTCGGTCGCAACGCGGGTCGAGGAGGGCGCTGTCGTCCCTTTGGCGCGGACGTCCCCGGGGATCAGGCGGCAGCCCGCACGGGACCGCGATAGTGTCGGCCAATGCTGATCACGATCGAATGACCTCGGCACTCGGCCTGCCAGCACTGCAACGACTGGTTCCAGTCGACGGCCAAGCGGGAGAACCAACTGCCATCCGCCGCGCCGTCGCAGTCGACCTCATGCGCGATCAGCACGAGCTGGATGTCGCTCGCATCGACGACTGCCGCGACCTCGAAATCACCGTGAAAGCTGCCGCATCCCTCGCAGCCCACACCGAAAATCTGCACCATTTCACCCAATTGTGGAAGCGTGTTCATAGACTTCTCCGCTGCTTCCCAAGAGCCGTTCCAGTCAATCGGCGACTCGCTTGCCGATGCCCGGTCCCTGAGCTTGCGCTCCCGGCCTGGCCGAAACCATCCGGCCGAGGGGCGCCCGTTCGTCCGTCACTTGAACACATGCAAGCGGTACGCCACAGGCTGGGAGCGGCGGAAATACGCGACGACCGAAACGACACGGGCGTCAAGTGTTGGCGCTTGCCGACAGTCGCGTCGAGGCGTCGAGTCCGCCCTTTGCGGCGGGAACAGGGCCGGACCCGTCACGTCGATGCGATAGCGGCGCCGCGCGGAAGCGAGCACACCGAGCAAGCACCGATATGCCCGGCGCCAGACCAGAGGTTATGGTGATTCCTTGGCCCAAGGGTTCTTCTGGCCGCAGGGTATATATCCGCTTCCCATACAGGGGTCACCCTTGGCAAGCGCCTGCTTGAGCCCATCGCGCAATGTCCGAAGCACCTTGATGCGCGCAAAGGGCTTGTCGTCTCCCTCGACCAGGGTCCAGGAGGCGGAATCGGTGCTGGTGTGCACCACCATGTCGTTGACGGCGGCCTTGTACTGCGGCCCCTTCTCGCGATTGCGCCAGTCCTCGTCCGTGATCTTGTAGCGCTTGTAGGGGACCTCTTCCCGGTCCTTGAAGCGGCGCAGCTGTTCGTCGTCGCTGACCTGCAGCCAGAACTTGAACAGCATGACGCCGCTCTCCACCAGCTGCTCCTCGAACTGGTTGATCTCGGAATAGGCCCTGCGCCATTCCTCGTCGGTGGCGAACCCCTCGACCCGTTCGACCAATACGCGGCCGTACCAGGAACGGTCGTATATGGTGATGTAACCGGCGCGTGGGATGTGGCGCCAGAAGCGCCACAGGTAGTGGTGGGCCTTCTCCTCGTCCGTGGGTGCGGCGATGGGTATGGCGCGGTAGAGCCGGGCGTCGATAGCGCTGGTGAAGCGGCGGATAGCGCCGCCCTTGCCGCCGGCGTCCATGCCCTCGAACACCAACACGATCGATCGTTCCTTCTTGTAGGCCTCCCAGCACAGGTCGTTGATCTCCGCCTGCAGTATCGACAGCTGGGTCTTGTACTCGCTTCGATCGAGGAACTGGGTCAGGTCGAGCTGGTCGAGCACGGTGACCTGGGCGCTCGCGACGTCAGGCAGATCGAGCTCGTTGGCGGTGGAGGGCGGTTCCATGGCCGGCGGCTCGCTCAAGCGCCGCTTGATGGCCTGCAGCAGGGTCTTGCCGACCGTCAGGTCACGGTAGCGGCGGTCCTCAGCCTCGATCAGGTACCAGGGGGAGAGCCCGCGATCGGTATGGCGGATGATGCGCTCGGCCACGTACTCAAACTTCTCATAGTGCGCCGTGAACTTCTTGCCCTTGTTGGGCACCATTTTCCAGCGGCTCTTGTCGTCGCGGGAGAGCTCCTTCAGGCGCTGTCGCTGGTCCTTCTCCGAGAGATGAAACCAGAACTTCACGATCAGGGCGCCGTCCTGGGTCAGCATGCGCTCGAAGTCGACAATGCGATTGAGCTCCGCGTCGAGCTCCGCGTCGTTGCAGAGATCGCTGATGCGATGATCGATGGGGGCAAGGTACCAGCCGCCGAACAGGATCGAGAACTCGCCCCGCGGCGGCATCGTTCGCCAGAAGCGCCAGTAACGGGGGCGCTGCCGTTCCTCGTCGGTCTCGTCCCAGAAGGCGAAGGTCTGAACGCCGCGGGCATCCAGCCACTCGTTCAGGCGGTTGACGACCTCGCCCTTGCCGGCGCCTTCCACCCCGGAGATGATCACGACCACCGGGATATCCGTCTGTCTGAGCTCGCGCTGCACCAGCAGGAGCTGGGTCCGCAGCTCCTCCTGCTGGGCCTTGAAGGTCTCCTTGTCGACCTTTCTCCCGACCTTGGTTGCCTCGAACATTCTTCTGATGCTCCCCCTTTGGGTTGTTCTTGATTCTGCAGGGCGGTGATCCGCCTTACGCCGCAGTCAGGCCGCCGTCTTCCACCGGCCGTGGCCTGCCGTCCTGCCCGATGGCCACG
>CAYNBI010000114.1:0-10889 GCA_964395315.1 uncultured Chromatiaceae bacterium | reverse complement strand
AACGTCAACGACTCGGTCACCAAGTCCAAGTTCGACAATCTCTACGGCTGCCGCGAGTCCCTGGTGGACGGCATCAAGCGCGCTACCGACGTCATGATCGCCGGCAAGGTCGCCATGGTCTGCGGCTATGGCGACGTCGGCAAGGGCTGCGCCCAGTCCCTGCGCGGCCTTGGGGCCATCGTCTGGGTCTCGGAGATCGATCCCATCTGCGCTTTGCAGGCTGCGATGGAGGGTTTCAAGGTCGTGACCATGGACGAGGCCGCCCCGCTGGCCGACATCTTCGTCACCGCCACCGGCAACCTCGACATCATCACCCACGATCACATGGCGGCGATGAAGGACCAGGCCATCGTCTGCAACATCGGTCATTTCGACAACGAGATCGACGTCGCCGCGATCGAGAAGTACGAGTGGGACGAGATCAAGCCCCAAGTGGACCACGTGATCTTTCCCCCGATGAACGGCAAGCCGGCAAAGCGCATCATCCTGCTCGCCAAGGGCCGCCTGGTGAACCTGGGCTGCGCGACGGGCCACCCGAGCTTCGTGATGTCCAACAGCTTTACCAACCAGGTGCTGGCGCAGATGGAGATCTTCGGCAACACCGAGCAGTACCCCATCGGCGTCTACGTACTGCCCAAGAAGCTGGACGAGGAAGTTGCGCGCCTGCACCTGCAGAAGATCAACGCCAAGCTGACTACGCTCAGCAAGCACCAGGCGGACTACATCGGCGTTTCCGTGGAAGGCCCTTACAAGCCCGAGCACTACCGGTACTGAGCCGGGCCTCCGCTGCGAGCGGTGCACCTTCGGCGTCTCGGCCCGTCCGCGGGCCGGGCGCCGGACACTGATCGCAGATCACAGAAAGCCAATCGCCGGAGGCCTGCGCAATGTCCGTTTCCAAAGCCCCCAACGCCACGTTCAGCTTCGAGCTCTTCCCGCCCAAGTCCCAAGAGGGCATGGAGAAGCTGGCAGGCAGCGTGCGGCAGCTGAACGCCGTCGCACCCGAGTACTTCTCAGTGACCTATGGTGCGGGCGGCTCCACGCGGGACCGCACCTTCGAGACGGTCGCCTTGCTGCGCGCTCAGGGCATCGACACCGCTCCCCATCTATCCTGCATCGGCTCCAGCCGTGCCGAGATCCGGGATATCCTGCGCCATTACCGCGAGCAGGGGATCCACCGCATCGTGGCGCTGCGCGGCGATCTCCCGTCGGGCATGGGCGCAGGGGCGACGGGAGAGCTGCGCTACGCCAACGAGCTGGTCGAGCTCATCCGGCAGGAGACCGGGCGGCACTTCCGCATCGAGGTGGCGGCCTACCCCGAGTTCCACCCCCAGGCGTCGAGCGCGGAGCGGGACCTGCTCAACTTCAAGCGCAAGGTCGAGGCCGGCGCCGACGCGGCCATCACCCAGTATTTCTATAATGCCGACGCCTACTTCGCCTTCCTCGACAGCTGCGAACGCCTGGGCATCGACATACCGGTGATCCCGGGCGTCATGCCCATCACCAACTACTCGCAGCTCGCACGCTTCTCCGATGCCTGCGGCGCCGAGATCCCGCGCTGGGTGCGCAAGCGGCTCGCGGGCTACGCCGACGACATCGAGGGCATCCGCGCCTTCGGTCACGAGGTCGTGGCCCGGCTCTGCCGCCGACTGCTCGAGGGCGGGGCCCCGGGGATACATTTCTACACCATGAACCAGGCCGGTCCGACGCTTCGACTGTGGCGGGAGCTCGGTCTGCCCGGCGCGGAACGAATCAGGATATAGCGCTCGAGCCCGTGCCCTACGCGGCGACGCCGACCCCATTGCGAATTGTCAGTTACAGGCGCGAGGGGCGCTGATAGCCTTTGTCCCCGGAACCATCCACTCCTCCTTAACTGAGCCGCCCCCCTTCCTTTTTTCGGGGCGGCTTATTTGTGTCCGGGCTCCCGCCAACGGCCTGAAAGGACTGCAGGGCGATCTCGAGCTCCTCGTTGGTGGGGATCACCAGCACCCGGACTGGGCTCCCCTCCACACTGACCGCTCTCTCGCCGCGCTCGGAGTTCGCGTTCGCCTGGAAATCCAGGACCACCCCCAGGTTCTCCAGGCCCGAGCAGGTACGAGCGCGCACGTCGGCATCATTTTCCCCGATACCGCCGGTGAAGACGACCGCGTCGACCCGCCCGAGCTCGGCGAAATAGGCGCCCAGGTACTTCTTCAAGCGGTGACAGAAGACGGCGATGGCCAGCTCCGCCCGCTCGTCGCCGGCCTCGGCGCAGGCGTGGATCTCGCGCATGTCGTTCATGCCGCACAGCCCGAGCAGCCCGCTCTTGCGGTTGAGCAAATCGTCCAGCGCATCCTTGTCGAGCCCGAGTTGCTCGGCGAGGTAGAAATGGATGGCGGGATCGATGTCGCCGCAGCGGGTGCCCATGACTAGGCCCTCAAGCGGCGTCAAGCCCATGGAGGTATCCACGCTCTCGCCGCTCCGGATGGCCGTCGCGCTGGCACCGTTGCCTAGGTGCAGGGTGATCAGGTTGCAGTCCGCCAAGGGCCTGCCGAGAAAGGCCGCCGCCCGTTTCGCGACATAGTGGTGCGAGGTGCCGTGGAACCCGTACCTGCGCACCCGGTGCCGCGTGTAGAGCTGCTCGGGCAGGGCATAGCGGTATGCGGCGCGGGGCATGGTCTGATGAAAGGCGGTGTCGAAGACCGCCACCTGGGCCACGCCGGGGAAGACCCGCCGCGCCACCTCTATGCCCGCCAGGTTCGCCGGATTGTGGAGGGGGGCGAGGGGAATCATGTCGCGAATCGCCGACACCACCGCATCGTCGACCAGCGTCGGCTGGCGGAAGGACTCCCCGCCGTGCACCACCCGGTGACCCACCGCCCCGAGCTCCGAAAGGTCCGCCAGCACGCCCCGCTCCCGCAATCCGACGAGGATGCGCTCCAATCCCTCGTGATGGCCGGGGATCGCCATCGTCTCGGTGCAGGATTCCCACTCGCCGTCGCTCCCTGCCCAGCGCCCCGCAAAGGTGCTCTCGGCCTCGCCGATGCGGCTGACCGAGCCCGAGGCCAGCACCCGCCAATCCTCGCTGGCGAACAGCTGGTATTTGATGGACGAGCTGCCGGAGTTGAGTACCAGCAGCTTCACGCCGCGGGCTCTGCGAGCGACCCCGCGCCATCCTGTGCCTGAATGGCCGTGATCGCCACCGTATTGACGATGTCCGGCACCAGGCAGCCGCGGCTGAGGTCGTTGACCGGCTTGTTGAGCCCCTGCAGCACCGGGCCGATGGCCACTGCACCGGCGCTGCGCTGCACCGCCTTGTAGGTATTGTTGCCGGTGTTGAGGTCGGGAAAGACGAACACGGTCGCCTGCCCCGCAACCTCGCTGCCGGGCATCTTGGAGCGCGCCACGCCCAGGTCCACCGCCGCGTCGTATTGGATGGGGCCCTCGATCTTGATGTCGGGGCGCCGGGCGCGGGCGATGCGCACGGCCTCGCGCACCTTGTCCACGTCCGCCCCCTTGCCCGACTCGCCGGTCGAATAGGACAGCATGGCCACCCTTGGCTCGATGCCGAACGCGGCGGCCGTCTGCGCGGAGGTGATGGCGATGTCCGCCAGCTGCTCGGCATTCGGATTCGGATTCACGGCGCAGTCCCCGTAGACCAGCACCCGATCCGCCAGGCACATGAAGAAGACGCTTGAGACCAGCAGCACCCCGGGGCGCGTCTTCACCATCTCGAAAGCGGGCCGGATGGTGTGCTGGGTGGTATGCACCGCCCCGGAGACCATGCCATCCGCGTCTCCGTGGTAGACCATCGCGGTGCCGAAGTAGCTGACATCCTCCATCGCGTCGTAGGCCATCTGCTCCGAGATGCCCTTGTGCCTGCGCAGCGCGAAGTAGGTCTTCGCGTAGCGTTCGCGCTCGCGGGCGGACAGGGGATCGAGGATGGGGATGTCGTCGAGCTTGAGCCCGAGCTCGCTGATCCGGCGCTTGATCTTGTCCGGCTTGCCGAGCAGCGTGAGCTGCACCACGTCGCGCAAGACGAGGATTTCCGCTGCCTGCAGAATGCGCTCATCGGCCCCCTCCGGCAGCACGATATGCCGCCGCTGCGACTTGGCGCGTCGGATCAGCTCGTACTCAAACATGAGCGGCGTGCGGCGCTCCGAGTGTCGCACCGCCACCTTGTCGCGCAGGTCGTCCGTGTCGACGTGACTCTCGAACAGGCCCAGCGCCGCGGCGATCTTGCGCTCATCCGCGCCGAGGATGGTGGGCTCGATGTGGGTGACATTCATGGCCGTGGCGTAGGTGTCGGTCGGGACCCGCAGGATGGAGACCTTGGTCCGACGCAGGCCCTCGACCAACCGCTGGACGTTGGGCGCCGGCATGAGACCGCCGGTCAAGAGCAGTCCGGCGACACGAGGGAAGGCCGTGGAGGCGTCCGCGACCAGGCTCGCGAGGATGATGTCGGACCGATCTCCGGGGGTGATGATCAGACAGCCGTCCTCGATGTGCTTGAGGAAATCGGGGATGTGCATGGCCGCGATCTTGTAGCTGGTCACGACCTGATTCATCGCGTCCCCCTCGCCACACAGGCAGTCAGCGCCGAGCGCCCGCCGGATCTCGCCCACCGTCGGCATGCCGAGGGAGGGCAGCTCGGGCAGGACGTACACCATCTCAGAGTCCGGCAGGACGCGACGGGCCCGCGTTTTCATGAGGCCCAGGTGGGCCGCATCCACCCCATTGACCACGGTGGCCAGCAGCTCGCCACCGCGGTCGAGGAGGGATTCATGGGCGAGCCGTACCACGTCCAGCGTCTCCTCAGGGGTGCGCCGGAAGCCCCTGACCACGACCACGATGGTACAGCCGAGGTTATTCGCCAGGTCGGCGTTGAAATCGAACTCGAGAGAGGGGACCAGCCCGTCGTAGTCGGTCCCGGCGCAAACCACGAGATCGCACTTCTCCTCCAGGGCCTTGAACCGGCTGAGAATGCGCTTCAGCAGCTCGTCGTAGTGCCCGGCGCCGACCAGCTGACCGGCGGTCTCGGTCGTGCACCCGAAGAGCATTTCCGGGGGGAAGGGAATGTCGTACCGGCTGCGAATCAGATTGATGAGATCGTCGCTCTCGGCCCCCTGACTAACGATGGGGCGAAAGAAACCGACCTTGCGGTTGACCGCGGAAAGCGTTTCCATTATGCCGAGCACGACCACGGACTTGCCGCTGCCGGCCCCGGCGCCGGCCACATAGAGGCTTTGCATCGTTCAGTGAATTCCAGGAATACTCCGGCTGACCAGGCCGAGGCGCGGCCCCATCGGGCGGAGGCTGTTCATTATGCCGGAAACGGTGCGCACGAAGGTTACTGGGCATGGACAGGTTGAGCGTCGAGGGAGACCCCATGATGGAAGCGAGGAAGAAGCACGGCGCGCCCGCGGACATAGGCCTCCCAGAGTCCCGGCCGCGGCGCCGCCGGCGCGGCCATCTTGCCATCGGCGCGCTAACCGCCTGCTTGCTGGTGACGGGCGCGGCGGGGGCGCGGGACACCACCGTCTACCGCTGCACCGGCGAGAACGGCAGCGTCGAGCTGAGCCAGTTCCCTTGCCCCGCGGGCATGGAGAATGACGAGATCACGGTCACGGACCGGGAGACTGGCTGGGTACCGCCGAGCCCCGGCTCGGTTACGGAGGAGAAACGCTCCGCCGGCAGCAAGCGGTCCGGCTCCGGACAGGCCCAGGCGCAGAAGGCAGCGGCGGATGCCCGGCGCGCGGACAAGTGCTGGGACAAACGCCGCCTGCTCGATGAGGTCAACTGGAAGCTCAGGCACGGTTACCGCCCGGTCGAGGGCATCAAGCTGCGCCGCAAGCGCCAATCCTACGAGGACTATCTCGACCGCTACTGCGCCGAGTACTGACGTCTGCTCCGGGCAGGCACCGAGTCTCGACCGTCCTGGCCAGGATCAGCGCGCGCATCCATGTGCCGCGGGAAGCGCTGAGCCGGTCCAGTGCGCACCGGGGCCCCGGCTCAGAACGACCTCGTCACCCGCCAGCGCTGATAGTTCGGCTCGTCCAGATAGGCCTTGGTGGTGATGTAGTTGAGCACATTGCGCAGGCGGTAGAAACGTACCACCGAGTCCACCCGCAGGATCTCGCCGCCCTTCTCGTCGAAGAAGATGATCGAGGGCGCGTAGAAAAGACCCAGTTTCTCGGCCCATTGTCTCGCCGTGGTCCGCTCCCCCGAGGGGGTGATGACCGGGGTGTCAGACCACATGTCGAGTTGGACGTTGTCGAATCCCTCAAAAAGCTTGTAGATCGACGGCTCGTCCAAGGCCTGGCCATGGAGCACGTCGCAGGCGTGGCACTCCCCCTGCTCGAAGAACACCGCCAGCGGGCGCTCGCTCGGAAAACGGCTGCGGTCGAGATTGAACGGTGGCGAGGCAAAAAAGTCCTCCTCGTTCAGGTCCCCCGGCTCGAAGACCATACGGCCCTCCCCGCGAGCCAGATAGTCGCGGAACGACTCGCGCTTATAGTGGCCATCCGCCACATACTCGAGGGCCGCGCGAAACTGATAGGGCGGATAGTAACCGCGCAAGCGCAAGGCCTCCCTTCCGTCCCGGTCGTAGAACAAGAGGGAGGGGGTGAAATTGGTCTGATTCTGGAGTGAGAACTCGCGCTCGGTCATGACCGCTCCGCCGAGGGTGGTCACCTCGGCCACCCCCCAGATATCGATCGGGACAACGTCGAAGTGGAGCTGCGTGTACTCGACGATGTCCGTCAGCCCGAAATTGACCTCCATCAGCTTGTGGCAATAGGCGCAGCGGCGCTGACCGAAGTAGACGATGAGGCCCTCTTTGCCGGCATCCAGCGCGTCCTTCAGATCGTCGTCCAGATACAAAAAGCTCTTCTTGAACCAGTCGGGATAGACCAAGGGCTCTGCGCGCGGGGAGTCGTCGAAGCTGTAGACATCGTCGGCGTCGTGCGCGGCGAATGCCGCTACCGAAGAGAGCGCCAGGCCGACCCAAAGCGCCGACCGCAGCTTGAAACTCCAGGTCATGCTCTGCCTCCAGTGATAGTTTGCTCGCATCCGCGGCCGGCGGACCTCCTGATTCTGTGCGGGCGCGGTTGCGACGCTCGTGTTATTTCTTCACCGTTATTCGACGGACCCTAACCTCGCGTATTCGTTCGCGGGTCCCCCCGCTGGAGCGCGCGCTTCACCAGAAACAGGGCTGCAATGGATCTGGCCTCGCTGAAGTCGTCGAGCTCCAACAGCGCATCCAGCTCGTCCAGCCGCCAGGGCACCACCTCAATGGGTTCCGGCTCGTCACCCTCAACGCGCCGCGGAAAGAGCCCCCGCGCCAACACCATGTGCGTGAGATGCTGAATATAACCCGGCGCCAGCGACACGGTACGGATCAGCGACAGATCGCGGGCACCATAGCCCACCTCCTCCTGGATCTCGCGCTGCGCCGCCTGCAGGGGATCCTCGCCCGGCTCCACAATCCCCTTGGGCAGGCCAAGCTCATAGCGGTCGGTTCCGGCGGCATACTCGCGGATCAGGAGCACCGTCTGCGCATCGAGCATCGGGACCACCAGCACCGAACCATGGCCGCCGAGGATGCGCTCGAAGACGCGCTCGTTGCCGTTGGCGAAGCGGATGTCCAGCTGTTCGACGCGAAAGATCCGGGTCCGGGCGACCATCCGGCGATCCACGATCTCGGGTTTTGCCGCCATCGCATGGGCTCCGTTATGCTGTCACCGCCCTCAGGCTCCGGCGGGCACCGATGGAAGGCGGAGGCGAGAACGCCCTCGGCCAGCAATTTGCAGGTAACCTACCCCATGATCGACTGGCACGCCGTCGACAGCGTCTTCCTGGATATGGACGGCACCCTGCTCGACCTGCACTTCGACAATCACTTCTGGCTCGAGTACGTTCCCAGGCGCTACGGCGAAGCGCGCGGAATGCCAGCGGAGCGGGCGAAGGAGGAGCTCCTCGCCAGATACCGCAGCCGCGAGGGAACCCTGGAATGGTACTGCGTGGACCACTGGAGCCGCGAGCTGGGCCTTGATATCGCCCTGCTCAAGGCCGAGACCGATCACTTGATCGCCGTTCACCCGCACGTCGTGGACTTTCTCGAGGCGCTGAAGGCGCGCGGCAAGCGGCGGGTGTTGGTGACCAACGCTCACCAGAAATCGCTCGCACTCAAGATGGAGAAGACCCGCCTCGCGGGCCACTTCGAACGCATCATCTGCGCCCATGACCTGGGGGCGCCAAAGGAATCGGCGGACTTCTGGCCAAGGGTTCAGGCCCTGGAACCCTTCCACAAGGACCGCACCCTGTTCATCGACGACAGCTTGAGCGTGTTGCGCGCCGCGCGCGCTTACGGCTTCCGCTGGCTGCTCGCGGTGGTGGAGCCCGACTCGAAGGCCCCGCCTCGCGCCGCCGGAGACTTTTCCGCCATCAGACACTTCGCCGACCTGCTGCCCGGGCTCCGCGCCGGCTGACACCGGGAAGCCAGGGTCAGCTCTGGGGCGCCATGGCTGGACCACCGCCCGGTGCGGCCGGCTTGCGCCTTCGCCGGCGCTTTCGGGTCGGCGCCGCAGCCTCGCCCTCCCGCTTGGTCTCTGGCTTCGGCGTGTCGTCGCCCTCCGCGCGTTTGGCGAAGGGCTTGCGCCGGCCACCTCTCCCGTCGCGCCGATCCTGGGGATGGGAGCGACGCTCAACGCGAACCCGGCTCCTGGGGTCAACCTCGGCCAGCAGCTCGTGGCTCACCGCCTCGACGGGAATCTTGGCGCCGATGAAGGCCTCGATGTCCGGCAGGCAGAAGGCGTAGGTCTCGCACACGAAGCTGATGGCGTCTCCCGTCGCCCCCGCGCGGGCCGTGCGGCCGATGCGGTGGACATAGTCCTCCGCGTCCTCGGGCAGATCGTAGTTGATGACGTGGGTGACGTCCGGGATGTGCAGGCCGCGAGCGGCCACGTCCGTCGCCACCATGATCGGGAGCTCGCCATGCTGGAACTGCTTGAGCAGACTCAGGCGCTTCTTCTGGGGCACGTCGCCAGAAAGCACGGCCGCGCGCAGCCCGTTCCCTTCCAGGTAGCCCCAGATGCGATCCGTCTCACGCTTCATGTTCGCGAACACGATGACGCGGGCATCCTGCATACCCCGCAACAGGCCGATGAGCAGGGGGATCTTCTCGTCGTTGGCCACCATGTAGCAGCGCTGAGTCACCCGGTCGCCGGTGACCTGTTCCGGCTCGATGGCGACCGGCTTCGGGTCGTTCATGTGCTCGTAGGCGAGCTCGGTGACCCGGTAGGAAAGGGTCGCGGAGAACAGCATGCCGAGCCGCTGGTCGGCAGGCGGCATGCGCCGAAGCAGATAGCGGATGTCCTTGATGAAGCCGAGGTCGAACATCCGGTCCGCCTCGTCCACTACCACCACCTCGACGGCCTTGAGGTCGAACACGCGCTGCTTGAAGTAATCGATGAGACGCCCGGGGGTGCCGATCAGGATGTCGACTCCGGCGGCCACATCGTCCCGCTGCTGTTGATATCCGGTGCCGCCGAACACCAGACCGAGGCGGAATCCAGTGTGCTTCGCGAGGGTCACGGTGTCCTTGTGGATCTGCACTGCGAGCTCGCGCGTGGGCGCCACGATCAGGGTGCGGGGCTGATTCGGGCGGCGCCACGAGGGCGGCTCGTGGGTGAGCAGCCGCTGCAGGGCGGCGACCAAAAAGGCCGCTGTCTTGCCGGTCCCCGTCTGAGCCTGGCCGGCGACGTCGCGCCCGGAAAGGGCAATCGGCAGCGTCTCGGCCTGGATCGGAGTGCAGCGCGAAAATCCAGCGTCGGCAAGGCCCTGGAGGATGCGCGCATCCAGATCGAAGGCGTCGAAGCGGGTGTCAGTGAGGTGTGTCTGGGTCATATGCGGGGGAGGGAGAGGATCCGTTTCGGAGTCCCCCGGACAGGAGGACTTGCAAAATTCTAATTTCTTGGCTGAAATAGCATCTTACCCAAGGGCACATCCCAACGCCAATACGCCCGTCCGCTCCCCCAAACCCCGCGCGGTACGGCCAAGCCCTCGCCCCTCGAGTCACGACATCAACGGGAGACCATCCAGTGAGCGAACGCATCATCCATGTAACGGATGACTCTTTCGAGCAAGAAGTCCTGCAATCCTCTGACCCGGTGCTTGTCGACTACTGGGCGGACTGGTGCGGTCCGTGCAAGATGATCGCCCCAGTGCTGGACGAGATCGCAGAGGAGTACATGGGCAAGATCCGGGTGGCCAAGCTCAACATCGACGAGAACCCCAACACCCCGCCACGCTACGGGATACGCGGCATTCCCACCCTGATGCTGTTCAAGCAAGGCGAGGTGGAGGCGACCAAGGTCGGGGCAGTATCGAAATCGCAGCTTACCGCCTTCATAGACAGCAACCTGTAAGTGCGCTCGCCAACGAGGCTTAACCCGTCGATCTAAACGCTCAGAAGTGACCCGCTGGGGTTCCCGCCCGGGCGCCCCTCCCCCAGTAGTCACCGTCCCTCCCCGCACCGCCGCCCGTGCCGCCCAGCGCGGTGCTGAACTACGAAAACGACCCGTTTCATACGCCTTTTAGAAAACCATCATGAATCTGACCGAACTGAAGAAGATGCCGGTTCCCGAGCTGGTCGAACTGGCCCAATCCATGGAAATCGAGGGCGTCGGCCGGTCGCGCAAGCAGGACCTGATCTTCGCCATCCTCAAAGCGCAGGCGAGAAAGGGTGAGGACATCTACGGCGACGGGGTACTGGAAATTCTGCAGGACGGTTTCGGTTTCCTGCGCTCGGGCGATGCCTCCTATCTGGCCGGACCGGATGACATCTACGTCTCTCCCAGCCAGATCCGCCGCTTCAGCCTGCGCACCGGCGACACCATCTCCGGCAAGATCCG
>CAYNBI010000113.1:0-11313 GCA_964395315.1 uncultured Chromatiaceae bacterium | reverse complement strand
CTGCACGACTTCGAGACCAAGCAGATCGTGGTCAACCCCTTCTTCAAGTCCGAGCACGGCGGCGCCTTCGTCACGCCCAACACCGAGTACGTGATGGAGGCGACCCAGTATGCCGCGCCGCTGCTCGAGGACGGGTACGTGCCCCTGGAAGAGTTCAACGACAAGTACCGCGGCGGCCTGACCTATTGGAAGTTCAACAAGGAGAAGGGGCGCATCGAGCCCGAGAACTCCTTCGTCATCGAGATGGGGCCCTACAGCCAGGATCTGTCCGACGCGGGCAAGAAGGACAGCTACGGCTGGGGCTTCACCAACTCCTTCTGCTCCGAGCGCTACGTCGGTGGCATCGAGCGCGGGCGTCCTCCCTTCGAGGCCGGCTGTTCCTCCAAGGACACCGATTTCCTTCACGTGACCAACTGGAAGAAGGCCGAGGAGCTGGTCAAGGCCGGCAAGGTCAAGCAGGAGCGCGGGATGTACTACATCCCGATGGAGCAGGCCATCGCCGAGGGTCTGCTGTTCCTGATCCCCGAGCCCAAGAGTCCCCACGGCGTGGACGTGACCCCCGACGGCAAGTACCTGATCGTCTCCGGCAAGCTGGACAGCCACGTATCGGTCTACAGCTTCGAGAAGATCATGAAGGCCATCGAGGAGGGTAAGTTCGAGGGCAAGGACCCCTACGGCGTGCCCATCATCGGCATGCAGGACGTGCTGCACACCCAGATCAACTTGGGGTTGGGCCCGCTGCACACCCAGTTCGATTCCAAGCCCTGCGTGGCCTACACCTCCCTCTACGTGGACTCCCAGGTCGCCAAGTACGACTACTGTGAAGGCAAGGTCCTGGACAAGCTGTCGATCCACTACAACATCGGCCACCTGATGACCATGGAAGGGGACTCGGTGAGCCCGGACGGCAAGTATCTGGTCGCACTCAACAAGCTGGCAATCGACCGCTTCAATCCGGTAGGCCCCCTGCATCCGCAGAACCACCAGCTGATCGACATCAGCAACGACAAGATGCAGCTGCTCTACGACATGCCCCTGCCCTTGGGCGAGCCCCACTACGCGGTGGCCATCGCGGCCGACAAGCTGCAGCCCGCGGTGCGCTACAAGTCCGGTTGGGACAGCCGCACCGATTCGGTCTCGCCCCACAAGACCCGCGCCGGACGCGAGAAGACGGAGCGTACCTGCGACGCAGAAGGCAAGTGCACGACCGAGGTCCTGGGCACCGTCATCCGCTCCCACATCACGCCTGAGATCATCGAGGTCGAGGAGGGCGATACGGTCAAGCTCCACCTGACCAACCTGGAGCGGGCACAGGACGAGGTGCACGGCTTCGCCATGTACGGCCAGAACGTACAGCTCTCAATCGAGCCCGGCAAGACCGCGAGCGCGACCTTCGTGGCCGATCAGCCAGGCGTCTATCCCTACTACTGCACCGAGTTCTGCTCGGCGCTGCATCTGGAGATGCAGGGCTACCTGCTGGTCAAGCCGAAGGGACATCAGGCGACCAAGGTCAAGATGGTGGAGGGTACCGTCTACAGCAAGGCTGACTACGATACCCAGGTGAAGACCAACCTGGACACCCAGGCCGTCATCGACCAGGTCGTGGCCTACATCACCAGCCACAACTTCAAGGACTTCCCAACCGTGGTTGCCCTGGTGGAGGATGCGACCGACCAGCTCGGCTTCGCCCAGGAAGCGAAGGCCAAGTCCGAGGAGGCTGCCGGCAAGGAGGACTGGCAGAACGCCATGCTCTGGGCCAACCAGTGGTGGCAGTACCAGGTAAAGGCGGCGGACCTGGGTCTCCGCGCCAAGACCTATCTGGAGGAGTCCGGCGCGAAGAAGGTTCAGTAAGCCCTCAGCGCCGCAGGTGACAGGGGGGCCGTACGGCCCCCCTGTCGGTTTCGGGCCGCTAACCCTTTGCCCTGGGTCAAGGCGTGCCCTCTGGTTCCGGGGTATGAGGAGTCGGGATCACGCCGGATGACCTGCGTCCCATCCAGCTACCGCGCTCTTGCGGGGAGGAGGTTCGCCTCCAACGCAGAGAATCGATGCGAACGCTCATAGAGAGGTTTTTCGAGATGAAACTGCTGAACAAGTCTGTAACCGCCCTGTTGGTCGTCGGCGCCGCTGGCCTGTCGACTGCTGCCCTCGCTTTGGACGGCGCCGAGCTTTACGTCAAGAAGACCTGCGTCGCCTGTCATGGCAAGGACGCCAACACGCCCATCCTTCCCATCTACCCCAAGCTCGCCGGACAGAACCCGGACTACGCCTACAATCAGATGAAGGACATCGCCAGCGGTGCGCGTTCCAACGGGCAGACCGCGGCCATGAAGGGCATCATGCACCTGGTCTCGGACGAAGAGCTGCGGGCCATCGCCGACTGGCTTGCGACCTTGAAATAACTAAGGTTATCAGCCGGTTGTTGGTTGATGAAGGTCAAGGAGAAGGTGCCTCAGTTTGTTATGTTGTGACCGTTCAGGGGCGTCTCGCATCGAGGCGCTTACCCATCCAGCGGTCGCAGGGCCGCGTTCCTTGCTAAAGCCGGAGGTTTCCGATGAAGAAAGTCGCGATCAGGGCCGTTGTAACCGCGATGGCGGCCGCGCTGGCGGGCGCGGCATACGCCGAGGCCTGGAACCCGGGCGGCGGCGAGCAGGAAGAGGCGCTGTCTCTCACGCCGGACCTGGAGAACGGCATGGACGTCTACGAGGTGTGCTCGGCCTGCCATCTGCCGGAGGGCTGGGGGCTGCCGGACGGCACCTTCCCGCAGCTCGCCGGCCAGCATCGGGGCGTGTTGATCAAGCAACTCTCGGACATCCGGGCGCTGAACCGGGACAACCCGACCATGTACCCGTTCGCCCTTCCGGAAGCCATCGGTGACGCCCAGGCATTGGCCGACGTGGTCGCCTACATCGAGAAGCTGCCCATGAACCCCGAATGGGGCAAGGGCGCCTGGGGACCGGACACCGCGGAGTACGCCCAGGGCGAGAAGCTCTACAAGGAAAACTGCGTGAAGTGCCATGGCGAGACCGGCATGGGCGACGTGGAGAAGTTCTACCCGCGCATCAACGGCCAACACTACAATTACATGCTGCGACAGTTCGAGTGGATTCGCGACGGCAAGCGCCGCAACTCCAATCCGGAGATGGTGGAGCAGATCAAGAACTTCACCGATCAGGACATGAAGCTGGTGATCAACTACGTATCCTGGCAGCCGGTGCCCAAGGACCAGATGGCGGAGTCCGCCGACTGGCAGAACCCCGACTTCAAGTAGGCTGGCCGTTTAGCCTCGCGGCGAGGACCCGTCGTCCCGGCAGGTCCTCGTCCGCGATAACCTTATCCCCGCCTGCAGTAGAACCGCCATGAGCCCCCCAAGCCCCGACAAGCCGACGGCCGACAAGCGCACGCCCCTGATCTTCGCCCTCGCGCTGGTGGGCATCGGGCTGCTGGTGGCCATCTACTACGCCCCGATCTGGTGGGTGTCGCTCACGGCGCCGAACTATCCGCCGGAGGCGTTTCCGGACGGAGTCCGCATTCACTTTCACATGAACGGTGTGTTCAACGGCTGCAGCAAGGTCGAGAAGACCGAGATCACGGAAGACGAGGCGCTCGACTGCGTTCACGAGATGGACACCATCAACCACTATGTGGGCATGTATCCGATCGCGGCCGGGGGTGTGGTGGAGAAGGCCTTCTCGCCTTTCCTCATCTCCCTGCTGGGGGTGATGCTGGTCGGCTTTGTCATCCCTTGGGTCCGCGTGCGTCTCGCCGTCATGGGGATCGGCTTCGCCGGCATCCTCGTCTGGATGGGACTTGCGCATTACAGCGAGGGCGGGCTGCGGTTCCAGAATCTGGGCTACCTCTCCGCCCTGGTCACGGCACTGGACCAAGACGCCGGGTCCGAGAAGGAGCCGAGCCGGATGTCGGCCGGGGAGGCCCTGATCGCCCGCCTCAAGGCGGAGATGGCTGCCGCCGAGAATCAGGCGCCCGCCGCGACGCCCGATGCGGCCGAACTGTCGGACAAGGCGCGCATCATTGATAGCCTGCGTACCACCTTCGAGAAATCCCAGGTGCGTCGTCCTCCCGCGGAGCGCCAGGAATGGAACGGCAACGGTGCCCAGATGCTCAGGTGGCACTACGAGACCAGCCTGGGTCGTTACTTCAACAACCCGGAGGAGATCTATCCCATGGGGCGGGCGATGTCCGCCGCGGGCCATTTCATGTTCTGGGGCCTCGCCGCGGCCATGCTGCTCCTGCTCTGGGGTGCGCGCAGGAGCAGCGGCGCGCTCTATTGGCTGATGGTCCTGGTCCCCATGGCGCTGCCGCTGTTCTTCATCGTCGACTATGCGGCCTGGCTCTGGTGGTATGGTCACAGCCTGAACGATATGGGCGCCTTCACGGTCAAGCCCTTCATGCCCACCGTCTTCGGCGACGGCAAGGTGGCCCAGTTCGCCACCCACTCCTACCCCTACATCGGCTTCGGCCTGATGGTGCTGCTCTCCGCGGTGCTGGCGCTGATAGCCCTGTTGCGACGCAAGCAGTTGCGGGAGTCGGGTTGAACCGGCGAGGCACAACGGGCGCCCGGGCGTCGCGGTGGCTTTACTCGTCCCTGGTGCTGCTCCTGCCGATGACGCTCTCGGCACCGGCGCTGGCCGGGCATCCCTCATTCCAGGAGCTGTTGGACGCCGCGGAGGACGGGGCGGTCCTGACCCCCGCGCCCGGAACTTACAGCGGGCCGGTGGTGGTCGACAGGCCGCTCACCATCGACGGTCGGGGAGAGGTGACCATCGATGGCGGCGGCAAGGGCACGGTCGTCCTCCTCGATACCGACGGAGCCACTCTGAAGGGCCTGCGCCTGACCAATTCCGGCGACTCCCACAACGATATCGATGCCGGTGTGCAGGTGCGCGGGAACTTCAACGTCATCAAGGACAACGTCATCGACCACTGCCTGTTCGGCATCGACCTGCAGCAGTCCAAGAACAATATCGTGCGCCGCAACCGCATCTCGTCCAAGCCGGTGGATCTGGGGGTGCGGGGCGACGCCATCCGGCTCTGGTACAGCTTCAACAACCAGGTCACGGACAACGTCATCCGCGATGCGCGCGATACCGTGGTCTGGTACTCCCGGGACAACCTGATCGCGCGCAACGACGCGCGCGGGGGCCGCTACTCGCTGCACTTCATGTACTCCCAGGCCAATCGGGTGGAGGGCAACCATTACGAGGACAACACGGTCGGTATCTTCCTGATGTACAGCGACGGCGTGCAG
The DNA here is from genome assembly GCA_964395315.1 of uncultured Chromatiaceae bacterium. Classification (GTDB taxonomy): domain Bacteria; phylum Pseudomonadota; class Gammaproteobacteria; order Chromatiales; family Chromatiaceae; genus CAVORB01. Next base: position 6,047 of record CAYNBI010000113.1, on the reverse strand, counting down.
GTGATCAACAACACCATTGCCAATGCCTCTGGGTCGACTGGGATCGGGATCGGTTTCAAGGAGACCTCCGACGTCACCATCGAGGGGAACCGTGTCCTGTACTGCGCAACCGGGCTGTATCTGGACGTCTCCCCCTACCAGCCGGAGACTACCAACCGCTTCACCGACAACCTGATCGCCTACAATGGGATCGGCGTGCGCTGGCTGAACGACTGGCAGGGCAATGTTTTCAGCGGAAACCGCTTCAAGGGCAATATCACCCAGATGGTCGTCGAGGGCGGTAAGAGCGCCAACCGCAATCGTTGGGAGGGTAACTTCTGGGACGATTACGAGGGCTTCGACCGCGACGGCGACGGCTTCGGCGACACCCCTTATGAGCTCTACGCCTATGCGGACCGGCTGTGGATGGATGTGCCCCCCGCACAGTTCTTCAAGGGCTCGCCGATGCTCGAGGTGATCGATTTCTTGGAGCGCCTCGCGCCCTTCAGCTCGCCGAGCCTGCTCGTTCGCGACGACAGGCCGGTCCGCACCGCCAGCGCCGACCTCGCCGGCGTCGAGCCCGCGGTCCCGAGCATGGAACCAGGCGATATAGACAGCGAGCCCCGGACCGAGAGACCCACTCCGGCACCAGCTGGCGGCTTCGACGCCTACGATGCCCTGCGCCGCTCGCTCGAGCGGGACTGAGGCGCAGTATGAAGGACGAGTCGAACCCGAAGACATCGCGCAAGCAGCCGGCGATGTCCGCCAAGCGCCGCGAGCAGAGCCGGCGCGAGTTCCTGCGCACCAGCATCCTTGCCGCGGGCTTCGTCACCGCCTCACTCGCCGGTCTGGTCCCGCTCGCCGGCAATGCCAACGCGCGCCTGCGTCCCCCCGGCGCGCTCAAGGACCGGCTTGAGGAGCGCGAGTTTCTCGCCTCCTGCATCAAGTGCGGTCAATGCGTGCAGGTGTGCCCGGTGGAGGCCATCAAGCTCGCCGACCTGCTCGACGGGGTCGGCATCGGCACGCCCTTCATCGACGCCCGCGCCCAGGCCTGCGATTTCTCCTGCGACGGACTGCAGTGCGTGCTGGCCTGTCCGACCGGCGCGCTCACGCACGAGATCAACTACCCGGCCCAGTCGCGCATGGGGTTCGCGCGCCTCGCCCGACCGGACGCCTGCCTTGCCGCAAGGGGCGAGGGCTTCAAGGGGCAGGCACGCGGCCCCGACTACCGCGGCAAGCTGCGCTACGAGGAGATCGACCGCTGGACCCCGATACCGGTCGCGGATCACCTATATGACCTGGAGCTGTGCGACCTGTGCGTGCGCCAGTGCCCGATTGAGATCCGCATCGCCCAGTGCGAGGCGGGAGAGCCGCCGTCGGGGGATCCCAACCAATGCCCCCCGCGCCATGCCATCAGATTAGTACCGAATGCAGGTGGGACGGGGGCCGTCCCGGCGGTCGAGGACGGCTGCGTGGGTTGCGGGGTGTGCGAGATGATCTGCCCGGTGGAGTCCGCTGCGATCGTGGTCGACATCGACCAGACCGCCGACTCGGTCCGGCTCGGGTGAGCGAGTCATGAGCTACTTCGTCGAATCCCTGCGGCAGCTGATCGGGATGAAACCCGACAAGCCACTGCCCAACGAGCGGCTACCCCAGGTGGTCGCCGTTTACGCCGAGAAGCGCAAGGAAAGATTGACCAAGGAGAAGCTGGAGGAGGTCGAGGCGGGCAGGGCGCTGGCCCATGATCGCCACAAGTGGCGCAACCGCCGCTGGGCGACCCTGATCGTCGTGAACCTGCTGTTCGTCGTCTCCTACTACTTCGACGTCCAGCTGGTGGAGGGGGCGCTGACCGCGTCGCGTTTCGTCGGCTTCCACATGGCGGACCTCAACTCGGCGTTGCAGGTCATGCTCGCGTACAAGCATCTGGTGCTGAATCTGGTGATCGGCACCGTGACCGTGTTCTTTGTCTGGTGGCTGCTCGGGGGGCGGACCTTCTGCTCCTGGGTCTGTCCCTATCACCTGATCGCGGAATGGGCCGAGGCGCTGCACCTCAAGCTCGCGGACAAGCAGTGGGTCAAGGACGTCCAGTTCCACCGGGGCGTGCGCACCCTCTTCTACGTCGTCTTCGCCCTGCTGGCGCTCCTCACTGGCTATACGGTGTTCGAGACCTTCTCCCCCACCGGCATCCTGAGCCGCGCCCTGATCTATGGCCCCGGCATTGCCCTGCTGTGGGTGCTGGCGCTATTGGCGTTCGAGGTGCTGGTGTCGCGCCGGGCCTGGTGCCGCTACGTCTGCCCCATCGGCATGACCTACGGGCTGGTCGGGGCCATCTCCCCCCTGCGCGTGCAGTACAACATGCAGAGCTGTCACCACGAGGGGGACTGCCGCAAGATCTGCATGGTGCCCCACGTGCTGGACGTGACCATCCGCGGGCGCGCCAAGGCACTCGACACCGACATCGGCGCGGATTGCACGCGCTGCGGCCTGTGCGTCGATATCTGCCCGACCAGCTCCTTGAGCTTCAAGTTCAAGGGTCTCGACAAGGCCCTATGACCGGTACCAGCAGATGATCCGGTTCGAGCAGGTGGTCAAGCGCTTCCGTCGCCAGGAGGTTCTCAAGGGGCTCGATCTCGAGATCGGGCGCGGCCAGCGGGTCGCCCTGGTGGGCTCGAACGGGGCCGGCAAGACCACGCTGATTCGCTGCCTGCTGGGCGAGTACAATTGCCAGGGTCGAGTGACGGTCGACGGTCTTGATCCCCGGGAGCACCGCCAGAAGGTCCTGTCCAAGGTCGGATTCGTGCCCCAGCTCCCGCCGCCGCTCAAGATGCCGGTGGGACAGCTGATCGCCTTCGCCGCCGGCGTGTGCGATGCGGACCCGTCGCGCATGGAGGAGGTCGCCCTTCGTCTGGGGCTCGACCCGGCGCGCTTTCGTCGTCAGCCCTTCGTCAAGCTCTCGGGCGGGCAGAAGCAGAAGCTTCTCATCAGCATCGCCCTGGGCCGCGACACCGAACTACTTGTGCTCGATGAGCCGGCCGCCAACCTGGATCCGGAGGCGCGCCAGATCTTCTTCGAGCTCCTGGCGGAGCGGCAGGACACGGCCGCCATGCTCATCTCCAGCCACCGGCTGGACGAGGTCGCCGCCCTGGTCAACCGCGTGATCGAGCTGGATCAGGGGGTGGTGGTCCTGGACGACCGGGTCGCGGACCTGGTGGATCTGGCCAGCCGTCTGCGCTGCCGAGTCATGCTGACCCGCGCCGACGAGGCCTTCGGCCGCGCGATCGGAACCTGGGGCTTCCGCAGCAGCGACGGAGGCCGTACCTGGGATGGCCGGGTCGCGGGACCCGACCGGCTGAGGTTTCTCGGCGTGTTGTCGCGCTACGCGGCCCTTTTGGCGGGGATCAGCATGGAGGAGGCCCGGGAGCCCGAACCCGCGGAGGTGCGATATGCCTGAGCGACTACCCATGGTCTCATCGCCGCCGATGGCGGGGCATCGGGAACCGGCGTGCCCGGGCGTCGGCCCAGCGTCCGGTTACTGGCCGCTGCTCGCCTGGGCCGTCCTGTTTCTGCTCGCAGCCTGTGGCGGAGATCCCGGCAGCGGGCCGGTAGACGTCAAGTGGGACCGTGCCGCCTGCGATCGTTGCCGCATGGTGCTCTCCGACCGCAACCACTCGGCCCAGGTCCGCGTCCGGGAGGCCGATGGCCGCTCTCGCGTGCACCTGTTCGACGACATCGGCTGCGCCGTCATCTGGTTGGAGGACAATCCCCTGCGGGACGATCCGGCCACCGAGATCTGGGTCAGCGACTGGCGCGACGGGGGCTGGATCGATGCCAGGACCGCGAGCTACGTGACGGGGCAGGAGACGCCGATGCAGTACGGTCTGGGTGCGCAGCCCGAGCCCGCCGAAGCGGCGCTCGACTTCGAAGGGGCCAAGGCGCACATCTTCGAGGTGGAGCGGCGCCACAATGTCCACGGCGGACATCCGGACGGCGCCCCCTCAGAGCACCGCCACGAATGAAGAACCTCTGGCTCACCGCCTACACGGACATCCTGGAGTCGCTGCGGGCCAAGTGGTTCCTGGCCTACAGCCTCATCTTCGGCGGCCTGGTGGCCCTGCTGTTCGTCTTCGGCCTGACGGAATCCCGGATCATGGGCTTCACCGGGCTGTCGCGCCTGATGGTGACCTACATCCAGCTCGCCATGGCCATTCTGCCCGTGTTCGTGCTCATCACCACCGTGCGCTCGGTTGCCGGAGACCGGGAGGCGGGGGTCTACGAGTACCTCCTCTCCCTCCCCATCGGACTCGCGCCCTGGTTTTGGGGCAAGCTCGCCGGGCGCTTCCTGATCGTCTTTCTGCCGGTCTTCCTGGCCATGCTCGGCGCGGTCATCTGGGGCGTACTCCAGGGCGCGGCGGTTCCCTGGATCCTGTTCGTCTACTACACGGGGCTGCTCATGGCGCTCGCCTGGTGCTTCCTCGGGATCGGGATGCTGCTCTCCACCCTGGCGCGCTCCGCGGACGTGGCCCAGGCCTCGGCGTTCGTGATCTGGCTCACCCTGCTCCTGTTCCTGGACCTCATCCTGCTCGGCGTCATGATCCAGGGGCACATGCCGCCGGAGAGCGCGGTGGCCATCGCGCTCGCCAACCCGCTGCAGGTCTTCCGCACCGCCGCCATGATGATGCTGGATCAGCAGCTGGTGATGCTGGGGCCTTCCGCGTACGTGATCCTGGACGCCTTCGGCCAGGCGGGCTACATCGCCTACGCGCTCGCGTATCCAGCCCTGCTCGGCACCCTGTGCGCGCTCGGCGGGTATCTGCTGTTCAGGCGCACTGATCTGCCCTGAGGCCCGTCTGTCCGGCCCGCGGCATCCAATACCCTCGCCTGAAACGTAGCGAAAAAAAGCTGCCGGACAGCAGATGCGGCGGCTCGCGCAATAGTCCGGGTTCAGGCGGTGAGCCGGGCGTACAGCATCGGCAGGTGCGACGGCAGCTCCGAGGGGCGGTGGATGACGACGTAGCCGCCGCCACCGAAGAGATGCGGCAGATAGTCGTTGCCACGCTCGTCGATGGTGACGCAGAAGGGCGTGAGGCCAAGTCGCCGGGCCTGCCGGACCGCATGACGGGTGTCCTCGATACCGTAACGGCCCTCGTACTGATCGAGATCGTTGGGTTTGCCGTCGGAGAGCAGGAGCAGAAGCCGCCGCCCCGCGGGCTGATGGGCGAGCAGATCCGTGGCGTGGCGAATGGCGGCGCCCATGCGCGTGTAGTAGCCGGGCTTGACCGCGCCGATACGCCCGCGCACCGCGGAGCCGTAACGCTCGTCGAACCCCTTGAGCGTGTGCACCCGAACCGGGTCGCGCCGGCGTGAGGAGAAACCGAGCATGGCGAAGCGATCGCCGGTGGCGGCCAGGCTCTCCGCGAACAGGTACAGGCTGTCGCGGATGACGTCGATGACCCGCGCCCGGTCGTCGATCCAGGTGTCGGTGGAGAGGGACAGATCCGCGAGCAGCAGGCAGGCGAGATCACGCGCCCCGCTGCGCATGTCCCGGTACAGGCCGTCCGCGTGGGTACCGGTACCCGCCCGCCGGTCCGCCGCGAACCGCAGATAGGCGTCGAGGTCCACCTCCTGGCCGTCGGCTTGCGCGCGATGCCAGACCCGCGCCGGGGCGAGGGCCTGGAACTGGTTGCGCAGCCGCTTGGCGGTGCGCGTCAGGTGCGGGGGCAGGGGCCGCGGGGCGGCATTGGCGGCGACCATGGAAACTACGCGGCAGTGATCGGGCCGGAGGCGCCGGTGCCTCCAGTCCCATTCAGGCAGGAGTATCCCGTCCTCTAGAATCAGATCGTCCTCCGATTCTGCGGGCAGATCGAGGTCGAATCGGAGCCGGGCGCCGGACGCCCTGCGATCGCGGGCGACCGCGATACGGTCCATGTCCTCGGCTGCGGTGCGGGCCCGCTCGAGGTCGTCCTCCTCGTCGGTGCCCCGGTCGACCTTGACGTACTCGCCCCAGGTGAGGATGTTCTCCATGCGGATGGTGACCAGGCCCTGGTCCTTTTCGGGCATCTCGGCCCGCT
>CAYNBI010000112.1:0-11361 GCA_964395315.1 uncultured Chromatiaceae bacterium | reverse complement strand
ATGCTGTCGTTGTGGTGGGGGTAGATGACGTTCTGTCGCCCGGAGTAGGCCCGTTCGCGCTCGGCCGCGCGGATCATGGCCTGCCGCGCGGCGGGCCGGGGCGCCGGCGGCGGACCGATGCGTCGTCCCGCCCAGGTGCCTTGATCGGTTGAGTCCCTGCTCGGAGGCCCACCGCAGCCCGCCTGCGCGAGGGCGATCAGGATGAGCAGGAACGCGGTGCCCACACTCGCCCCTGCGGACCGGCGTGTGCGCGATGAGGATGGTGTGGTCATGTGGTTCCTTTCCTTACGTGCGCCCCAGCCCGCACGGGCCTGCAACGGCATATGCAATCGTTGTGGGTACCTGTGCCCTCTGGGCAGGACTGGTGAAAAATCGCTGGATTCGCGCATGCCCGATGCCGCCGCGCGGGCCGGTTGCGTCCGACGCGCATGACCCGCGCTCAACGTGGGGGACGGCGCGTTTCGCGAAACCAGCGGCGGTAGCCCTCCATGCGCGAGCGCTGCTCGCGCGGGGCGTGCCGCCGGCAGGGTGCCGCCTCCTCGCTTCCCGTCGGCGCGCCCCAGCGCAACTCCACGCAGTCGTTCGGATTGTAGGCCACCTCCAGCGCCGGCCGCCGCTGGTAGATCTCGGCGAGACTCAACTGCCAGGAACTGCCGTCGCTGCGCGTGTAGGCGATGCGGCGCTCGCGCAGGCGTTGGGCGTGCAGGCGCTCCAGGCGCGCGCTGGTTTGCGACGGCGACTGTCCCGAGAGCGCGAAGAGCTCGGGGTAGCGGGCGACGCGTTGGGGCAGCGTGTCCAGGACCCGCATGGCGATCAGCAGCCGCATGTCCCGGGACGGCGTCGAGTAGTCCTCCCAGGGTCCGGTGGTCTCGAAGATCGCGGCGCCGCTGGGCATGGCAATGACGGTGCCCGGGTTCCGGCGCAGGTAGTCCTCCCCGTTGTCCACCGATGTCACCCGCGTCTCCAGTTGCTCGACAAGCGCATTCAGGGTCGCCTCGTAGGCGCTCTCCGGGTCGAGGCCGGCGGGGTTGATCAGGCGGCCCATCCGGGCGTAGAAGTCCTCCGCCGTGAGGCGGGACTGCGCGGCGGAGTAGGGCGCGAAACCCGCGCCCTTACCGAGCTCGGCATTGGATGCCGGCCGCAATCGGCCGCGACGACCGTCGGACCTGATCAGCGGGCGGAAGGCCTTGAAGCCCGCGCCGGCGCTCGGGACGTCGCTGGCGAACAGAAAATTGCCCTCCCAGAATCGCTTGCGGCCGACGGAGTTGTCCGGCTGGGCGTCCACCGCCAAAAGGAGGCCCTCACGCCCTTTGGTCTGCGGGATCCATTTCACGATCACCAGCACGTGGCCGAAGGGGTCCGCGAAGACGGTCCCGGGCCAGAGATACCGGCGTTCGAGGGGGATGGGGTAGAAATCGGTGCTGTCGTCGGCGAGTGCTGTGCGCGCGCTGCCCGAGTGCACCGTGTCCATCAGGGAGCGGCTGTGCTCCCTGAAAGAAGCGGTCGGGGCAGGAGCGCGGGAGAAGGCGGTCTCGACCACGGGTGCGCGGCAGCGCGGGGGGCTGCTGGATGATCCTCGGGTGCAGGGGCGATAGGCAGTGGGCAGCCCCATCTTCCAGGCGAAGTAGGTGCGGAGAAAGTAGGGCAGGTCGGCGCAATCGGGGGTCGCGGGCAGCCGCCCGTCCTCGCCGCGGTGCAGGTGGTCGAGCAGGAAGTTGCGCCTGGGGTCGCGCAGGACCGGCTCCAGCGAGGGGAATTGGAGCGATCGCTCCGGCGGCGCGTCGAACAGCCGCTCGACCCAGGCGGCGAAAAGCGCCTCGGCGGCAAGATCCCAGTCCTGTAAAGGGAAATCCCCGCCGGTGGCAGGTCCCCGCTGCTGTCCCACGTTGATCTCGCGGCAGGCGACGACCCGGTCTCCACGCCGCGCCTCGATGCGATGAGCACCGGGCTTGGCGTCGAAGACCGCGGCGGCCAGGCTCCAGGGCGGACCCCCGAATGCGCGGGCGCTGGGGGTGTGGGTCCTGCCCGCGGGATCCGAGATCGAGAGTCCGCTCAGGGCGCCGTCGGTGGCGACCGCCATGATCTCCAGGGTTCCGCCTGGGGCGGGCTCGCGGGGAGAGGTCCAGATCCGGACCTCTTGGCCCTGCTGGCATCCGGAGGCCGCTACCGCCGCGGGTGAGAGCAGGGTCGCGGCGGCGGCGAGCCACCAAACGAGACTGGAGCACCGAGGCATCGGCAAGGAGGTCAGTAGCCGGTAAGCAATGCCTGGCACGCGGCGGGCATGGGCGGGCGGGGCTTGGGCTTGCCGGACCTCTTCGGATTGCGCGCCTCGTCGCTGAACCACCAGGCAAGCTCGCTGCCGCAGCCGTCGCCGGCCGGCAGCGGCTCCTGCTGCTCGCAGGCGGGGTTGCCCGGGGGACAGCGAAGGCGGACATGGAAATGGGCGTCGTGCTTCCACCAGGGGCGGACCTTGCGCAGCCAGCCCGTGTCGCCGTCTTCGGATTGGCAGAGACCTCGCTTGATCGCAGCGTTGACAAAGATGCGGTCGACCCGGGGGTCCTCGGCGGCGGCCTTGATCAGCAATCGCTGCTGCTCGCCCCAGGCGCTGCCGAGCCGCAGCCCGTCCGCGGCGACCATGCTGACCGGGTCGCGCTCCTCCGGGTGCTCGCGGTCGGCGCTTCCCGCGGAGGAGGCCAGCCGGAACCAGATGTCCACGTCCAGGCCGTTCTGATGGCTGCGGTGGGATGAGGACATCAGCCCGCCCCGGGGCTGGCTGAGGTCGCCGACCATCATCAGCTGGCCGGTGCGCCGGCCGATCGTGGCGCCGAGGTCCTCGATCAATGCCAGCAACTCGGGGTGACCGTAGTAGCGGTTGCGGTGGCGGCGGATGCTGACATAGCCGGTGCCCTGGGCGGGCAGGGGCTCGGCGCCGCCCACGCAGCCGTTCGAGGTGCTGCCGATGACCTTCGCCGGACCGGGTGCCGGCGCCTTGACCTTCGACCAGGACGAGGCGTGGGCGGCGGAGAACAGGGCCAAAGGCAGGGCGAACAGGAGCAGGGCGTTGCGAAGCCGTCGCGCCGCGGGGGGCGTGTGTGGCTGTCTAGGGTCCATCTGGTGTCCTCGCGTAATGGAGTGGGTCTTTATCTGCCTGACGCTTTGCGCATGGAGGCTCGGCGCGAATTATAGTCCGGCTCGCCGGCCGTTCGCCGTCGTCGCAACGGCGACTAAGCATTGGTGGGCAGCTTTGGGATACAGGGTATCATTCGGGTCCTCGGGTGTATCGCGGCAGGCGAGCAAGCTCAGGCGCCTGAACACGAACCTCTTCCGCTTGCGCCCGGGTTCCGACGACAGCAACCGTTTCGTTCAAGCCTATGCACACACCCGCCGGCGAATACCTCACCACCAAGGAGCTGGCCGATCTGCTGCGTATCAAAGAGCGCAAGATCTACGATCTGGCGGCGTCGGGCGAGCTGCCCTGCCTGCGGGCCACCGGCAAGCTCCTGTTTCCGCGGGCGGATTTAGATGCCTGGTTGGCGCGGGTCGGTAGTAAGGCCACCCACAGGGCGCCGGTGCGCCCCAATGTCTTTCTCGGCAGTCACGATCCGCTGCTCGACTGGTCCCTGCGCGAGTCCGGGAGCGGGCTCGCCACTCTGTTCGATGGCAGCCTCGATGGGCTCGAGCGCTTCGCCCGGGGCGAGGGCCTGGCGGCGAGTCTGCACCTGTACCAGCCCCGGGGCGACGACTGGAATACTGCGCTTGTCCGTTCCCGTTTTGCCGCCGAGCCGGTGGTGCTGATGGAGTTCGCCTGGCGGGAGCGCGGCCTGATCGTGGCTCCCGCGAATCGGGGCGAGGTCACCCGGCTTGAGGACCTGCGCGGCCGGCGCCTGGTGCCACGCCAGGCGGGGGCCGGCAGCCAAGTGCTGCTCGAGCACCTGTTGGCGCAAGCGGGGATCGCGCTGGCGGAGCTGGACCTGACGGGGTCCGCGCGCACCGAGACGGACGCGGCCTATGCCGTGCTGGAGGGCAGGGCCGACGCCGCCTTTGGCCTGGCCGGGCTGGCTGCGCGCTTTGGGCTGGGGTTCGTGCCCCTGGTTCGGGAGCGCTTCGACCTGTTGGTCGACCGGCGTTCCTGGTTCGAGGAGCCGATGCAGCGGCTGCTTGCCTTCTGCCGGTGCCCTGCTTTCGTGGCGCAAGCGAGCGCCTACCCGGGCTACGATATCGGGGGGCTGGGCAGCATACATTTTAACGGGGCCTAGACGCTCCGGGAGGTCGATGCGGCGAAGCCGAGTGCTCCGAACATCGTCAAAGGCAAGGTCGTGGGTGTGAGACAAGGACGCCGTCGCCGCCCAGGTGCAGGTCGATATCGCCGGGGGGAACGTCGTCGCCTCCACGATCATCGCCGATTCCGCTACCCGGCTCGGCCTTGCCACCGGGAAGGAGGTGATGGTCGTCATCAAGGCGCGCGACGTCGTGCTGGGCGTTGATGAGTAACCGGCGGCGTACCGCCAGTAGCCTTTTGCGTTAACGCGGCGGGCGGATTGCTGCTCCCCGAGACCCGCGTAGCGGGCCGCCCGGTATCGCGGCGGGCGCTGAGCCTCTTAGTTGCTGGCGTTCGGGAAGAACAGCTGCTGGCCGCCGAGCTGGTAGCCGGCGATGGCCTGCTGGCCTTCGTCGCTCAGGATCCAATCGATGAAGGCCTGACCCTCTTTCGCCTTGACGTTCGGGTGTTTCTGCGGGTTCACCAGGATGACGCCGTATTGGTTGAAGAGGTTGTCATCGCCCTCCAGTAGGATTTCGTGCTCACCCTTGTTTTTGAAGCTGACCCAGGTTCCGCGGTCGGTCAGCGCATAGGCCTCCATGCCGACGGCGGCGTTCAGTGTGGCGCCCATCCCGGAGCCGGTCTCACGATACCATCCGCCGCTGGCGGCCAAGGGATCGACCTGGGCGGCCTTCCACAAGGCGAGTTCCTTCTTGTGGGTGCCGGAGTCGTCGCCCCGGGAGGCGAAGACCGCCTGCGCCGCGGCGATCTTGCTCAGGGCGGCGGGAGCGTCCTTCGTGCCCTTTATCCCTGCCGGGTCCGACGGTGGGCCAACGATAACGAAGTCGTTGTACATGACATCGAAACGCTCGACGCCATAGCCGTCGGCGACGAATTGCTCCTCTGCGGGCTTGGCGTGGACCAGCAGCACGTCGCCGTCTCCATTCATGGCGTTCTTGATGGCCTGTCCGGTGCCCACCGCCACGACGTCGACGCGGATTCCGGTTTTCTCGGTGAACGCGGGCAGGATGGCGTCGTACAGGCCGGAGTTGGCGGTGGAGGTTGTGGATTGGAGGATGATGGATTCCTCCGCGGCGAGGGCGGGAATGCAGAGCGCGCCGGCGAGCATGGCGATCGGTAGCAAGCGTGACTTGCGCATTGTAAGTTCTCCTCTCTCGTTGGTGGTTGGAGCTCACAGGACCAGCCGGCCGGCGAGATAGTCCCGCGCCTCGGTCGTGTGCGGTCGGTCGAAGAACTGAGCGGCAGGGGTCTTCTCGATGACCCGGCCGTGGTGCAGGAAAACCACCTCATCGGCCAGCCTTCGTGCCTGCCCCAGGTCGTGGGTCACGAACAGGATCTTGGTGCCCTGGCCCTGTGCGGTGCGGACGATCGACTCGATCGCTGCCGTGGCGGTGGGGTCGAGGTTGGCGGTGGGCTCGTCCAGCAGCATCACCTCCGGCTCCAGTGCCAAGGCGCGGGCCAGCGCCAGGCGCTGCTGTTCGCCGCCGGACAGCCGCCGCGCGGGCTGTGCAGCGAGCGGCGCGAGGCCGACGTGACTGAGCAGCTCGAGCACGCGTTCCGGCGCGTCCGATCCGCGCAGCCGCAGCGCGAATCGTACATTGGCGGCCACCGAGCGCCGCAGCAGCACGGGGCGCTGGAACACCAGCGCCTGACGACGCCGTACCGCCTCCGTCGGCGGCTGCCCGCCCCAGAGCACGCTGCCGGCAGCGGGGGCGATCAGGCCATGCAGCAGGCGCAGGAGCAGGCTCTTACCCGCTCCGTTGGGACCCATGATCACCGTGAGGGGACCGGCACGGATGGTCAGATCCAGATCGTTGATCAGTGGCCTGCCGCCGGCGGTGAAGACCAGGCCGCGCGCCTCGGCCGGGAGGAGGGCGGGGGTCTGCGTCGCCGGGATCGAGGCGCCGTGCTTTGCCAGCGCGGGAGCAGACTCAGGCATAGGCATACCGGGCAGCGGTGGTCTTCAGCGCCATGACGGAGGCGTTGACCGTGAGCGCGATCGCGAGCAGCACCAACCCGAGGGCGAGGGCAAGGGCGAGATCGCCCTTGGAAGTCTCCAGGGCGATGGCCGTGGTCATTACCCGGGTGAGGTGGTTGATATTGCCGCCGACGATAATGACCGCGCCGACCTCCGCCACTGCGCGCCCGAATCCCGCGAGGGTCACCGTCAGCAGGCTGTAGCGCGCGTCCCACAGCAGCGCGCCGACGGCCTTGTGGCCCGGTACGCACAGAGACTGGAATTGCTCCGCGTACTCGCTGTGGAGTTGCTCGATCACCTCGCGGGTGAGGGCGGCGACGATCGGCGTGATCAGGATCGTTTGCGCGATGATCATGGCCGAAGGGGTGTAGAGCAGCTGCAGCCAGCCGAAGGGGCCCGCGTTCGACAGCATCAGGTAGACCAGCAGCCCCACCACCACCGGCGGTAGCCCCATCAGCGCGTTGAGCAGGACAATGACCGCCCCGCGCCCGCGGAAGCGGGCGATTGCCACCGCAGCTCCCAGCGGCAGGCCGATCGCGCAAGCGACAGCGACGGCCATCAGGCTCACCCGCAACGACAGCAGGACGATCTCAAGCAAGTCCGGACTTGCGGACATCACAAGCCCGAACGCCAGGCGGAAGGCCTCACCAAAATCCTGCATGGATTCCCACTCAGTGCGTTTTTTCCGAAACGTCGCGCAAAAGCGCATAAAACGCAACCATGTAGATCAGCGGGAAGATCAGCTGATTGGGGGACCCCACGCAGGCGTCACGCGAGGAGGGGATTCGCCGAACGGGGCAGGAGACAAGCCGAGGCGCGCCAAAGCTGATCCGAGCGAGTCCCGCCGGGTCGAGACCTCCTTGATCGAAAGCCGCCGCCTGGTGGATGAGGTCCGCCGAGCAATGCTGGTGTGAACATCTCCGCGGGAGTCTTGCCAGCCGGTTCCTTGGCCAGTGGCCGTTCGCCTTGGCGCAGCCAGCGGGGATCCGCCGGGTATCCACGCCGAAGGAGCGGGCTTCGGCCACGCTTCGGGCGCGGTCGGGCCGACCCGGGGGAATCGCCCAGCGAGCCACCGGGTTGGTGTTGGTGCGTAGTTTGCATATGCTATGCAAGCTGAAGCTCGCGCCTTTGGTGTCGTCTCACGCACTGTCAGTACCTTTACGGTCCCGTCCCACGCACTAGCGAAGTGAGTCCGCTCAGCCGCTCGTCGGTCGTTCGCCGCGACAGGTGCCCGGCTAGATGGCATAGTGACTCGCGGTCTGCCCGTGGACGATGCGTAGGCGTCAGTCGTGACGACGCGTGAACTCGACTCCGCGGCGAGGCGCCACAGAACGAGGAACTATGAGGTGGAATTAACTGGGCAAGGTAGCAGGTCGCTTGGGGCCGGCGCGTTAGTCGCAGTAGTGGGTCTGTTGGCGGCGGTCGCCATCGGCTGGCTTACCAGCAAAGGCGATTCCCTCCTGTTCGCCGTTCTCCCGGTGGCCGCGCTTTTTGGGCTGTATTTCGCCACACGCCCGATGTGGCTCCTTTGGTCCAGCGTGGTCGGTGGCCTGGTTGTCTCCGGCCTGGTCAAGCTCTACGTGCCCCAGCTTCAGCTCATCCGCTGGGCGCTGGCGCCCATCGCCATTCTGCTGGCGTTTCACGCGATTGCGGCGAGCATGGGGCCGCGAACCACCACCGGGCACAGGCCGTCGCCCACGGTTATTTGGTGGGCGCTCGCGTTCATGGTCATTGCCGTGCTCGGCAGCGTTTTCGGGGATTTTCACTCGGAACGATTCATCATCGGCGCGAAGGGCTACTTGCAGGTGTGGGGGCTGCTGTTCGCCTTGGCGTTCGTGCCCTGGCCGGAAGACGTCATCGATCGGTTGCCGAAGGCACTGTTCTGGATCGCGTTGCTACAGTTGCCTTTCGTCTTGCATCAGCTCGTGTTTCTCGTTCCCAAGCGTGTTGGTATGGGAGAGGGCATTGTCCCGATCGATATCGTGGCGGGTACTTTCGGGGCAAATCTCGAGGGTGGGGGGGCGAATGCGATCCTCAATGCGTTCTTGATGATTGTTCTCGCCGGTGTGCTGGCCGCGCGGCAGCTCGATCAGATTTCGACGCGCAAGACCATCCTGTTGGCGCTTCCCCTCCTGTTCCCGGTCATGGTGAACATGGCGAAGGTATCCGTCCTGTATTTTGTCGCCATGTTTCTGGTTCTCTACGGCAAGGACGTGATGGAGCGTCCCCTGCGATTTCTCGCGGCGACCTTGTCCGGAATGCTGGTGCTCTCCGTGATGCTGACGGCCTACACCCTGAATGCCCCGACCACCGCCCGAGTGGAGAGTTGGCAGGATCTTGTTCGTTTCACCTACGAATACAATTTCGCAAACGAGGAGGTCAGTGGTGAGCTCTCGCGGTTCGGGGCGGTAAAGTTCTGGTGGGAACGGCATGGCGTGGACAACCTGGAGGAGACCCTCCTGGGCCACGGCGTTGGCTACACCCGGGTGGCCGATACGGACGCCGATTTTCGCCAGACCGTGAGAGCGATCGTCGGTGGTATCCCGGTCGATATCGATCTCAACAAGAAGATCGGCTATTCCGCGGTCGCGGCCTTGCTGTGGGAAACGGGTGTCGTAGGGCTTCTCTCGATATTCGGATTGCTTGCCGCGACATATCGCGCAGCCGGGCGACTGGAGATAACATACGCGGACGATCCCGAGCGAGTCGCCGCATTCCGCGCGGTCCGCGCCGGCTGCGCGATCATCTTCATCACCCTCTGGCACAAGAACGTCTTCGTGTTCGACGTCGCGTATCAGACGCTCGTCATGCTCCTGATCGGACTCGTGGCCTACTGGGAGAGACGGGCTAGTTCGACCTACTACGCGACTGTCCCCGCGCGCGGGATCGGCGTTGAGCCGCCCGCTTCATAGGTCAACTTGTCCCCTGTCCGATTCGATACAACCAGGAAATGCCAGCTTGAAAGACGGTTATCGCGAGCATTACGGCTGGACTGCCATCCGCAGCAGCCTGGCCCATTTCCTGTTGGGCAAGACGTTCCGGATGGTATGGTCCCTGCTCATCTTTCTGATGCTGGTGCGCCTCCTGCCGCTGGAGGAGTACGCCGCCTACATCTCCTTCAACGCCGTCATCATTGCGGTCGGGGTCATCACGTCGATCGGCGTACAGAAGGTCCTGTTCCGGTATCTCCCCGAACTGCGCGCCACTGGGAACAACATCGCCGCCTACCGGCTGATGCTCGGGGGCATGTTGCTCCGCACGGTGGTCGTCTCGGCGATGTTCCTCGCGATTCTCCCCTTCGTGCCCGAAATCGCCCGCCTGTTCAAGTTCACCGACTGGGCTTGGCTGTTCCCCTGGTATCTGCTCATGGGGTACCTTCGGCTGACGGCGCTGTGGCTCTCACAGTGTCTGGAGTCCTTTCTGTGGCAACGGGAGAGTCAGTACAGCCTGGCCGCGGGCAGCGCCGTCACTGCGCTCTCGATTGCGGCGCTCGTGTTGACCGGGAGCCTGCGTCTGGAGCTCGTCGTCATAGCGGAGATGGCGGGGGAGGTGACCTCCCTATCGCTACTGCTCCTCGGCTGGTGGAGGCGGTGGCGTACCGACAGGCAACGAGGCGAAGGTGATCCGGGCTGGTGGCGCAGCAACCGCTCGCGCGTTCTGCGATATGGGGGATGGAGCTACTTGCTGAGTCAAAGCGCCTTGCTGTATGGCAGCGCGCCAAATCGACTGGTCGCTGCGCATTTTCTGCCCGCGAGCGATGTGGCCGTGCTCGGCGCGGCGGACAGCATCCTGAACATGCTGCGCAAGACGCTCCCGACGCGCATGTTCATGAGTATGCTCCGCCCCCTGGCAATGGCAAGATTCTCGGCGACGGGAGATTTCCGTTCCGTGG
Organism: uncultured Chromatiaceae bacterium; assembly: GCA_964395315.1. GTDB lineage: Bacteria > Pseudomonadota > Gammaproteobacteria > Chromatiales > Chromatiaceae > CAVORB01. The sequence continues at coordinate 1,212 of CAYNBI010000112.1, read as the reverse complement.
CGTCCCTTTCGGAGTTCGCGTTTCGACTCAACCTGATGCTGCTGACACTTCCCGTGGTCGTGCTGGCCGTCGCTGGTCCGGAGTTGATGGATTGGGTAACCAAGGGGAAGTACGGCTCCGCGGGCTATCTCCTGATGGGTTTCCTGTTCGTCCTGATCGCGGAGGCCTCGCGTACCCTCGTTGAGTTGATGGTTCAGGCCCTGGAGAAGAACCCTATCTTCTTCTGGACCAGCCTTATTCAGTCCGCGTCCATCCTCATCGCAATTCCGCTGCTCCCCGTGCTGGGACTTTGGGCCTTGGTCGTGGCAAACCTCTCAGGCACGGTTCTCGCCAACGCGATCGTGATCGTTCGCTTGCGTCGTCAGGGTTTCGCGTACGCCGTCAACCGCAGGCTGGTCGCCTGGCTGGTCTCCCACGCGGTGTTTGCTGGGGCCGCCGGATGGCTGGTGCGGGATTACTTCGAATCCCTGATCGCGACGATGGCGGTGATCACCACCGCCTACTGCCTGTTGATTGCGTTGCGGCCGCCGCTGCTTGACCGCGAGAAGGAGGCCCTCGTCGCATTGTTTCGAAGCCGGTTTGGGAAAAAGCGCAAAGCGTCTCCCGAGCCCGATTCCCTTGCCGAAGAGCGCTCGCCAGGGGCCTAGTCGATGTCGCGCCGCCGCGTCGGTCGCGCCTCCCCCGACGTTCCTTGATTCCTTGTGGGCTTCTGCTCAACCCCGATTGTGGCGGTCCGTTGGGAGCACTCTGCAAAGTGTAAATCAGGGAAGACACTGTAACAGGCGTTAGGCAAGCGTGGCCCTGGTCTGATCTCCGATGGCTGGCTTTGACTCGGCGTGCCCTCGGCTCATCCGGAGACGGTGGGCGGGCGTTTCCGTTCACAAATGCCTGACACCAATCGAGGGAATAGTTGGCAAATGCGATTCTGGCCAGCCTGGGATCGCGGCGCCTTGGGATGCGGCGGCCCGATCTCTGGATGGAACGGTAGCCACAGAATTTTCACTATTCTTCCCAGCACCTTGACGCAGGATTCCAGAAAAACTCTCGTTTGCACTCACGCTCTGGCCCGTGGTTTGCATAACAGCCAGCGGCACCTTTGCCGCGGACAAGTTTTTCATCTCGCCGTGTACGCTCACACACAGGAGTAAGGATGTTCTATTCGATGCGCCATGCATTTTCGCCCTTCGGGGCGGCAGCGGTGGTGTTGACGCT
>CAYNBI010000111.1:0-11647 GCA_964395315.1 uncultured Chromatiaceae bacterium | reverse complement strand
TTCTCCGGTGAGGAGGGCACGGTCGTCTACACGCAGATGAAGGTGCTGGAGAACCTGCCGATCACTCTCACCTCACCGCGCATCTGGGAGGCCCTGGGGCTGCCCCTGACCCCCTTCGAGGACTCGATCAATTTCTTTGCCGATCCCGGCGCCTTGTACGAGGAGACAGTACGACCCTTCGTGGCGATGAAGGCCAGGATGCACCACTACGACCCCAGCGCCCCGGGCGGCATGGGTGACCCGGTGCTGCAGAACGGACACCCGGTGGAAGGCTTCGGCACGGCGCCTATCGACATCCCCAACTGCGAGCGCTGTCACTCGAACGAGAGCGGAACCAACTCGCCTCATGACAAGAACCCCGATGTGTGGTCCAAGGTCAAGCAGGAGTACGACTTCTGGCTGGCCTACTACGGCATCGATCCGAACTCTGAGTCCGATTGGTATCCGCGCCTGAAGAGCGCCGCCATCAGCATCCTCGGTCTGCACGACAAAAAGCACGGGACGGATTTCCTGGCCCAATACCCGGCCTGCGGCACGCCAGCCGAGTGTGATGCGTTGGCGGCCGACCTTTCTGCTGAGAACGACCGCCCGGTGTTCGCCCAGAGCACCCGCATCGGTGACACCACGGTGCTCTGCCAGCGCTGCCACGCGGACAACGTCATCGCGCAGGTGAAGTCCGGCAGTAAGGACGGCAAGGTGATCCGGCCCATCTCCGAGGCCATTCACCAGGCGCACCGCGGGAGCGGCGAGGGCGGGCCCATTGCTTTCACCGACAGCTTCGGGCGCTTCGGCGGCTGCCAGGGCTGTCACCCGGCACACCGCTCCAACGGCGACATGGCCGGCTATCCGATCACCGAGGGCGGTGACAACTTCTACGCCGCCAGCGACAACCGTCTCGGCCAGGGCGGCTGCTTCGTGGGCCGCGACGTGCACTCCAACCCCTTCAAGGACGTGGATGGTGCCGAGACGCCGGAGCACCTCAACGCCATCGGCGATTGGCTGGTGCAGAACGTATCGCGCAACCAGAGCCAGCATGACGGGGAGCGCGACATGCGCGGCATCTGGTGCACCAACTGCCACAACCAGTTGAGCCAGGAGATCTGGAAGAAAGAGAACATGGTGGACCTGGTCCACGACATCCCCGGCCCCGGCGCTGAGAACATCCGTGCCCTGCCGTCCCTGGACCTGATCGCCGAGGCGGTCGGTGTCAGCACCCAGCAGGCCATCGACTGGCTCGACCCGCGTGACCCGGCTGCCGACCCGATCGACGGCGCGTTCCGCATGGCCGAGGAGACCATGGGCATCTGGCGCCAGGACCCCGGCCTGTGCGCCTACCTCGGCGGCAGCACGGACCCGGCCATAGACGCCAACGTCGCCACCATCGAGGTGGCGGGAAGCGCGGGCAGCTGCACCACCGGCGCGGCGGCCGATGGTCCTGATTGCGACGGCAATGGCAGCCCGGACTTCCAGATCTGCGGCACCTTCGACGGCGACGGGGACTTCAGCGTCAACATCCTCGACTTCTGCACCACGCCGGACTGCGTCGCCGATGCCCAAGCCGGGCTGTCTTCGTCCAATGCCGCGCCCGTGCCCTTCTCGGCCGCCACCGACGGACGCGACCACTGGCTGGCGGCGGGCGAGCCCCACTGCGCGGACTGCCACGAGGCCCCCTACGTCGAGCAGAGCGGCAACATCAACGCCTTCGCGCCCTTCAACTACCCGCGCAAGGCCGGTCTGATGCGCTACTCCCGTGGCCATCGCGACATCACCTGCCAGGGTTGCCACGAGTCCATCCACGGGCTCTATCCGGTGGCGCCGAGCCTGGAGGACGGTCCGGGCACCGGCGGCGTCGACACCACCAGCTACGCCCAGGCGGCGAGCATGAACAGCGACGGCTCCCACGGCCCGCTGAAGTGCGGCGCCTGCCACCAGGTGAACAGCAACCAGGTGCACAGCCGGATGGATGACCTGGAGTACGACGGCCAGCGCGTGCGCAGCAGCTTCGACGCCGCGGTCGGTTGGGCCCATACCTTCACGGACGAGCACAGCCCGGTGGACGACATGTGCGTGAACTGCCACGAGGACGAGGCAGACGAGGTCCGGGTCCGGGACGACGAGTGGCAGGCCCACGCGATGAAGGGCCGCGCCTCGCGCAAGATGATGGACCAGGTCGAGATGGAGCTGCTCGGGCGCATCGCCGGCACCAACCCCGACGGCAGCCTGAACGTCCGCGAAGCGCGCGATCAGCTCTGCGAGTCCTGCCACGGTGACGAGTGGCGTGAGGTGAGCTGCAACGGCGAGGATGGCCGCAACTGGAAGGAGCATCTGTCCGAGGGTCGCGTGTCGCCGGTGGTCTGGGAGCAGGTCACCAAGCTCCGCACCAACGGCAGCACCTGCGGCTGGTAGGGATCGGGAAACCTGCCCGCCGCCCGACGGGCAGGTTGGGCTCCCGTACTTGGAGGAGGGAAGCAATTTCCCTCCTTTTTTCTTCTCCAGGACGCCTGTGCAAATTGCTGTCCTCGCGGCCAATGCGGCCGGGAGAAGCGCCGGAATACCGGCTCTGCTGACGGAGATGCTATGAAACGCCTTCTTGTTTTCGCTTTCTCTTCCTTGTTGCTGACGCCGGCATGGGCCGAGTCCCCCCAGGTCCCCGAGGGGGCGCCGGCGGACGCGGTCGCCAGGGTCGGCGATCAGACCATCACTTACTCCCAGCTCAACACCCAGCTCAACAGCTCGGCGGTGGTCGGGGTGTCCGTTCCCGTGCTCGGCTCCCCGGAGCGCGCCACCGTGATGCTGACTTTGCTCGACAAGGTCATCAGCGCGAACCTGCTGTATCTCGACGCGATCAGGCAGGGCGTCGACCAGGACCCCGCGTATCGCGAGGAGATCGAGACCTTCTCCGACGCGGTCCTTGGCGAGCTGTATCGGCGCAAGCACCTGGTTGGCGAAATCGCGGTCACGGCCGATGAGGTGGATGCCTTCATCCAGGAAAACTACACCGCCGACACGGAGGTGACCGACAGGCTCAGGGAGGGCGTGGAGGCGACGATCCGCAGCAACCGGCTTGCCGAGCACGCCGCTGCCGACCGCGCACGCCTGCGCGAGGGGGTGGAGGTGTCGATCCATGCCGGGAACCTGGACCCCTCCGACGATGGCGATCGCGGCGATGACGTCCTGGTCGCCGAGATCGGCGGGGAGGGGATCACCTGGGGTGAGACCAAGCGTCGCCTGTCGACGCTGAACAATGCCGTCGATGTGCAAAAACGCGTCGAGTCGCTCGACAAGCTGATCGACCAGCGCCTGATGGCCCGCAAGGGCCGCGAGGCAGGGCTCGAACAGGATGCGGCCTACCAGAGCCGACTGGCCGAGTTCCGCAAGACCCGGCTGTTGAACCTGCACCGGGAGAACCTGTCCCGAGACATGGAGCCCACGGACGAGGAGCTCCGCGCCTACTACGAGGACAACCGCGATCAGATCCTGATCAAGGAGCGGCGCAAGATCCAGATGGTCGTGCTGCCGAGCAAGGAACGGGCGGATGAGATCAAGGCCAGGATCGAGGCCGGGGAGATCACCATCTACCAGGCCGCCCTGGAGCACTCGATCGACCCCAACGCCAAACGCACTCTGGGCGACTTCGGCTGGGTAGCCAAGGGGAGCGGCTTCCCGCAGCTCGACGAGGTCACCTTCGCCCTCGAACCGGACACGCTCGGCGGACCGGTCGAGTCGCCGGCGGGCTGGCACCTGGTCAAGGTAACGGACATCCGCGACGCCCATTTCACCGCGTTCGAGGACGAGGACACCCGCACCGTGACCCGCCGGCGCCTGCTCAAGGAGAAAATGGAGCAGTACGTGGTCGACCTGCGCAAGCAGGACTTTCCGGTCACGGTCTACGAGGACAACATGAACCGCCTGTTCACGGAGGAGGCGCAGTGGATCGCGGCCAAGACCAAGGACATGGAGGCGCATCCGGAGCGCGCGAAGCAGATTCTCGATGAGATGCGAAACATCGTCGAGTAACCGTGCGGCCGGGGCGGGACAGGCGTCCCGTCCCGGTCGACGCCGTGCGGGAAGGCGAACCATGCGAAGTTTCAAACGACTGCTGCTGCTCGCGGTGTTGTCCGCTGCATCCCTCGTCCAGGCGGCCGGTCTGCGCTCGCCTGGCGTCGATCCCCAGGCGCTCAACGAGCGGCTGGGCGCCGCCGATCCGCCATTGGTGATCGATGTCAGAACCCCCGACGAGTTCTCCTCCGGGCACGTCCCCGGCGCGGTCAACATGCCGGTTCCGACCGTCACCCGGCACCTTGATGAGATCCGGCAGGCCCCGGACGTGGTGCTCTACTGCAACGACACCCAGTTCACCGAGGTGGCGGAGCAGCTGCTGCTGAAGTCGAAGGTGAAGGGGTTCTCCCACCTGGAGGGCGGGCTCGCCGCCTGGCGGGAGCAGGGCCTGCCAGTGGAGACAGAGCTACCGGAGTGAGCCGACGACCGGGGCGGTAGGCGCCGCGCCTATTTCTTCTCTTCCGCCGCCTGCAGCTGCTGCTGCAACTCGCCGATGTTCTCCTGGATCCGCCGTGCCGCGAGCCGGTTGCGCTCCTCGACCAGCTCCGGGACCCGGGTCAGTACCTTCTGTCCGACCGGCGTGACGTAGAAGGCGTTGATCTGCTTCAGCTCCTCTTCCGTGAAGGCCGCCAGGTACATGTCGACCAGCTCGGGTCGCAAGGCCTCCCAGCCGATCATGCGCTCCAGGAACCCTCGCACGATGGGCCGATGCGGGTCCAGTTGGGGGCTCTGTCGCATCTGCAATGCAAGCAGGTTGTCCACGCTCTCGCTGACCTTTCTTTCCATCTGCGTCAACCGGAACAGGGTCTCGACCTCCTGCAGATGGCTCGCCTCGTCGGCGCGCGCGTCCGTTGCGGCGAGGAGGGGGAGGGCGGCGAGCGCGACCCGGAGCATGCGGCGCTGATTCATGGTTGGCGTCCCTTGGGGTTTGTCGAGACGCCAGCATAGCACTTCGCATCCGCCGAGGTCGTCGCGGCCGGCAACGGCTTTTCGGCGATCAAGGCCTCGATCGCCGTGACCGCCTCGCCGCCCTCCCAGTCCAGAGGTCCGACTGCCTCGAAGCGAATGCGCCCCGTCTTGTCGATCAGGTATGAGGTGGGAAACACAGACGCGCCCCATCGGTCGTAGGCCTCGCTGTGCGTGTCCAGCAGCACGGTCTGCTCGAAGGCGGTCATCGTCAGCGCCCGCCGCGCGCGATGCTTGTTCTCCCCGACGTTCACCGCTAGCAGGGCGAAGTCGTCCTTCCCGAGGCGTTCTGCCAGACGCTGCAGCCCGGGCAGCTCGATGACGCAGGGAGGGCACCAGCTTGCCCAGAAGTTCACCAGCACGACGCGGCCACGGTAATCGGTCAACGCGTGGGGCTGGTCGCGCATGTCGGGGAGGGACAGTGAGGGGGCGTCGACCGGCTGCGCCAGCATCCGCAGTTCACCCGCGTGGATGGCGCTGACGGTCAGCGGCAGCGAGACGGCGAGGGCTACTGCGCCCATCAGCGAGGATCGCATGATCCGGTTACCTCCGGCCCGGCTGGCGAGGTGCCGAGCAGGCCAGAGTATACACGTCCGCATTCGCCGGATCGGAGGCTTCGCAAGCCGGGACGTCGCCGGGAAAGTCGGACGCCGTATGCACGGCAACCGGAAAATGAGATGGCGCGCACGGTTTGTGGAGGCGATATGACTTAAGGTCCGTCCACCCCCAGAGCTTATCCCCGATCAAGAAGGGACGACTGGGCGGTGAAATTCAACAGTCAGCGGTGCGCTTGCGAGGGGAGCCGCTGGCTCGGCAGGGGATCGGTTCTACCCCGTTCAATTTCTTTCGGGTCGGCGCGGAAGCACGGGTGATTTCGGCGCGCGCAGCCCGTCTGTCCAGCAGTCCGTTGGGGACAGTGTATTCGAGATCGACGACGCCCCGCGCCCGGATCCTCTGAGTGGCCGCGGGGCCAGACGGCCGCCGATCTTCGCAGGTTACAGGAGTGGTAGACCCCGAAGGGTGCAGGACGAGCGGATGGATTCGCGCCTTAGGGAAATAAGAAACAGACCCTGGCCTCTGCGGTTCGGGTCGAGAGTTCATCTCAATAGCGAGGGCTGGATCGATGAAGAATCCTCACCCCGGGACCGGGCGTCATTGGCGCGTTCCCGTTGGGCTCATCATGCTGACGAGCTCCGTCTTGCTATGGCCCGGAACGGTCATGGCGAGTCCGAGCTGCAGCATCTCTCCTCAGAATCCGACCATTGAGCCGGGGGAAGACATCGACTTCCGGGCCAGTACGGAGGACATGCGCTGGTGGGGCAAGAAATACGACTGGACCTTCGAAGAAGGCAGCCCCAGCTCCAGCACGCGGTGGCGTCCCGAGGTCGAGTTCGAAAAAGCCGGCGGGCCCTGGAAAGTCGTGCTCAAGGTGTCGGACAGGCGGAACGAGGCTGAGTGCACGACCCTGGTCTATGTCTCAGGGGGCGATGTCGAACCTCCGGCACCCAACCAGGCGCCGAATGCCAACGCCAACGGTCCATACAGCGGGACGGCCGGGTCGGCGGTGAGCTTCAGCAGCGCCGGATCGAATGACCCGGACAGCGGCATCGCATCCCATGTCTGGGAATTCGGCGACGGAGCGACCAGCAGTGCAGCCAACCCGAGCCACACGTACGCCGTTGCTGGTAACTACTCCGTAACGCTCACGGTGACGGACAACGACGGCGCGACCGACTCCGCCACGACCAGCGCGGCGATCGCAGCCGCACCTGTGCCCAACGCGGCGCCGACGGCCGATGCCGGACCGGACCAGACGGTGACCATCGCCTCCGGTCAGAGCAACATCGCGGTGACCCTGAACGGCAGCGGCTCGTCCGACTCCGACGGCAGCATCGCCAGCTACACCTGGACCGGCACGCCCAATCCGGCGGACGTGGTCAACCCCACGGTAAACCTCACTGCGGGCACCTACACCTTCAATCTGGTCGTCACCGACGACGACGGCGCGAGCAGCGCGATGGACTCGGTGAGCATCACCGTCAACCCCGCACCGCCCGTGAACCAGACGCCGACGGCCGACGTCAATGGTCCCTACAGCGGAACCGTCGGCGTGGCGGTGAGCTTCAGCAGCGCCGGTTCCAGTGACCCGGACGGGACCATCGCCGCGTACGATTGGAGCTTCGGTGACGGCGCTACCGCCGCGGGCACGAGCCCGAGCCACACCTATGGGGCGGCGGGCACCTACACCGTGACTCTCACCGTGACCGACGATGACGGCGCGACGGCGTCCGCATCCACCACCGCAGCCATCACGGCGCCCGTGGCCTGCACCTCGGACATCCCGGAGCACTGCACCATCACCGAGTACACCGGACCCGAGGTCTGCGTCGCGTGTCACCAGGACGAGGCGCGCGACATGCACGGCTCGGTGCACTACCAGCAGGGCGGGGCCTTCCCGAACGTGACCAACATTCCGCTGGATTTCGCGGCGGCTGGCGAGCGTCCGGCCAAGGCAGCGGGTGACCTGATCGCCACAGGTATCAACACCTACTGCGGTACCCACGAGAACTCCCCGCGCTTCACCTGCGCCGGCTGTCACGTGGGCAACGGCCGCTTCCCGATGGCCCAGTCCGAGTTCGAGCTGCTGAAGCCCGAGTCCGCGGAGGCGCAGAAGCAGCTGGCCAACATCGATTGCCTGATGTGCCACCAGGAGGCCTACAAGCGCTTCCCGGACTGGACGGCGAACGGCTACGGCTTCAGCGACCTGACCCTGCTGAACATGATTGACGACGGCAGCGGCGGGCTGATCGAGTCGGACGGCGCCGAGCTGGTGCGCACCGGCTTCGCCGGCATCCCCGACGTCGATCCGGACACCGGGGACTTCCAGTTCCTGCCGGCCGGCAGCGACACCCTGCCCGCGGACGTGCCGATGCCGCCGATGACGCTCACCACCCTCGCGGCGGCGCAGACGGTCCATCGCACCACCCGCAAGTCCTGCCTCAACTGTCACGCCGGGGCGGCCGGTGCCAACGGCGCCAAGCGCGGCGACCTGTCCAAGGAGAACGAGGCCCCGAGCGTCGCCATCGACATGCACATGAGCCCGGCGGGTCAGAACCTGACCTGCGCCGACTGTCACGGCGAGACCCTGCCGGACGGCACCGGCCACCGGGTGCGGGGGCGTGGCCTCGACCTGCGGCCAAATGACACCCCGGACCGCTTCACCTGCGAGAACAGCGGTTGCCATTCGGATCGGCCGCACGGCGACTACAGCTCACGGACTGGATCGAGCAGGGACAAGCATGCCCAGAAGGTTGCCTGCCAGACCTGCCACATCCCGAGCTACGCCAAGGCCGATGTCGGCACCGAGGTGGCGCGCGACTGGCAGGACCCGCACCCGTCGGCGGCGGCCTGCAACGGGCGCGGCGGCTGGCTGCCGCGGGAGGACAAGGGCGGCCTCGGCAGCGCCAGCCTGACCCCGAGCTACGCCTGGTTCAACGGCACCAGCGAGGTCTACTACCTCGGCGAGTCACTGGACGGTGTTCCCACCGTGCCCCTCGATGCGACCGTTGCCGGGAACTTTGTGGGCGACTTCAACGCGGGTGATCCTGCCTACGTCCTCGGCATGCCGAACGGCGACGTCAAGAGCACCAGCCTCGGCACCAAGCTCTATCCGATGAAGGAGCACTGGGGCAAGCTGGCTCGGAACGACGCGGACAACACCCTGGTCGGCCACTCCACCTTCGAGTTCTTCCGCACCGGCAGCTTCTGCCGCGCGGTGGCGGTGGGGCTCGGGCTCGACGAGGTGAACGCCGAAACGAGCAGCGTGTGCGACGGTCTTCCGGGCGATCTGGAAATGCCCCCGAGCACGTCTGCCGTGGCGGTGCACACCTACCAGACCATCAACCATGGCGTGGAGACCGCCGACAACGCGCTCGGCTGCAACCAGTGCCACGGCAGCACCGCGCGGATGGATCTCAAGGGCGATCTCGGCTACGGACTGAAGGGCCCGACTTCGCAAGTGTGCACCCAGTGCCACGGCAACAAGGGATCCATGAGCTTCAACAAGGTCCACGAGAAGCACGTGCAGGACAAGGGCAGGGATTGTTCCGTGTGCCACACCTTCTCACGCCCGGAGCGCGGCCTGAGCACGAGAATCGGTGGCTAGATAAGGAGGACCAGCGGCGGGAGCGCCGCCCGGCCCGGACAGGATGTCCGGGCCTTTTTTTTGTGCTGCCTGAGGCCGGGGCGCTTCAGCCCAGCCCGAACTTGCGCAGCTTGCGGTAGACGGTGCGCTCGCTCACGCCGAGCGCGGCGGCCACCGCGCGCCGGTTGCCGTCGTGGCGGTCCAGGACCATTTTCAGATGATCCGCCTCCCACTGCGCGCGCGGCGGCGGTTCGGGCGCATTTGCCGCCGGCGCAGGGGAGGCGTGTGTCCTGATCGATCCTTGGAACTGCGGCATACCCCCCGCTGGCAGCTCCGAGGTCTTCCCGCACCCGTTGACACGCTCGGGCAGGGCAGCGGCCACCAGCCCGGCGGAAATCAGCCCATTGGGCGAGTTCACGGCCGCCACCCAGAGGATGTTGCGCAGCTCGCGGATGTTGCCCGGGTAATCGTAGGACTGGAGGATGTAGAGCGCCTCGTCATCGAGGGTGAAGCGTTGGCCCGACGAGTGGCCGATGCGCGCCAACAGCTCCTGCGCCAGCGCCGGGATGTCGGACCGGCGCTTGGTGAGCGGAGGCAGGTTCACGGTGATGCAGGCCATGCGGAAGTAGAGATCGCTGCGGAACCAGTCGGCATTCCAGAGCCTGCGGTTGGTGGCGCTGATGATGCGGACGTCCGCGCGGAGCATCTTGGTGCCGCCGACGCGCCGGAACTGGCCCGACTCGAGCACACGCAGCAGCTTCGCCTGCTGCGGCAGGGACAGCTCGCCGATCTCGTCGAGAAAGAGCGTGCCCCGGTGGGCGATCTCGAACATCCCCGGTTTCTCGCGGGTGCTGCCGGTGAAGGCGCCGCGCTCGTGGCCGAAGACCTCGCTCTCGAACAGGTCCTCGGTCAGGGTGCTGCAGTCCAGGGTGTGAAACGGCCGGTTGCGGCGGGCGGAGTGGCGGTGGATGTAGGCCGCCGCCAGCTCCTTGCCGGTCCCGGTCTCGCCCTGCAGCAGAACGGGCGCCTCGGAGCCGGCCGCGAGCACGAGCTGGCCGAGGGTCTGACGAAAGGCGGGGGCGTCCCCGATCAGGCGCGCCTCGGGGCAATGATCCTTGTCCGTTTCCGGGTGATGGCGCAGCGCGTCCTCCTGGATGAGCTCGCCCAGGTAGATCTCGCCGCTCGTGGTGCGCACCGGGTAGCCCTGGACGCGGACCACGTGCTCCCTTCCCTCGGCGTCGCGGTAGGTGTGCGCGGAGGCCTGGGAGATCCCGCGCAGGAACACGTCGGCGAAGGGACAGTTCGCGCCGTCTGGCCCGCAGGGGCAGGGCCGGTTGCGGCAGGGGATCAGGGCGTAGCAGGCGCGTCCCGAGGCGTCGGCGCGGCTGACGCCGTACCGCTCCTCGAAGGCCCTGTTGATGACGACGACCCGGTGGTCTGGATTGATGATGACGAAGGGCTGATCGTAGATATCGACCAGCGACTGCAGCTCAACGGGCACCTGCACGATTCCATTCCTCCAGACATTGTTATTGCTCTTGCCTGAGCCCCTATCGCGCAGTCGATCTTATTCTTGTTGTGCGTGATATGGCGCAGAGTATATGCCAAAGATGTCATGTGACAACATGACATTTTCGTGACTGGCCTGCCGCCGGGGCGGATTCCGGAATCGGCAGCGGGCCTTGGCGTCGCGCACCCCGCGCCGTTCGCGCAGGCCATTTCCGACATGTCCGCTCCCTTTCACCGCCACCCTGCGGCCCTTGTTCCGCCTGGCCCGGGCCGTCCAGTCGGCAGCGTCCTGGCCGTGCTGGACGAGCCTTCGCTGCCCGCGCTTCCGCGCTTCTCTCGCCCCCTTTTGGAGGATGCACTTCCTGTTGGCACGCTGCCTGCAGTCTTCAGTGACTAGCGAGGTGCTCTCCCTCTGGCCAGGTCAGCCAGCTTTACTTCGTACACCACGACAAAGCGGCCGGTCGGATCTCAACATCAGGAAGATTTCGAGGAGTGCACAAATTGAAAACCGTAAATGTGAGTTCCTTCTGCAGGGGGGCGTTGCTTCTGACGCCTCTCACGCTGGCGGTGTCCGGCGCGATGGCCGTTCCGGTTCCCGGGGGCACGCTGGACCCGCTGACCATCCCCAAGTACGTCACGCCGCTGGTCATCCCGCCGGTGATGGACAACGCGGTCGACGCGAGTGGACAGCCCATTCCCAACGACTACGACATCGCGGTCCGGCAGTTCCAGCAACAGATCTTGCCGGGCGGCCTCTGGGCCGACCCTGCCGTGTCCCCCGCTTGTGCAGCCAACCCGGCGTGCAACTTGCCGGCGACCACGGTCTGGAGCTACGGGCCCGCGGCGGAAGACCGAGCTGCAGTTGCAGCCCTTGTCGCGCCCAGCCCCGCCAGCCAGTTCAACTACCCCGCCTACACCATCGAGAACACGGCGAACACCACGACCACGGTGGACTGGGTCAACGACCTG
>CAYNBI010000110.1:0-11992 GCA_964395315.1 uncultured Chromatiaceae bacterium | reverse complement strand
GAGGTGCTGGCCTATCTTGAAGGCTTCATCCCGCTGTTCCCCCTACATCAGCCCCACAACCTGGCCCCGGTGGGACGGCTGCTGGAGCGCCTGCCCGACCTGCCCCAGGTCGCCTGCTTCGACACCTCCTTCCACCGCACCAACCCGGAGATCGCCCAGCTCTATGCCCTGCCGCTCGAATACGCCGAGGCGGGCGTGCGCCGCTACGGCTTTCACGGCCTGTCGTACGAATACATCGCCTCGGTACTGCCTGGGTTCGACCCGCGCGCGGCCTCCGGCAGGACTGTAGTCTGCCACCTCGGCAACGGGGTGAGCGCCTGTGCCATGAAAGGCGGCAAGAGCATGGCGAGCACCATGGGCTTCACGGGCGTGGAGGGGCTCCCGATGGGCACCCGCAGTGGTTCCCTGGACCCCGGCGTCCTGCTCTATCTGATGGATCAGCGCGGCATGGACGCCCGCGCCATCGAGCGGCTGATCTACAAGCAGTCGGGGCTGCTCGGTGTCTCCGGGCTCTCCAGCGACATGCGCACCCTGCTGGCGAGCTCCGAGCCGCGGGCGCGCCTCGCAGTGGACCTCTTCGTCTACCGCATCGGGCGCGAGCTTGGCTCCCTCGCCGCGGCCCTGGGCGGGCTGGACGCCTTGGTCTTCACCGCCGGCATCGGGGAGCACGCCGCTGAGATCCGGGAGCGGGTCTGCCGCGATGCCGCCTGGCTTGGGGTCTGTCTGGACGCCGCTGCCAACGCCGCCCACGAGCCGCGCATCAGCACGGTCGACAGCCGCGCGTCGGCCTGGGTGATCCCCACCAACGAGGAGCTGATGATCGCCCGGCATACCCGGCGGCTGATCGAGCGGACATGAGGGTGAGACAGAGATGAATTCCGATCCGCGAAGCCCAGTTCTGGCTGGCCACAAGGCCCTGATCGTCGGCATTGCCAACGAGCACTCCATTGCCTACGGCTGCGCCAAGGCGTTCCGAGAGCAAGGGGCGGAGCTGGCCATCACCTACCTCAACGACAAGGCCAAGGCCTACGTCGAGCCCTTGGCTCGCGATCTGGGCGCGGAGCTGCTGCTGCCCCTTGACGTGTCTGTACCCGGTGAGCTGGAGGCCGTCTTCGAGGATGTCGAGCGGATCTGGGGTCGGCTCGACACCGTGGTGCACTCCATCGCGTTCGCGCCGAAGGAGGACCTTCAGGGACGCCTGGTGGACAGCTCGACCGACGGTTTCGCAACGGCCATGGACATCTCCTGCCACTCCTTTATCCGCATGGCAAGGCTCGCGGAACCCCTGATGAAGGAGGGAGGCAGCCTGTTCGCCATGACCTTCCATGGCGCGCAGCAGGTCGTCGCGGGCTACAACCTCATGGGTCCGGTCAAGGCGGCGCTCGAAGCGGCCTGCCGCTACCTCGCCGCTGAGCTCGGCCCTCAGCAGATCAGGGTACACGCCATCTCGCCCGGCCCGCTCCAGACCCGCGCCGCGTCCGGCCTGAAGGACTTCGACCGGCTCATCGACGAGGCGGCGCGGCGGGCACCCCTGGGAGAGCTCGTGGACATCCTCGACGTCGGGCGCCTCTGCGCCTACTTGGCTAGCCCCGCCGCGCGTCGGATCACCGGCGATACCCTGTACGTGGACTCGGGCGCTCACATCATGGCTTGACTGCATCGCCGACGTCGTATCGTCAGGCAACTTCAGCATTCTCCCGTCAGCGCGTCTTTGCCCCCATGACACCGGCTTTGGCGGCCCGCGTGGCCGCGAAGATACTCATCGATCTCGTGCGTCTTCTTTCGCTGTCACGCTTGCATGCAGCCTGTCTTCGTCCGTCGAATGGCCGCGATCGGCTCATTCGTCGACGATCACTTCAAACCCGCCGTAGATCATCCGCTGGCAGTCGAATGGCATGGGCCGCGCATCCGGCTGCAGGCGCGGATCGGACGTGGCGGCCTTCATGCCCCGGTCTCGCGCCTCTCGGGAGGGCCAGACGATCCAGGAGAAGACCACCGTCTCCTCGGGTTGGCGCTTGACGGCCATGGGAAACGACGTGACCTTGCCCTCCGGCACATCGTCTCCCCAGCACTCCACCACCTTCAATGCGCCATGCTCCTTGAACACGGCCGCCGCCCGTTCCGCGACCTGGCGGTACTTCTCCTTGTTGGCCGTCGGCACCGCAGCGACGAATCCGTCGACGTATGGCATAGGATTTCTCCGTTGATTGGGTGATTCTGCACGCGCCCCGAGCAGACCCGGCATGGGGCTGGCCTGCATTGGCGGAAGCATGGCGGTCCTGCACTCAATGCTGGACCGTCTACCTCAATGCAATTGCGTACACGAACAGTACGCAGGCGATCGTGGACGACACGGTTCGCAGGTGGTTCCAGCGCGTCCATTCAACGACGTAACGCGCCCAGAGGCTCGTCGCCCCGGTTCCCGAGGCCTCGACATTGGCGAGGGCGTTGTTCAGGGGCACGTTGAAGGCGACGGTGCTGATGAACATGCCGACCACATAGATCAGGCTGGCGGCCAAAGTCGCCAGGCTGCCGGACTCGCCCCAGCCCCAGAGGGCGACGCCAGCCAGAACCAGACTGGCGAACGTCGTTCCGAAAAAGACGGGCATGAAGAGCGAGCCAAGAATGGTCGTGTTGATCGCCTGCATCGCCGCTATGCCCTGGCTTTGCTCAATCCGGGCGAAGGCGCGCATGATGAAGGTGGAAAAGGCGAAGAAAACGCCCGCGATCAGACCGCTGCCGACGGCGCAGAGCCAGAGCAGCAGAGTGACAACTTCTCCCGTCATTGCCGAGCGATCCCGGTGCCGCTCGCTGCCGCACCGCGAGCTTTTGTGAAGGGGCAGGGCGGGATCCAGAGCATGGCTTTGATGTCCCCGCTGACGATCGTCCAGATGACCGCGCCGTCCGAGAGCTTTCCGTCCAAGTCAACCCCAAGCGAACGAAAAAACAACACGGACGTACACAGGGCTTCAACGGGCGGGCTGACGAAGATCTTGGTTGCCACAGGGGCCTCTCCGTCAGGACATCAGGAACCCGCGGCGAGCGGAAAACGCAAGCCTTCCCGGCGCCAGTCGGGGGACAACACTGGCTTAGCCGGGTCTTCCGGGCGGGACAGGATGGCCATGCTGAGCCCGCGACTCGCTTTTTCCGAGATAGATCACTTTCACGTGCCCGTCGGGAATCTCCCGGACCAGGGCGCAGATCTGCTCGATCGGAGACTTCCTGTTGTAGATGTCCATGGCGACTTTGTTCGACCTCGAAAGAATCGGCTCGCGCATTTCCTGCATGCTCCAGGTGGGCGAGCAGTAGGCGACGATTCTGGCCTCGTGGTCGAACAGCAGGAACAGGGGTTTCTGGTGCACCTTCAGGGCGTAAACCGAGCGGATCAGGGCAGGATAGTCCTCGCAGCCGCGATACTCCCGGCTCAGGCTTCTTACAAAACGGGAGAAGGCGGCTTCACTGCGCAGGAGCGCGACCGGGACCTTGAGACAGGTGGGACCCTCGGCGATCTGGTCCGAGGTCAGACCGGCTGAGGCCGCGAACTTGAGCGCCTCGCGGGTCACGTCGACCTGTTTCATGGCCTTCGCGAGCGCCTTGAGCATCTCGTCGTCCTTGGGCAGGATTTCGCCATCCTTGTCGTACTCGATCGACATCATGTCGACGAACTCGCTGAACGAGAGCGACCCGTTACCGAGCAGCCTCGCGATCTCGAGGCGCAGCCTGTCCAGGATCGGACCTATGGCGCCGTATTTCGGATCGGCCGCAAGGAAATCGTCGAAGAAGACCTCCGGATCGATCCGACCCAGCCCGTGATGTGAAATATCGCCCGTAGTTTCCATCGATCATCCCAAGACGTGGACATCGTCAGCGTGGGGCGAGGGCCAATGCCCGAGGCGTGGCCCGGCGCCGCGGCCGGATGGAGCTCGAGCTCCGCCAGCAAGCAAGATGGCGAGAAGTATGGCATGTCCCGTTCCGGGATGTACCCGCGCGGGGAGTGGTAATCCAATACCCTTGGTCGACGCGGGTTCCGGCGCTCAGACATCGTCGCCGAACAGCGGCAGCTGGGCACCTGCGACCCTGGGACGGCGAAACCGGGAGGTGTCCAGCTCCCAGCTCTCGCCGTGCACGCCCAGATCCAGACGCCGCGCGGCCAGGTCGAAACGCCGTTGCAGCAGCCCGGCGACCGGGCCGGTGCCCGTGAAGCGCGTGCCGAAGCGCGCGTCGTTGAGCTTGCCCTGCCGGCACTGCCGGATCAGGCTCAGGACCTTGGCGGCACGTTCCGGGTAGTGGGTGTCCAGCCAATCGCCAAACAGCTCCTTGACCTCCATGGGGAGTCGAATCAACAGGCTGCCCGCGCGCGTCGCGCCCGCCTCCGCCGCCGCCTCCAGCACCCGCTCCAGGTCCGCGTCGGTGAGGCCGGGAATCAGCGGCGACACCAGCACCGCGACCGGAACCCCCGCATCGGCGAGGGTACGGATGGTCTCCAGACGCCGGATGGGCGATGCGGCCCGCGGCTCCAGGCGCCGGGCAAGCGCCGCATCGAGGGTGGTCACGGAGACCTGGACCGCCGCCAGCCGATGGGGCGCCATCTCGGCCAGCAGGTCAAGATCCCGCAGCACGCCGGCGGATTTGGTGGTGATCGCCACCGGGTGGCGGCAAGCGCTCAACACCTCGAGGATCCCGCGCGTGATACCGAGACGCCGCTCCACCGGCTGGTAGGGATCGGTATTGGCCCCGAGCACGATCACCTCGGGCCGGTAGCCGGGCGCGGCCAGTTCCCGCTCCAGCAGCCTCGCCGCATCCGGCTTGTAGAACAGCCGGCTCTCGAAATCGAGCCCCGGCGAGAGCCCCAGCCAGGCATGAGACGGGCGCGCGTAGCAGTACACGCAGCCGTGCTCGCAGCCGCGGTAAGGGTTGACGGAGCGGTCGAAGGGGATGTCCGGTGACTGGTTGCGGCTAATGACGGTGCGGCTGGTGTCAACCGTGAGCTCGGTGCGCCGTCCCGCGTCCTGCTCCCGAGGCCAGCCGTCGTCGAAGGGCTCCCGCTGATGCTCCGCGTAACGGCTTTCAGGATTGCCGACGGCACCGCGACCGCGCGCCGACCTGGGTGGATGTGGACGATCTGTCATGAGCCGCGACCCTGGTCTCGAGAACAACCGCGCGAGCGAGTGCGGCCGAACCGCGCCACCGTGGCTTTCGCATCCTGTGGCTCGCAACGGCCGCTGTTCGCTATAGTTTGACCGTTCCCAATCCCGAATTCACCGAGGAGACTGCGCGAAATGGCCGCAAAGAAGATCCTGATGCTGGTAGGCGACTTCGTAGAGGACTACGAGGCCATGGTGCCCTTTCAGATGCTCCTGATGGTCGGACACGAGGTCCACGCCGTCTGCCCCGACAAGAAGCCCGGGGACAGCGTGCGCACGGCCGTGCACGACTTCGAGGGCGACCAGACCTACAGCGAGAAGCCCGGGCACAACTTCGCCATCAACGCCGACTTCGCCAGCGTGGAACCCGCTGCGTACGATGCCCTGGTGATCCCCGGCGGGCGCGCGCCGGAGTACCTGCGCCTCAACCAGCGGCTAATCGAGATCGTCCGGCACTTCGCCGAGGCCGGCAAACCCATCGCCTCGATCTGCCACGGCCAGCAGATCCTGGTGGCCGCGGGGGTACTGGAGGGTCGAAGCGCCACCGCCTACCCGGCGGTCAAGCCCGACATCGAGCGCGCGGGCGGTTGCTGGTGCGAGGTCAACGAGACCTTCTCCAATGCCTACGTCGACGGCAACCTGGTTACGGCACCCGCATGGCCGGCGCATCCGGAGTGGATGCGCAAGTTCCTGCAGGTGTTGGGGACGCGGATCGAGCCCTGATGCGTCACCAGGCGTTCGTCTACGGCACCCTGCTGGCGGGAGAGGTCAACCACCACCTGCTGGCGGGGGCCGAGTTGCTCGGGCCCCACCGCACCGAGCCCTGCTTCACCATGTTTCAGCTCGGCGCTTACCCGGGGGTGGCGAGGGGCGGAAACACGGCAATCGCCGGCGAGGTCTACCGGATCGACGCGGGAGACCTCGAGCGGCTGGACCGGCTCGAGGACTACCCGCGACTGTACGACCGCACCCTGATCCCCTCACCTTACGGCCGCGCATGGATCTATCTCTACCGCGGGCGCATCCGGGGCCGGGCGGTGATACGCTCGGGCGACTGGCGCGGACTGACCGCCGACGGCGACTCCTTCCGGGCGGCCGCGGCCCGCACCGCCCGCGATCCCAAGAACCCCCGCTGGCGCGAGCGCTTCGCCTGACGCCCGGCACCGCAATCTAACGAGGAAACCCAGATGTCCGAAGAAGGCCGCTTCACCATCCACCTGGAACAGCAGGAAGACTATCAGATCCAGGTCCGCTTCGACTGGAAGAAGGCGGCTGAGCTGCTCATGGACGAGCCCCCGCCCCTGGGCGGGGCCGCGGGACCCAACGCCTCCCGCCTGCTCGCGGCGGCCGCCGCCAATTGCCTCAGCGCGAGCCTGCTTTACTGCCTCGCCAAGGAAGAGCCGCCGGCCAACAGCCTCAAGACCGAGGCCACCTGCATCCTGATCCGCAACGAGAAGAAGCGCCTGCGCATCGGCGGCATGGAGGTCAAGCTGATCGTGAGCGAGGAGCTCAAGGGCTCGAAGCGTTTCGACCGCTGCAAGACCCTGTTCGAGGACTTCTGCGTGGTCAGCGCCAGCATCCGCGAGGGCATCCCGATCAAGGTCTCGGTGCAGGACCAGACGGGAGAGGTGCTGCACAGCTCGGGATGACCGTGCCTGACCTCGACCACGTGTCCGACGACTGGCGGGCGCGGGGATTCGGCTGCGGCATCTGGACCGACCCGCCGGGCCAGGTGTGGGCGGATTTCGTGCACGCCGTCGACGAGCTGGTGATGCCCGTCGCGGGAGAGGTCGAGATCGAGATGCAGGGATGCAGGCTGCGCCCGGCCGTCGGCGAGGAGGTGCTCATCACCGCCGGCGTCCCCCATACCGTGCGCAACCCGGGTAACATCCAGAACCGCTGGTGCTACGGCCACCGCCAGACGCGCCCGGACACGTCCCGGCTTTGAACATCCGGCCCGGAGCGTGGATCATGGGCGCAACGCCAGAAGCGGAGCGGCCATGTCCCTGTTCACATCCGATCGTATCCTGGTCGCGGGTTCGGGCCGTGTCGCCGGATACCTGTTCCAGCGTCTCCGCGCCGGGGACCGGCGCGCCAAACAGGTAGCGGATACCCTGCCAGCGGTCCGCGCCCTGGACTCGGCGGACACCCTGATCCTGGCGGACCCCTTACCCGACCTGGATCCCTTGACCGCGAGACTGGAAGAGATCTGCGCTCGGCGCACGGCGCGCCGGCCGCCGCTGCGGGTGATCCTGGTCCACTGCGGCGCACCCGTCCCTGCCCTGCCGCGGCTGCCCGCCGATGCGCGCGCCACCCTGCAGACCTTCGACCTCGAGTACGAGGCCGCCCGGTCCTGCCTCGCCCGCTGGCCCCTGCACGCCGGCATGGATCCGCCGTTCGGGCAGACCGTGCACCTGCTGATCGCCGGCACCGCCCGGCCGGCCCGCGCGCTCGCGGTGCACGCCTTGCGCCTGATCCACTACGGGGAGCGCCTGCCGGTGCTGACCTTCTGCAGCCCCGACCCCGGGGCGCAGCGCGCGGAGTGGGAGGCGAGCTTTCCGCAAGCGAATCAGTTCTGCCGCCTGCGCTTCACCATGCCTGAGCACCCCGATCTCATCGGCCAGCCTCCGGTCACGGGGGTCTATGTCTGCGAGAACGTGCCGGAGCATGGCCTCGAGACCGCGCGCAAGCTGGCGGAACTGATCTCAGCCCAGCAAGCGGTATCCCCCGCCATCCACCTGGAGGTCGGCGAATCCGAGCCGGCGGGAAGCGTGGCCGACTGGGACGGCCAGGTCATGCCCTTCTCCTGGCTGCGTGACGCCTGCCAACCGGAGGTACTGCTCGACCACCAGGGTGACGAGCTGGCGCGGGTGATTCACGACCATTACCAGGACAGCATCGCGGCGCAGGGACGGGACCCGTCCGAGGAGCCCGCCGGGCGCCCCTGGGAAGCCCTGCCCGCCTCCTACCGCAACGCAAACCGTCATCAGGCGGACCACCTGTGGGCGAAGCTTGCCGTCACCGACTGCAGGGCAGTGCCCGAGGAGTTGGTGGAATCCTTTGCATTCGCACCTTTGGAGGGGGAGCGCCTCGCCATCATCGAGCACGCGCGCTGGGCGGCGGACCGCTACCTGGACGGCTGGACCTACGCCCCGGTGCGGGACAACACGCGCAAGCACCACCCGCAGCTCATTCCCTACGAGCAGCTGAGCGAACCCATGAAGGACCTGGACCGCTTCGCCGTGCGCCTCGCCCCGACCCTGCTGGCACGCTCGGGGCGCGGAATCGTGCGCATGCTGATCGTCGGCATCCCCCCCGCGGACGCGACGCGCACGGCGAGCAACCGGCTCCCGCCGCTCGCGGACCAGGCCCTGGAGCGCCTGTCGCGCCGCTACCCCGACCGCAGCATGGTGCTGGCCTCGACCCTGCAGGACGCCACGTCCCGAATGCTGGTGCGCCGGGGTATCGAGCACTACGCGGCCGGGCTCTTTCTCCTCTGCCCGGCGCCCCTGCCGAGCACCCTGGCCGCGCAGCCGGACGACGACGCCCGCCGCGACCTGCTGGAGCTGGCGGCCCGCGCCGAGCGGCGGATCGCGCTCGGCGGCGAGAGCGAGCTCGCGCGCTGGCTCGATGAACGGGTCGAGATCACCCTCGCCGTGGGCGCGGCAACCGGGGAGGCCGGGGAAGGAAAGCGGGTCCGCATCGACCCGGAGGCGCGCGAGCTGGAGTGGAGCTTCGAGTACTGAGCCGAGACGTTCAGTCGCGCAGCTCGCGCCCGGTCAGGCGAAGGAAGACGTCCTCCAGGCCCGCCGGACGGTGCAGGAAGGTCGTGCCGCGGGCCTGCTGGAGGTGTGCGATCAGGGGGGCGGGCTGCCGCGTGTAGCAGTAGAGGCTGGTGCCGAGGCGCTCCAGACGGCAGCCCTGCGCCTCGGCCACGGCGGCGAAGCCGTCACCGTCGCCGCCGCGGATCTCGATCACCTCGGGCTCCACGTGACCCGCGATCAGGGCACGCGGCGCACCCTGATCCAGTATCCGGCCGCGGTCCATGATCACCAGCTCATCGCACAGGCGCTCCGCCTCCTCCATGTAGTGGGTGGTGAGCAGCAGGGTCATGCCGCGCGCGCGCAGGTCCGAGAGCCGCGACCAGATCACGTGGCGGGCCTGGGGATCGAGCCCGGTGGTGGGCTCGTCCAGCACCAGCATCTCGGGGCGGTTGATCAGGGCGCGCGCGATGGTGAGCCGCCGCTTCATCCCACCCGAGAGGGTATCGGTCTTCGCCCGGCGGCGCTCGGTCAGGGCCGCGAAGTCGAGCAGCTCGCCGATCCGGGCGCGCGCCTCTCCGCCCGGGATGCCGAAGTAGCTGGCGTAGACCTCCAGGTTCTCCTCGACCGTGAAGTCCGGATCCAGGTTGTCCGCCTGGGGGACGACGCCGATGCGGGCGCGGATCTCGCGCCCCTGGTCCGGCACAGATAGGCCAAACACCTTGAGCTCGCCGCCGTCCTTGGGCGTGACGCCCAGGATCATGCGCAGGGTCGTCGTCTTGCCGGCGCCGTTCGGCCCGAGGAAACCGAAGCAGAGCCCCTTGGCGATGGCGAAGGACACGCCGTCCACGGCGGTGTAGCTGCCGTAGCGCTTGACCAGGCCGCTGGCGCTGACCTCTGGCTGCATGCCCTCTTCGCTCATGGGTCGGGAGGTTCCTGGTTGACTGCCGGCGGGTCGCCATTCTAACGCCGAGCGCGGGGGCTGGCATGGCTCATTCCGGCTCGGCAAGCAGGTGCTCCAGCGCGGCCTCGATCTGGCCCGCGCGGATATCTCCCTCGTGGGTCTCGCCAAAGAATCGGTAGCGGATGCGGCCCTGGCGATCGATGAGGTAGAAGGCAGGCCAGAAGCGGTTGCCCAGCGCATCCCAGTAGCGGAAGTCGTTGTCGATCATCACCGGGTGATCCAGGCGAAACTCCTTTACCTTTTCGGCCACCGCCGCCGGGTCCCGCTCACGCTCGTACTCCGGGCTGTGAATCCCGATCACCGCCAGTCCCCGAGGGCCATACCGCTCCTCCACCGAGCGCAGCCAGGGGAAGGAGCGGTAGCAGTTCCAGCACTCGAAGGTCCAGACGTCGATCAGCACCACCCGCCCGCGCAGGTCCGCGATGCGCATCGGCTCGGCGTTGATCCACGCAGCCGGCCCATCCTGGGTGAATTCGGGGGCGCGCTGCCACTCCGCGAGCGCAGGCGCCGCGGCAACCAGGAAGGCGCACAGCAGCCCGGTCAGGCGCAGGAGCCAGACGTGAGCAAGGTAAGGGGTCTGCATGAGGGTCTCCGCTTGACCAAAAGTGACAATATGGTCCCGGCGGCCCGCTGAGATAGCCGACTCGGAGCCACGCCCGCCGGGGCAGGTTGCTCATGTGCATGAGACCGCCCAACCCGCGCCACCGTTTCAGCGCGCCGCCGGTCCCGCTTGCGGCGCCAGCACCGGTGTGCCAGGGTTGCGCCCGCCCGGACGCGCAGGAAGGTAACCAGACCATGCACCACATCACCGAGACCCTGGCCCTGATCGCCGTTATCGGCCTGGTCGCACAATGGCTGGGATGGCGGCTCAGGATCCCGGCCATCGTCCTCCTCAGCCTGTTCGGGCTGCTGGTAGGGCCGGTGCTCGGCATCATTCGTCCGAGCGTTGCGCTCGGCGACACCTTCCAGCCGCTGATCCAGCTCGGCGTCGCGGCCATCCTGTTCGAGGGCGGCCTGACCCTGCGGCTCAGCGAGCTGAAGAACGCGGCCGCCGGCGTCAAGCGACTGATCACGGTGGCGGTGGCCATCAGCCTGGTCCTGGGCTCGGCCGCGGCCCACTACATCGGCGGCCTGTCCTGGCAGGTCGCCGTGGTGTTCGGCGCGATCGTCGTGGTGACCGGCCCGACGGTGATCCTGCCCCTGCTCCGCCAGGCAAAGCTGCGCAAGCGCCCCGCCTCCTACCTCAAGTGGGAGGGCATCGTGAACGACCCCACGGGGGCGCTGCTGGCGGTGGTGGCATTCCAATACTTCGTCAGCGCCGGTCAGGCGAGCATCGGCCACAGCCTGTTGGAGCTGGGCCTCGGCCTGGCGGTTGCGGGGGCGCTGGGCGGCGTCGGCGGCTGGCTGCTTGGGCGGGCCTACCTGGCCGGCCTGGTGCCCGAGTACCTCAAGGGCCCCATGGCCTTGGCCGCCGCGCTGGGCGCCTATGCGCTTTCGAACCTGGTGCTGGAGGAGGCCGGCCTGCTGGCCGCCACCGTGATGGGACTGGTGCTGGGCAACATGCGACTGCCGAGCATCAACGAGATCCGGCGCTTCAAGGAGAACACGGCGGTCCTGCTGGTGTCAGGGATCTTCCTGCTGCTCACCGCGGACCTCGACCCGGAGATCATGCTCCAGCTCGACTGGCGAAGCTTCGCGCTGCTGGCGGCGATCCTGTTTCTGGTGCGGCCGCTCGCCATCGGGCTCGCGACCATCGGCGCGGGCATGACCTGGCAGGAGCGCGTGCTGGTCGGCTGGATCGCGCCCCGCGGCGTGGTGGCCGCCGCGGTGGCCGGCGTCTTCGGACCGGCCCTGGCCGCCCAGGGCTACGGCGGGGGCGAGCTGCTGCTGCCGCTGGTGTTCGCCCTGATCCTGGTTACCGTCGTCCTGCACGGCTTCAGCCTGGGCTGGCTGGCGAAGCGGCTCGGGCTCAGCGCCAGCGGCGAGGGCGGTCTCCTGATCTCCGGGGCCAGCCCCTGGAGCACGGGCCTCGCGGAGACGCTCCACAGGATGGAGATCCCGGTGCTGGTAGCGGACAGTTCCTGGCACCGCCTGCGGGCCGCACGCCTGGCGGGCGTACCCGT
>CAYNBI010000109.1:0-12180 GCA_964395315.1 uncultured Chromatiaceae bacterium | reverse complement strand
TAACCTAAGTCTGCGTGACCGCGACGAGGTGGTCTACGTGGAGCGCGTCACCTCCAGTCAGATGATGCGGGTGGAGCAGGTGGTGGGCAGCCGGGCACCCCTGCACGTGACCGCGGTCGGCAAGCTGTTCCTGGGGGAGGCGGGTGACTCCGAGGTTCGATCCTATGCCTTGCGGTCCGGCCTGCCCTCCTACACCCGACACAGCATCCGCGATGCGGAAACACTGGTGAGCGAGGCGCGACGGGCCCTGTCCCAGGGTTTCGCGTTTGATGACGAGGAGGCCGAGCTCGGCGTCGGCTGCATCGGCGTTCTGGTCCACGATGCCCAAGGCGTGGCGGTGGCCGGACTCTCGGTGTCCGCCCCGCGGGAGCGACGCCGGGACGAGTGGGTGCCTCTGGTCCAGGAGGCGGCGCGCAGGATCTCGGAACGGCTTGGCTACGCGGCCCCCGACCCTGCCGCGGTGCCCGCGGACCCGCCCGGTTAGCGGGAACCGCTTCCGCATGGCGAGCCTCAACGCCCAGGCGCGCCCGCTTCGGCAGCCGGTGCGGCCGCGTGCGGTCTGCCACCACCTCGGGCAGGTGGCGCTGGTGCTCTCGATCCTGTTGACGGTGCCGACCCTGTTTGCCTTCGCGAGCGGGGACACCCGCCTTGCCTGGTTCCTCCTGCTGGCGGCAGTGGTGCCCGCGCTCGCCCTCGGGGCCTGCGCCTGGCTGTCGCCCGGGGAGCGGCCCCTGCAGGCCAGTGAGGCGTTGGTGGTGACCGCTCTGGCCTTCGTCCTTGCGGCGGGACTCATGACCGCGCCCCTGACCGCGGCCGGGCTGGCCCCACTGGACGCCTGGTTCGAGGCGGTGTCGGGGGTTACCACCACCGGCCTGACCATGGTGCCGGATCCGCAGCATCGCTCCGACGCTTTTCTGTTCACCCGCGCCTGGATGCAGTGGTTCGGAGGTCTGGGCATCGTGGTGCTGTCGCTGGCCCTCGCCTTCGGGCGCGTCGCGGACATGCGCCAATTGGCCGACGCCGCCGCGGAGGAAGAGAATCCGATCCATGGGGTCCGCATACACGCCCGCCAGGTGCTGGCGGTCTATCTGGTGCTGACGGCGGCGGGGCTCGGGTTGGTCCTCGCTGCGGGGCTCCCCCTGTTCGACGCCTTGATCCACACCTTGAGCGCGGTCTCCACCGGCGGCTTCTCGGCGTTCCCGGACAGCCTGGCCGGACTCGACCGTCGCGCCCAGTCGGCCCTGTTGACGATGGCCTTTCTGGGCGCACTGCCGCTGCCCCTGTTCTACCGCGCCTTCGCCCGGGGTGCCCGGGAGCTGGCGCGGGATCCCGAGCTGCGGGCGCTGGCCGCGGCGGCGTGCCTCGTTGCCCTGCTGCTGTGGCTGCTCGGGCGCGTCGCCCCCGCAGACGCCCTGGTGCAGGCCCTGAGTGCCCAGACCGGCACCGGGTTCTCGACCCTGGACATCGTGGCGCTCGAACCACAGGCGAAGTGGGTGCTGGTATTGTCCATGGTGACGGGCGCCGGGGTTGGCTCCACCGCGGGCGGCGTGAAGCTGCTTCGGGTCCTGATCCTGCTGCGGGTGATCCAGCTCGCGATCCTGCGCGCCCAGACTCCCCGCCATGCCGTGCTCCAGCCCTCCCTTGCCGGACGCGTGCTGGAGTCCGCGCAGATCGAGCACGCCCTGCTTCTGCTCCTGCTTTTCCCGCTGGTGATTCTCGGCTCGTGGCTGCCCTTTCTCGCGATGGGTCACGATCCGCTCAACGCGCTGCTGGAGGTGGTCTCGGCGACCGCCACTGTCGGCCTTTCCACCGGCATCACCGGGCCTGAGCTCGCACCCTGGCTCAAAGCCGTGCTGACCCTGGATATGCTCGCCGGCCGAGTGGAGGTCTTCGCCCTGCTGTTGCTGTTGTATCCTGGCACCTGGTACAAACCCTGAGCGCCGGATCGCCGGCCTCGGCCCGAGCGGGAGCCTTCGACATGCGTTTCGTCTTCATCGGCAGCGGGACCTTGGCGGTGCTTACCGGGCGCATGCTCATGGAGCGTCGGCACGAGGTGGTCATGGTCGAGCGGGACTTGGAGATCATCGAGCAGATCCGCGAGGAGCTGGACGTCGGCTTCATCCACGGCGATGGTACGCGCCCTGCCATCCTGCGGGAGGCCGACCCGGAGGCCACGGACATGCTGTTCTGCGTCACCCACGACGATCAGGCCAACATCATTGCCAGCCTGGTTGCGCGTTCGCTGGGATTCCAGCGGGTGGTGACCAAGATCGAGGACCCGGAGCTGGAGCATATCTGCGCCGAGCTTGGACTCGCGGACTCCTTGGTGCCCATGCACACGGTGGGGCGTTACCTTGCGGACCTAGCCGAGGGTCGCGACATTTCTCTAGCATCGGACATCCTGCGCGGCGACGCGCGGGTGTTTTCCTTCCGTGTCGGCGAGGAGCAGGCGTCGCCCGTCGCTGACCTGGCCCTTCCGCAGGCCGCGCGGGTCATCTGCGTCTACCGCAACGGCGACGAGCTCCTGCTCACCGGGCCCGACACCCGTCTGGAGGTGGGCGACGAGGTCGTGGTGCTCACCCGTGCCCGCCATCTCGAGGCGCTGCGCGAGCGGTTCGCGTAAGCGGCGGCGGTTGTTGACAATGGCCCCGGCTCCTCTGGAGGTCCTGCGAGACGTCTTCGGTTTCAGGGAGTTCCGCGGTGCCCAGGCCGAGATCGTTGCGCATGTCACGGCGGGGGACGATGCCCTGGTGCTGATGCCCACCGGGGGCGGCAAATCCCTCTGCTATCAGATCCCCGCCCTGGTGCGGCCGGGTACGGGGGTGGTCGTCTCGCCCCTGATCGCCCTGATGCAGGACCAGGTGGAGGCCCTGCGTCAGAACGGGGTGCGCGCCGCCTGCCTCAACTCCACCCTGGGCATCGAGCAGGCGCTGGGGGTGGAGCGGGCTCTGGCGGACGGCGAACTGGATCTGATCTACATGGCCCCAGAGCGGCTGGTCACGGATCGGACGCTGGATCTGCTGGCACGATCGCGCATCAGCCTGTTTGCCATCGACGAGGCCCACTGTGTTTCCCAATGGGGGCACGATTTCCGCCCGGAATACGCGCAGCTCCAGGTGCTCGCGGAACGCTTCCCCAGTGTGCCGCGGATCGCGCTGACCGCCACGGCGGACGCCCCCACCCGCGCCGACATCCTCGAGCGTCTGACGCTGCAGCGGGCGCGGTCGTTCGTCAGCGGATTCGACCGCCCGAACATCCGTTATCGTATCGGGCAGTTCCAGAGCCCGCGCGAGGAACTGCATCGTTTCCTTTCCCGCGAGCACCCGCGGGACGCTGGCATCGTCTACTGCCTGTCCCGACGC
The DNA here is from genome assembly GCA_964395315.1 of uncultured Chromatiaceae bacterium. Classification (GTDB taxonomy): domain Bacteria; phylum Pseudomonadota; class Gammaproteobacteria; order Chromatiales; family Chromatiaceae; genus CAVORB01. Next base: position 8,818 of record CAYNBI010000109.1, on the reverse strand, counting down.
AAAGTGGAGGCGGTGGCGGACTGGTTGACCGCCAAGGGTTGGACGGCGCTGCCCTACCACGCCGGGCTCGCGGCCGAGACGCGCGCCCTGCACCAGGAGCGGTTTCTGCGCGAGGATGCGGTGATCATCGTCGCGACCATCGCCTTTGGCATGGGCATCGACAAGCCGGACGTGCGCTTCGTCGCCCATCTGGACTTGCCCAAGAGCGTGGAGGCCTACTATCAGGAAACCGGAAGGGCCGGGCGGGACGGCATGCCTGCAGACGCCTGGATGGCCTACGGGCTGCAGGGCGTGCTCACCCTGCGACAGCTGATGGAGCAGTCCGAGGCCGACGAGCGTCACAAGGCCGTCGAGCGGCGCAAGCTGGAGGCCATGCTCGGCCTGTGCGAGATCGCCAGCTGCCGACGCGAGGCCCTGTTGCGCTACTTCGGCGACCGGGTGCCCGCGCCTTGCGGCAACTGCGACAACTGCCTGGAGCCGCCCGATACCTGGGACGGTACCCTGGCCGCGCGACAGGCCATGTCCGCGGTTTACCGGACGGGGCAAAGATTCGGGGTCAACTACCTGATCGCCCTGCTGCGTGGTCAGGACGACGAGCGCATGCGCCGCCTTGGCCACGATCGGCTCCAGGTCTTCGGTCTCGGTCGCGAGCTGGAGGAGGGCCAGTGGCGTTCCGTCTTTCGCCAGCTGGTCGCGCGGGGCCTGCTTTCGGTGGACGTCTCGGGACACGGCTCGCTGCTGCTCACGGAGGCGGCAAGGCCGGTGCTGAGGGGGGAGGTGCCGTTGGAGCTGCGCCGGGACCGCAAGCCGAGGCGCCGCGGCGGAGATGCCCTGCGGCCTGACCTCACCGGGGAGGATCTGGCGTTGTGGGAGGCGCTGCGCACCAAGCGGCGCGAGCTAGCCGCGGGGCAGGGGGTGCCGCCCTATGTCATCTTCCACGACACGGTGCTGCGGCAGATGGTCGAGCGGCGGCCGCGCGACCTGGCCGAGCTTGCCCTGCTGGACGGGGTCGGGGAGCGCAAGCTCGCCCGCTATGCGGACGATTTCCTCGCCGTTCTGAGAAGTTACCCGCCGGGGCTGACCCTCGGGTAAAGAGCGAAACGTCCGGGGGCGGCTTTCCGTCGGCCTCCCCGGACGCCGTCGGTCAGTACCGGCGGCCGCCACCGCCGCGCGGGGGACGCTCGGCGCGAGGCTTGGCCTGGTTGACCTTCATGTTGCGGCCCTTGAGGGCCGTCTCATTCAGCGCCTTGATGGCCGCGTCGGCCTCGGAGTTGTTCGGCATCTCGACGAAGCCGAAGCCCTTGGACTGCCCGGAAAACTTGTCGGTGATCAGGCTTACGCTGGAGATCTCACCGTACGCCGCGAAGGCATCCCTGAGGTCGTCCTCGGTGACGCTGTAAGCCAGGTTTCCTACGTAGATATTCATCGCTTCTGTCTCTATCGCTCTTGTGTGTTGTGAAAGTGGGAAACGGCCGAGCAGTCAACACACAAGCTACTCGACGGTTGCCGCCGTCCGGGTCCACGGAACGGCGAATGCTTGCCGCGGATACTATCCCGGCTGCCCGGCTCGGCGGTCGCCTCGCCATGGGCGGCGCTGGCCTCGGCGTGGTTCCGCTGGCGCTCCGTTCACCGGCCGGCGCGACTCGGGAGCCGCGACGTTTCCGGGTCGGGGCTCGAAGCCAGCGACGGTGTGAAATGGGATCTCTCGCCTGAGCACGCGTTGAATGTCGACCAGCAGCTTGTGCTCGTCAGGGCTGACCAGCGACAGGGCGGCGCCCTCGGAGCCGGCGCGGCCGGTGCGCCCGATGCGGTGCACGTAGTCCTCCGGTACGTTGGGCAGCTCGTAGTTCACCACGTGCGGCAGGCGGTCGATGTCCAAACCGCGGGCGGCGATGTCGGTTGCGACCAGCGCGCGCACCCCGCCGCGCTTGAAGTCCTGAAGCGCCCGGGTACGGGCGCTCTGGCTCTTGTTGCCGTGTATGGCGGCGGCGCTGATGCCGTCCTGTCCGAGCTGGTCGGAGAGCCGGTTGGCGCCGTGCTTGGTGCGCGTGAACACCAGGACCTGCTCCCATCCTCCGCTGTGAATCAGGTGGGAGAGCAGCTCGCGCTTGCGGGTCTTCTCCACCGGATGCGCGACCTGATGGACGGTCTCCGCCGCCGTGTTGCGGCGCGCGACCTCGATCATGACGGGGTCGCGGAGCAGGCCGTTGGCCAACTGCTCGATCTCCTTCGAGTAGGTGGCGGAGAACAGCAGGTTCTGTCTCCGCTGCGGAAGCAGCGCGAGCACCCGGCGTATGTCATGGATGAAGCCCATGTCGAGCATGCGGTCGGCCTCGTCCAGCACCAGGATCTCGATCCGGGAGAGGTCGATCGTCCGCTGGCCGGCATGATCCAGCAGCCGTCCGGGGGTGGCGACCACCAGGTCCACGCCCCGGCGCAACCGGTCCACCTGCGGCTGCATGCCGACGCCGCCGAAAATGACGGCCGAGCGCAGAGGCAGGTGCTGTCCGTAGGTGCGGAAGCTCTCCTCGACCTGGGCAGCGAGCTCCCGGGTAGGCGTCAGGACCAGGGCGCGCGGCCGTCGGTCTCCGCTCGCCCTGGACTGCAGGAGCTGCAGCATGGGCAGTGCGAAAGCGGCCGTCTTGCCGGTGCCGGTCTGTGCCCCGGCGAGAATGTCCCGTCCGGCGAGGACCTCGGGGACGGCGCGGATCTGGATGGGGGTCGGTTGCGTGTAGCCGCGCGTCTCGACGGCGCGAGCCAGCTCTTCCATGAGGCCAAGTGTGCGAAATGTCATCAATACTCCTCGGGGAACCTGGCTCTAATCCAAAGGCTCCCGTGTGCTCCGAACGTCAACCGCTGGGCCAGGTTGGAGCGGGGTATACAAGGGCCTACCCGGGGATTCCGGGCCGGTCTAGGCGAGGCAATTATGTCTATGCGGGTGAGCCTTCGGAGGGGGGATCGACCGTGAGACAGGGCGCCGACCGGTCGGCGCTTTTTCGTGAGGGCGGAGTATACCCCAGAACGCAGCTCAGAAAAGAATTATTTCCTGGGGTCCCGCGCGGCGTTGTTGCCCACGCTGATCTGGTGGATCATAAGCGCAGAACAGGGCGGAACCCTCATGGTTGTAGCGGGGAGGTTGGTTCCATCGCACACATCCCGGATGGTGTCCTCAGCGTGCCGGTGTTGGCGGCGGGCGCGGCGGTTACCGCGGGCGTCCTGGCGCTGGCACTTGGCCGGCTCGACTACGAGCGGATTCCGCAGGCGGCCGTACTGGCTGCGACCTTCTTCGTCGTCTCGGTGATCCACCTCCCCCTGGGGCCAGGCAGCGTGCACCTGTTGCTCAACGGCCTGATGGGGCTGGTGCTGGGGTGGTCCGCGGTGCCGGCGATCCTGGTGGGGCTCATGCTGCAGGCCGCCTTCTTCGGCTACGGCGGGCTCATCGTGCTGGGGGTCAACACCATGAACCTGGCCTTGCCCGCGCTGGCCTGCTCGGCCCTCTTCGGAGCCGCGGTGCGCCGCACGCGAGGGCGGAGGCAGGTTTGGCTTGGCGCGTCTGCCGGGGCGCTCGGGGTGTTGCTGACTGCGGCGCTGATGAGTGTTTCCCTCGCCCTGAGCGGCAGGGAGCTGATGCCGGCGGCCCAGGTCATCCTCGCCGCGTATCTTCCCCTGGTCGTCGTGGAGGCCGCGGTGACCGGAGCGGTGATCGCCTTCCTCGGGCGCGTGGCCCCGGAAGTCTTGTCATCACAGCCGTTGGGAGCCCAATCGAAGTGAGTCGCGCTGCTGCTCTCCGAACCCTGCCGCTTTGCCTCGCCGCTTGCTTGGTCCTCGCTTGCTCTCTCGTGTCCGCTCCCGCGGCCGCCCATGGGTTGGAGGTGAGTGCCTTCGCCGCGGGGGACCGGGTGGAGGGCTCGGTCCGCGGCAGCGATGGCGGCCCGGTCGCCGGCGCTCGGATCCGCGTCATGTCTCCGGCGCGGCGCGTGCTCGCCGAGCTCGAATCCGACGCGGAGGGAGGATTCGTCTATCTGCCGGCGGCCCCCGCCGATCTGCTCATTCGCGCCGAGACTCTGGATGGCCACGCAGCCGAGTGGGCCCTGACCGCGGCAGAGTTTTCCGGGGCTCCGCCTTCGCGCCCCGGATCGAAGGCAGATCCCGACCTCGAGCTCATGATTGAGCAAGCGGTCGCCAGGCAGGTGCGGCCCCTGCGCGAGCAGTTGATCGCCCACCAGGATCGGATCAGGCTGCAAGACCTACTCGGCGGCATCGGCTACATTCTGGGCTTGGCGGGCCTGGTGCTCTGGTGGTGGAGCCGCGGGGGCCCCCGCGGGCGATGAGCGGTCTCGGCACCCTAACCGCCGATGGTGAACCGGGCTGGTTGGGCAAACGAGACGCGCGGCTGCGCCTGGCCGCGGTTCTGGCCTTTGCGCTGGTCACCGTCAGCCTGAAGGAATTCACGGCGCTTCTGGTCGCCCTGGCAGCCGCCCTGTTGCTGGTCTCGCTGATCAGGCCCGACTGGAGCCTGCTCGTCCGCCGCATGGCGGGACTGGAGGCCTTTCTGGCCGTCCTGTTCGTTACGCTGCCTTTTTCCGTGCCCGGGGAGGCATGGGTCCAGCTCGGCCCCTGGACCGCAAGCTGGGAGGGGGTGTTGCGCGCGGGCTCGATCGCGCTCAAGGCCAATGCCGTGGTCCTCGCCCTCCTCGGATTGGTGGGGACGCTGGAGCCCGCTGCCATGGGGCACGCGCTCGCGAGGCTCAAGGCCCCGGACAAGCTGGTGCACCTGCTGTTGTTCACGGTGCGTTACCTGGGCGTGCTGCACGAGGAGCTTCTGCGTCTGCGGCGCGCGATGCGCGCCCGCGCCTTCGTTCCCCGCAGCGACCGTCATACCTGGCGCGTCACCGGCTGGCTGGCGGGTATGCTGCTGGTGCGGGGCCTCGAGCGGGCCCGCAGGGTGAGCGCGGCCATGAAGTGCCGCGGTTTCCATGGTCGTTTCTACCTGCTGGACACCGCAGCGTGGGCGTCGGCCGATACCCTGCTGTCGCTCGTTTTCGGTGCCGGCTTGGCTGCCTTGCTCGTCCTGGACCGCCTGGGATGAGCGTCCCGCTGCTGGAGCTCTCGGGAATCGATTTCGGCTATCAGGGCTGGCCGGTGCTCGAGGGGGCGGATCTGGCGCTGCACCGCGGGGAGCGGCTGGCGCTGGTCGGCCCGAACGGCTCCGGCAAGACCAGCCTGCTGCTCCTGCTGGTGGGCCTGTTGCGGCCGTCCGGGGGCAAGGTGAGGGCCTTCGGCACCGAGCGGCACTCCGAGGCGGACTTCCGTGAGGTGCGGCTCCGGGTCGGGCTCCTGTTCCAGGACTCGGACGATCAGCTTTTCTGCCCCACGGTGCTCGAGGACGTCGCCTTCGGCCCCTTGAATCAGGGCCGCGGCGCCGATGAGGCGCGGGCGATCGCCGAGTCGACGCTCGACCTGCTCGGGCTCTCGGGTCTGGGTGAGCGCGTCACGCACCGGCTCTCAGGGGGTGAGAAGCGATTGGTGGCCCTGGCCGGGGTGCTGGCCATGGAGCCCGAGGTGCTGTTGCTGGACGAGCCCACCAACGGTCTTGACGAGGCGACCGAGCAGCGTTTGGTGGAACACCTGGCGGCGCTGCCCCAGGCCATGATTTTCGTTTCGCATGACCGGCGCCTGGTCGGCAGGCTGGCCACCCGCGCCGTGCTGCTGCGCGACCGCCGCGTGCTCGAGGCGGCCATTCATGCCCACCCGCACACCCATACTCATGCCCACGTCCACGTGCATCCGCTCGGAGAGGTGGCCGGCCGTGAGCACCATGGCACCGCGCCGCCGCACGCCGACCATCACCGCGGAGAGTAGCGCCTAGCTCGCCGGCCAATAGTCGGTGGCGATGCCCTCCCCCAGGTCCGTCTCGATCAGGCGCGCGCGCACCCCGAGCAGCCGCTCGATCAGCCTGGGCTCGAAGGCACCATACGCCGCCGCGTCCGGCTTGCGCTTGACCACCACGCCGAGAAGCTCGGTGATGGCGTTGCCGATCGAGTTCTGGCTGATGGTTACGAGTAGCTTGCCCGCGTCGTTGCGGTAGATGAGCTGCTTGAAGGCGGGCTGCCAGCGGATCGAGTTGGCGTAAGCCGGGTCCCGGATGCAGTGGTCGCGCACCTTCTTCGCGGTCGCGAGGAAATCGTTGTCGAAGAGCAGGACCCGTTCCACCTGCTTCGCGAAATAGACGTCGGGCAGGATCGGGGCGTTGCGGCTCGAGACCTGGGAGAAGAAGGTGCGGTAGAAGTCGAGGAAGCCCATCAGGACGGAGTCGTACTCCTGCCAGAAGCGGATGTCCCTGAGCGCGTCGGCGCCGCCCTGGATCTCCCAACAGGGCAGGCCCTCGGGATAGCCGGTCAGCGCGAGCTGGGACTCGGCGCTATGCGCGGTCTTGAGAATCCGCAAGTCCAGCGCCTCGTCGAAGAAGCGGCGGTACACGTCGCGCATGTAGGCCTGGAACAGGCTGTGCTGGCCGCCGTCGGTGAGGTTGGGGTTGGCAGGGTCCGCCTGATCCGCGGTCCGGAGCTGGTCCATCGGGAAGACGATGAAGTGATTGTGCAGCATGCGGATACTGGGTACGCCGGGGGATGTCAGCGGCCAGGTGGCGTCGAGGCTCGCCTCCCCGGCGAGGACCAGCGCCTCGGCCGGGTCCGGGTACTGCTCCAGCATGTAGCCGATGATCACCTGGTTCATTCGGTTCCAGACGTGTTTGACGCCATCAGGCACCTGGGTGCGCCGCACCGGCCTGCCCAGCGGGTTCAGGATCGCCTGGGAGGTGTTGTAGATGATTGAGCAGTCGAATTCGCTCGAGTGGCCCAGGGCCTTGCGGTACAGGAGCAGGTTCTCCGGGTTCACCAGCAGGCCGTTGTTGTGCACCAGATCGTTCAGGTTCTCCGTGCTGTTGAAGAACTCGTTGGGCTTCATGCCCTCCGGTACCTCCAGCGGGATGGGGCGGAAGGGCGTGACGATCTCGCGCGGGCCGGTTTCCATTACTCTACATCTCCGATGCTGCGTTGGGGCGGGGAGGAAGACGGGGCTTGACCCGCTATCCTACCCGAAGTCGGAGTTTTGCGGCCGGGGCCGAAGAAGCGCCGCCACCGGAAACGGGTGGCCTGGCGGCTCTGAAATGAAGGAGACCCTGTCCTTGTTGTCCTTCGTCTCCTATAGTTGGTTTCGACCCGAGGATGGACAGCCCCCAACGCCCTGCCTCATCGCGCCGCGAGGCCGCGACCGGATTGGCGCAGAGAAGCACCCAAGGCGAATGACGAGGCCGCTTCGCTGGTCGGCGTTCCGGCCGGTGGCATGCTCGCCGCGCTTGGCAAGCTTCCCGGGGATTGATTCGTTTGTTTCCACCAATCGTGAGGAGAGTATCCAATGTCGGAGAATCGGGAAGTCGTGGTTCTGAGCGGTGTACGAACCGCTATTGGCGGTTATGGCGGCAGCCTGAAGGATCAGCCCCCCGCGGACCTTGCCGCGGCCGTGGTGCGCGAGGCCGTGAGCCGCGCCGGGGTCGATGCGGCGGATGTCGGACACTGCGTGATCGGCAACGTCATTCACACCGAGCCGCGGGACATGTACATCAGCCGGGTCGCCGCCGTGAACGGCGGTCTGCCGATCGAGACCCCGGCCTTCACCCTCAACCGTCTCTGCGGCTCCGGCCTCCAGTCGATCGTCTCCGCCTCCCAGGTCATCCTGCTCGGAGACGCGGATTGCGCCGTCGCGGGCGGTGCCGAGGTGATGAGCCGCGGTCAGTATTGGCTCCCGGGCATGCGCTGGGGACAGCGCCTGAACAGCGGTCAGGTGATCGACGCCATGGTCGGCGCCCTGACGGATCCCTTCGACGACTGCCACATGGGCATCACGGCGGAGAACATCGCCGAGAAGTGGGGCATCTCGCGGGAGGACCAGGACGCCCTCGCGGTCGAGAGTCATCGCCGCGCGGTCGCGGCAACCGACGCGGGTTACTTCAAGGGCCAGATCGTGCCGGTCGAGCTGCAGAGCCGCAAGGGCACGGTAGTCTTCGATACCGACGAGCACATGCGGCGCGATGCCTCGATGGAGGGCATGGCGAAGCTGCGCCCGGTGTTTCGCAAGGACGGCTCCGTCACCCCCGGCAACGCCTCCGGAATCAACGATGCGGCCGCGGCGGTCGTGCTGATGGAGCGTGCGGCGGCCGAGGCCAAGGGCTTGAAGCCCATGGCCCGGCTCGTCGGCTATGCCTTGGCGGGCGTGGAGCCCAAGTACATGGGGATAGGCCCGGTGCCGGCGGTGAAGAAGCTGCTCGACAAGTGCAGCGTAAGCATAGGCGACATCGACGTGTTCGAGGTCAACGAGGCCTTCGCCGCTCAGGCGCTGGCCGTCTGCCGCGACCTCGATCTGCCCATGGACAAGACCAACCCCAACGGCAGCGGCATCTCCCTGGGTCACCCGATCGGAGCAACCGGCACCATCGTCACCGTGAAGGCGCTCCATGAGCTGGAGCGCACCGGCGGTCGACTCGGGCTGGTGACCATGTGCATCGGCGGCGGGCAAGGGATCGCCGCACTCTTTGAGCGGATATAGTCTGGCCGGGACGAATCGCTCTGCGCCGAGCACGGTTTCGAGCCGGCGTACCACTTGGCCCCAGGGACGGGGCTCAACACCCTCACCCACCCGTTCAAGCGGCGGTTGGTCGAGCCCGCCGGCAGACCTGTTTTAGGCGCGAAGCAAACGCGTTGGGGTCCCGCCCGTAGGCGGAGCACTTGAAAAAATCAGAGAATTATAATATTCAGTTATG
>CAYNBI010000108.1:0-12235 GCA_964395315.1 uncultured Chromatiaceae bacterium | reverse complement strand
ACCGGGCTGGAACTGAGTGGAGGGCCCGGGTTCGGACGCACGCTCCGCACAACCGAACAGCCCCGAAGCCGTTTTATCGGTTTGGTCACCCTTCACGGACAGCGGATGTCGTTCCTGGGCTGTCCGCGGTCCTGGGTCTACACGGCGAAGATGCCGATCACTCCCGGCGATCTGCTCACTAACCGCGTCCCACTCCTCTTCGACGCCGTCGGCGTGCAGGTGCAAGCGAAAGACGCACCGATAGGGGACGTGAACACTGCATGGCGGCCGGGCAACGGTTCCCAAACGGCCACGTCGAGCGGACGTATCCGAGGATGCACAACGAATGCTCTCAGGTCGCCGGCCGAACCGGAGGGTACATCAGCCCCGAGGAAATCCAGCGCGAGCTGGACCCCTCGGTACGGCCTAGCCCGTGTGGGCTTTAGTAACGCCGGCCGCCGTGCGAGGGGCGGTCAGCCCTGGGCTTGGCCTGGTTGACCGTGATGTTGCGGCCCTTCATGTCGGTGCCGTTGAGGCCCTTGATCGCGGCATCGGCCTGGGAGTTGTTGCTCATTTCCACAAAACCGAATCCTTTGGATTCGCCTGTGAACTTGTCCGTGATCACGTTGACTTGGGCGATCTCGCCAAAGCGGGAAAAGGTCTCGCGCAGATCTGCATCGGTAACGCTGTACGGAAGATTGCCTACGTAGATGTTCATATTCGTCTGTCTCTGAAACGCGTGCATTGGTTGGGATTGACACTATCGAGAATGACCAAGCACAAGAACTTCATCGACAGCGGAACGCCGCAACATCGGCGCGGGGAGGCGGGGCTCAACGAGAATCGCGGGGAAATCGGCGGGATTTCAGTCGAATTCGGCGGATGCCTTGACCCGATCAAGAGACCGGTTCGTCCTCTCTGGGCGGCACAGTAACAGGTGCGTGCCGGAATAGCACGACATATTCCATCCTGCCAGTCGCGCGACCGGGTATGGAAGATCTACTTCTTACGCTGATAGGTCGGCGCGCGCGCGCTCCTGCCGGTCGCGCTCCGCAGGTTGAAATCCTCGGCGCAGCTCATCGCGTAGGCCGTAACCTCCTCCCGGGTGCCACGATGGAGCCCGGTCACCTGGGCGCGACCGCTGGACAACACGTACCGATACCAGTCGCCCCCCTCTCCGCCGTCCGGCATGTCGGTCTTCTCCACGGACGCGACCTCGTAACGGCGGCGGAGGAGGTTGCTGGGTGTCTCATCGTCCTGCCGCCGAGCTCGGCCAGCAGGGCGGGCGTCCCCTGCCTCGGGCGCGGTCGCATGTTCCGCGAAGTGACTGACCCGGATGATCGATCCGTTGAACACCTGCCCGTCGAGCGCGGCCACGGCGCTCTCCGCTTCCTCGGTGCCCAGGTCGAGATGGCCGTAACCCTGGGCCCGGCGATAACACTCCCCCGCGAACAGCCTGACCTGCCGTACCGAGCCGTATTCGGAGAACAAAGCGCGGACATCCTCCTCCGTCGTATCGTTGGGGAGATTGGTCACGCACAGGGTTTTTGTCGGATGATTCGTGCCGGTCGTAGCTGAAGCCATAGGTAAGAACACCGTTGCGAGCTGTTACTGATAGCGAAGTATGAATGGTCTCGACGTACCTGGACGCCACGCGTTGCTTCGGATCCATTCCGGCGCGCCACACTTATTGGTTGCGGCTCTCGCCAGGACAATCTCTCCGCGGTTCGTCTCTCGAACGATCCCGCGCCGACAGGGCAAGCGTCAGCCGGTCAGGGAGGTCGCTGGCAGGCGCATTTCTCTTTATCGAACGCTGAAACGTCGCCATCCCGGCTAGCGTTAGCTCGACGTCCCAGCGCGGGATCTTGCGTGTCCCGTTCCTGTACGCTTAGGCGCTTGGAAGAGCTGACACCGACATATACCGTGAGAGGCGCCGGATCACACAGCGTTCCAAAGCGTTACTCAAACTACAGTAATAACGTTGGGGCGACAATCTTGATCGCAAGCCCGGAATCTGCTTCCGCAACAGGTTCTTGGCCCGTCCGGCCTGGCCGGAGCGCGGCATCGGCGGCGAGAATGCCCACGACCCGCCATGCGCGGCTGGGTTGGCGATGGTGCCGAGCGATTGTGGATTCATCGACGATGGTGGACTAGAGTGAAGGCGAATTCACTGGTCTACGAGGCCTAAATGCCCCGGCGCTTCATCGCATCCCTGCTGGTTTTCGCTATGCTCGGTCTTGCGGGCGGCTGGGCCTTCGCCGGGCATGGGCCCGCACTGGTCGACCACGACGCCCATTCCTTCGGCGCGCACGGAGACCAGCACGGCTCAGGGGACGCCGGCGATTGCGATCACTGCTGTCACGCAGGTGCGCATCTGGTCGGGCTGACCTCAGCCGTTGCCGTCGGTCTGCATCCGCGGAAAGAGGCCTTTCACCTTCCCCCCCTTCGTTCGCTAGCGCTTCGCGGGGTTCCTCCGCCGCTCAAACCGCCCAGGGCCCGATCGCCAATCTGACCGGGTGCCGCGCGCGCTGCGCGGCGGTTCCAACCCCCTGATCTCACGAGGGCTGCCATGCTTCCCGAACTCGCAGGGCGGGTTGTGCGGTGCGCGTCCCCGCGCTCCCTGCCGATGCTTTTCTTACTGTCTCTCGGCGCGGCATCGCTCGCCGCCGCTCCCCCGGCTTCCAGTCCGAAAGTCGACGAGGTCGCTTCCGAGATCAAACCGCATGCCACGGATCCAGATCGACACGATCACGACGAGCATGGCGAGGAGATCGCGCCGGCCAAAGTCGACCACGACGACGCGCACGCGCACGAGGACGCCGGCGTTCTCCACCTCACGCCGGAACAGCAGCGGTTGCTGGAAATAGAAATCTCGGTCCTCGCGCCACGGGCGCTCGGAGAGACCCTGCGTGGGCCGGGGGAGGTGCGCCTGAACGCCTACGCCACCGCGCAGGTGACCCCGCGGATCGAGGCCCAGGTCGTGACCCGGCAGGCGCGCCTAGGGGACCACGTCGAGCTCGGACAACCGCTCGTCACCCTCTCGAGCGTCGGCATGGCCGAGGCCCAAGGCGATCTGGTGGTGGCCGAGCGGGAGTGGCAGCGCCTGACCAAGCTCAAGGGACAGTTCGTCTCCGAGAGCGACTATCTGGAGGCGAGCGTTGCGCGCCAGAAGGCCCTGTCGCGCGTGCTCGCTTACGGCATGACCAAGTCACAGGCGGAGTCCCTGGTGACCGCCGCCTCCGAGCAGGCCGACGGCACCTTCGAGCTGCTCGCCCCGCAGAGCGGAACGGTGGTGCGGGACGCGTTCGTGCTGGGCGAGCTGGTGCAGCCGGGCCGCGTGCTGTTCGAGATCACCGACGAGTCGGTGCGCTGGGTCGAGGCGCGGTTGCCGCCGGAGGAGGCGGCGACGGTCTCGGCCGGAGATCAGGCACGGATCGCTTACCGGGATGCCTGGCTCGACGGGCGCGTGACCCAGATCCACCACTTGCTGGACGAAACGACCCGCACCCAGGCGGTGCGCGTGGAGGTGCCGGACCCGGCGCACCGGCTCCACCCCGGCGTTTTCGTGGATGTCTCGATCACCGCTGGTGACGGTGAGCCCGTGTTGGCGTTGCCGGAGGAAGCGCTGCTGCGGCAACCCGACGGTGAATGGCAGGTGTTCGTGGTCGAGGGGCAGGGTCGCTTTCGCCCCGTTGCGGTGGAGCGTCTGCGCGCCGTTGGCGGCATGGCGGTGATCGCCGGCTTGCCCGCCGGAACGCGCGTCGTCACCGGGGGCGGGTTCTTCCTCCAGTCGGAGCTCGCCAAGGGCGGCTTCGACCCGCACAATCACTGAGGGGGGACGATGCTGGACAGACTGGTCGAGGCGGCGGTTCGCAACCGCCTGCTGGTCCTGCTGGCGTTGCTCGCGACCCTGGGCGCCAGCGCCATGATGCTGCCGCGGCTGAAGCTCGACGCCTTTCCCGACGTCACCAACATCCAGGTCACCGTCAACACCGAGGCCCCGGGGCTGGCCGCCGAGGAGGTGGAGCAGCTCATCACCTATCCCATCGAGGCGGTGATGTACGCATTGCCGGACGTGGACGAGGTGCGCTCCATCTCCAAGACAGGGCTCTCGATCGTGACCGTGGTGTTCAGCGAGGGCACGGATGTCTATTTCGCCCGCCAGCTCGTGTTCGAGCGCCTGCAGGATGCCAGGGAGCAGATTCCGCCCGGCGTCGGCGTGCCCGAGATGGGGCCCAACACCTCGGGGCTCGGGCAGGTGTTTCAGTACATCCTGCGGGCGCGCGGCGCGCAGGGCCTCGACATCATGGCGCTGCGCGGACTCAACGACTGGGTCGTCAAGCTCCTGCTGATGCCGGTCGACGGGGTGACCGACGTGCTCTCCTTTGGCGGAGAGGTGCGTCAGTACCAGGTGATCGCGGATCCCAAGCTGCTGCTCTCCTACGGGCTTTCGGTACATGACCTGGCGGCGGCCATCGAGGCCAATAACCGAAACGCCGGCGGCTGGTATCTGGACCGTGGAGCGGAGCAGCTCACGATCCGCGGGGTCGGCTGGGTCCGCCCCGGCGAGGACGGCCTGCGCGACATCGGCAACGTGCCGCTCAAGGACTGGAGCGGGGTGCCGGTGCGGGTGCGGGACGTAGCCGAGGTGAAGTTCGGACCTGAGATCCGTCAGGGGGCGGTGACCATGACCACTCGGGATGGCGACGGTCGTCCCGAGGTGCTTGGTGAGGTGGTCGCCGGCATCGTGCTCAAGCGCATCGGGGCGAACACCAAGGCCACCATCGACGGCATCAAGGCGCGATTGCCGGCAATCCAGCGTGCGCTGCCGGACGGGGTTCTGATCGAGCCTTTCTACGACCAGGCGGACCTGGTGGAGCGGGCGGTCGCCACCGTGACCGGAGCCCTGGCCCAGGCCTTCATCCTGATCGTCATGGTGTTGGCCCTGTTCCTGCTCAGTATCCGGGCAACGCTGCTGGTGCTGATCTCCATTCCCTTGTCCGTCGGGCTTGCCCTGATGGCGATGGCCGCGTGGGGCGTCTCCGCCAACCTGATGTCCCTCGGGGGCTTGGCGGTCGCCATCGGCATGATGGTCGACGGTTCGGTGGTGATGATGGAAAACATCTTCCGCCATCTCTCCCGGGATGCAGATGAAGGCGGGATTTCATTGCGCATCGAAGAGGCGGCGCGGGAGGTTGGACGCCCCGTCTTCTTCGCGGTCGGAGTCGTGATCGTGGTCTTCGCGCCGCTCTTCACTCTCGAGGGTGTGGAAGGCAAGCTCTTTCAGCCCATGGCCGCCGCGATTGTGCTGGCGATGGTCGCCTCGGTCATCGTCGCCCTCACTGTGGTGCCGGCGCTGGCGAGCTACGCCTTTCGCCGACCGGTTGCGACCCGCAGAAGCCCCCTGCTGGTGCCCCTGGAGTGGGCCTATCGCCTCCTCTTGCGGCGGGCGATGCGACTGCGCTGGCTGGTGGTGACGATCGCCGCCCTGCTGCTCGCATCAAGCCTGTGGCTTGCGCCCCGCCTCGGAACGGAGTTCGTTCCGGAACTGGAGGAGGGAACGCTCAACATCCGCGTGACCCTCGCGCCTTCGTCGAGTCTGAAGACGGCGCTGGGCGTGGCGGCCCATCTGGAGGCAGTGCTCATGGGGTTTCCCGAAGTGACCTACGCCTCCAGCCGCGTCGGCCGCGCTGAGCTCGGGGGCGACCCCGAGCCGGTCTCCAACATCGAGATCTATGTCGGCCTCAAGCCGCAGGTCGAGTGGGAGACCGCCTCGACCAGGGCCGATCTGCAGGTGCGGATGGAACAGGCCATGTCCGCGCACCCGGGGCTGCTGTTCTCCTTTTCCCAGCCGATCGCGACCCGCGTCGACGAGCTGCTCTCGGGGGTCAAATCCCAGCTCGCCGTCAAGCTGTTCGGACCCGATCTCCAGGTCCTCGCCGAGCGGGGCAAGGAGATCGAGGCCCTGGTCAAGCGTGTGCCTGGCGCGCGGAACGTGGCCCTGGAGCCCATCGCGGGCGAATCCCAGCTCGCCATCCGACCGGATCGGGACCGCCTGGCGCGGTTCGGCATCCCCGTGAGCCAGGTGATGGCCCTGGTCGAGGATGCCATCGGCGGTGCCCGGGCGGGCCAAGTGATCCGCGGCAACGAGCGCTACGACATCCTGGTCCGGCTGACGCCGCGTTACCGCGACAGCGCCGAGGCGATCGGCGACCTGATCCTGACTGGAGGCAATGGCGCCTGGGTGCGGTTGCGTGACCTGGCGGAGGTTGCGATCGAGTCCGGGCCGCCTCAGATCCGACGCGACGATGTCCAGCGCCGGGTGGTCATCGAGGCCAACGTGGCGGACCGCGACATGGGCGGCTTCGTCGCGGAGATCGACCGGCGCATCGCCGAGGAGGTCGAGCTGCCCCCCGGCTACAGCGTGGTCTTCGGCGGCCAGTTCGAGAACCAGCGGCGGGCCCAGGAACGTCTGCTGATCGTGGTGCCGCTGTCGCTCGGGCTGATCTTCCTGCTGCTGTACTTCGCCTTCCACTCGGTGGGTCAGGCCCTGTTGATCATGCTCAACGTGCCGCTCGCCCTGATCGGCGGGGTGGTGGCCCTTTACCTCTCCGGGCTGTACCTCTCGGTGCCCGGCTCCATTGGTTTCGTCGCCGTATTCGGCGTCGCGGTGCTCAACGGCGTAGTGATGGTCAACGCCATCAATCAGAACCTGGAGGGCGGCATGGCGCTGCGGCCGGCCGTCGTGAGAGGTGCGCTCTCGCGGCTGCGTCCCGTGCTGATGACGGCGCTGACCACCGCGCTTGGTTTGGCCCCGTTGCTCTACGCCACAGGCGTCGGCTCCGAGGTCCAGCGTCCGCTGGCGACCGTCGTGGTTGGCGGTCTGGTGTCGTCCACCTTCCTGACGCTGGTGGTGCTGCCGGTCCTCTACGGGGCCTTTTCGCGAGGCGTCGCCGGTTCCCGGCATCGTGAACCGAGCCGCACCGAGCCCGGCGAACCTTGAAAGCCGGCGGGGCAGGAGCTAGCTTCGGGATGTCGGCAGTTCAGCGACAAGCGCACCGTGTCAGTCACGGCTGGCGCGAACAACAACCCAGAAAAGGTTCCAGACGAATGACGACAAACCATTGCGACAATGCCAAAGGCCGGAATGACTGCGAGCCAACGATCAGCCGCCGCGCGCTGCTCGTGGGCGCCGGCGCCATCGGGGCTGCCCTGGCGACGGGCACCAGTTTCGGGGGAGACGCCCCCGGACATCGGCACGAGGATCACGCGCCCAAGAATCCGGGCGTACTCGAGGCGGTGAACGACTGCGTGGTCAAGGCCCAGCAGTGCGCCGCTCACTGCCTCGTGGCGTTCCAGGAGGGCGACACCACGCTCGCGGATTGCGCGCGGAAGGTCAACGAGATGCTGCCCATTTGCCGGGCCTTCTCCTATCAGCTGGCCGGCAACTCGCCCTACGTCAAGTCGCTGGCGGCGGTCTGCCGGCAGGCCTGCGAGGACTGCGAGAAGGAATGTCGGGTTCACGAGGAGAAGCACGTTGAGTGCAAGGAATGCGCGGAGTCCTGCGCGCAGGTGGTTGCCGCGATCGACAAGTTGTTGGCCTAAGTCCGATCTCGACGAACGCTGCGCTCGGGATCGGCGAGGGACTTTCGGTTCCTCCCCGCCTCCCGGGCGCGACGGTCGGGCTGACCTCTCGGCCCCGCGCCGTTTAGACGCCCGATGGGCAGTCCGAATCACGCCGGCCCAGCCTTCTGACGCCATGAACCGGCGTTGTCGGTTTCTCTTTCACCGTCCTGCAAAGTATCCTCTGCGCCTGGTTTGCGGCTGAGGGGGTTCCGCGATGGCCGGGGCCGAGGATCTGGTGGCGGGGGTATCCGACCAGCGCGGCGCCTGGCAGGCGGCGCTCGCCGAGCGCGGCATGCCGGTTCCCGATCACCCCCTGCTCGCCGCAACCCTGTCGCCGGTGTGGGAGGCGAGCGATTATGTCGCCCAGTCTTGCATACGCCACCCGAACCTGCTCCCGGAGCTGCTCGGGTCGGGACGACTCGATCGCTCCTGTGCCCCGGGCGAGATCGACCAGCTGCTCGCGGCGGCGCTCGACGGGGTCGAAGACGCACAGTCCCTTTCGACCCGCCTGCGCCGCTTCCGCCGCATGGAGATGGTGCGCGTCATCTGGCGCGATATCGCCGGGCTGGCGGACCTCGACGAGACCCTGGAGGACCTCACGGCCCTCGCCGACGCCTGCGTCGATCGCGCCCTGGAGGCGCTCCACCGGTGGGCGGTCACCGAACATGGCACCCCGCGGGACGACGGCGGGCACGCCCAGCGCCTGGTGGTGCTGGGGATGGGCAAGCTGGGCGCGCGCGAGCTCAACCTCTCCTCCGACATCGACCTCATCTTCGCCTTTCCCGCCCACGGCCAGACCGACGGCGCGCGGCCGCTGAGCAACGAGCAGTTCTTCACCCGCCTCGCCCGCGGCCTGGTGCAGGCCCTGGATACCCAGACGCCGGAGGGCTTCGTCTTCCGCGTCGACACCCGACTGCGCCCCTTCGGGGACTCCGGGCCGCTCGCCATGAGCTTCGGCGCCATGGAGGACTACTACCAGTCCCAGGCCCGGGAGTGGGAGCGCTACGCCATGATCAAGGCGCGGGTGGTGGCCGGTGACCGCGAGGCCGGAGCCCAGCTCTGCGCCATGCTGCGGCCCTTCGTCTACCGGCGCTATCTGGATTTCGGGGCGATCGAGTCCCTGCGCGAGATGAAGGAACTCATCACCAAGGAGCTCAGGCGCAAGGGCATGGCGGACAACATCAAGCTCGGTCCCGGGGGCATCCGGGAGATCGAGTTCATCGGCCAGGCCTTCCAGCTCATCCGAGGCGGGCGGGATCCGGACCTGCAGATCCGCCCCATCCGCCCGGTGCTGCGGCTGCTCGGGGAGAAGGGCCTGCTGCCGGGTTTCGCCGTGCAGCAGCTCGATGCGGCCTACGAGGTCCTGCGGCTGGTGGAGAACCGCATCCAGGCCTGGCGAGACAAGCAGACCCACCTGCTGCCCGAGGACGAGCTCGGCCGGCTGCGCCTGGCACGCTCCATGGGGTTTGGGGACTGGGCGTCCTTCCTGCGGGCGCTGGACGAGCACCGGCGCCGGGTCCAGGGCCAGTTCGACCGTGTGTTCGCCGCTCCCCACGCCGAGGAGGCGCACCAGGAGCAGTCCTTCTCCTCCATCTGGCGGGGTGCGGCGGACGAGGCCCATGCCCTCGATGTGCTCGGACGCGCGGGCTTCTCCGATCCCGCCGCCGCCCTGGCGCGCCTGGACCGCTTCCGCGACGCCGCGGCGCGCAAGGGCCTGAGCACCAAGGGCGCGGACCGCCTGGCGCAGCTGATGCCGTTGATACTGCAGGTGATCGCCTCCTCGGACGCCCCGGACCTCGCCCTGGAGCGGGTGCTGCGGGTGCTCGAATCCGTGGTGCGCCGCACCGCCTACCTGGCGATGCTCGTCGAGCACCCGGTGATCCTCTCCCAGCTCGCGCGGCTGGCGGGCATGAGCCCCTGGGTAAGCGATCAGGTCGCCCGTCATCCGTTGCTGCTCGACGAGCTGCTCGATCCGCGCCGGCTGTTCGCCCCCCTGCGGCGGGCGGACCTGGAGGAGGAGCTGGACATCCTGCTCGCGCGCGTGGACCCGGAAGACCTCGAGCAGCAGAT
This sequence comes from uncultured Chromatiaceae bacterium, assembly GCA_964395315.1. GTDB lineage: Bacteria > Pseudomonadota > Gammaproteobacteria > Chromatiales > Chromatiaceae > CAVORB01. The sequence goes on along the minus strand of CAYNBI010000108.1, from coordinate 2,560 downwards.
GGAGCGGCTGCGTCAGTTCGCCCAGGGCAACATGCTGCGGGTGGCGGCGGCGGATCTCACCGAGGTGATTCCGCTGATGGTGGTGAGCGACTACCTGACCGAGATCGCCGAGGTCAGCGTACGCCGGGTGCTGGCGCTGACCTTCGACCACCTGGTGCGCAAGCACGGACGCCCGGGCGGGGTCGAGGGCGAGGACACGGGCTTCCTGGTGCTCGGCTACGGCAAGCTTGGCGGGATCGAGCTCGGGTACGGGTCCGACCTCGACCTCGTGTTCCTCCACGGCGGCGAGTCGATGAGCGCGATGACCGATGGCGCGCGCGCCATCTCCAACGAGCAGTTCTACGCCCGCCTTGGTCAGCGCATGATCCACATGATGACCACCCAGACTCCTTCGGGGCAGCTGTACGAGGTGGACATGCGCCTGCGTCCGGACGGCAACAAGGGGGCGTTGGTGCGCTCGCTGAAGTCCTTCGCCGCGTACCAGGCGACGGACGCCTGGACCTGGGAGCACCAGGCCCTGGTGCGGGCCCGCCCGGTGGCCGGCGACGGGACACTGGCCGAGCGTTTTGCCGCGGTGCGCCGGGAGATCCTGTGCCGCGAGCGCGAGGTGCCGGCCCTGCGCACGGCGGTGCGCGAGATGCGCGAGAAGATGCGCGCCAACCTCGACAAGACCGGGGACGGACGCTTCGACCTCAAGCAGGGCCACGGCGGTATTGCGGACATCGAGTTTATGGTTCAATACTCGGTCCTGCGGTGGGCATCGCGGCACCCGGACCTCGCCGTCTGGACCGACAACATCCGGCTCCTGGAGACCCTGGCCCGGCTCGACCTGATGCCCGGCAACGCCGCTCAGGACCTGACCGCCGCCTACAAGGACCTGCGCGCCGCCTACCATCGCAGCGCCCTGCAGGAGCAGCCGACCACCATCCCGGACGATCTGCTGGTCGAGCAGCGCGCGCGGGTGCAGGCGCTGTGGCGCGAGCTGATGGAAGACTGAGGGCGGGCAAGCCGGTTACGGGAGCGGGGAGACCGATCCCCAACGAGACGCGGAGTAGACGATGATGACGATGGCAGACCGTGACGGCCTCATCTGGCTGGACGGCGAGATGGTGCCCTGGCGCGAGGCCAAGACCCATGTCCTGACCCATACCCTGCACTACGGCATGGGCGTGTTCGAGGGCGTGCGCGCCTACCGGACCGGTGAGGGCACGGCCATCTTCCGCCTGCGGGAGCACACGGACCGCCTGTTCAACTCCGCGCACATCCTGGGCATGAAGATCCCCTACGATCGGGAGATCCTCGACCAGGCGCAGCGCGCCGCGGTGCGGGAGAACGGGCTGGCCTCGGCCTACATCCGCCCCATGTGCTTCTATGGTCCGGAGGGCATGGGGCTGCGTGCCGACAACCTCAACGTTCACGTCATGGTCGCCGCCTGGGAATGGGGCGCTTATCTCGGCGAGGACAACATGAAGAACGGCATCCGCATCAAGGTGTCGTCCTTCACGCGTCACCACGTGAACATCACCATGTGCCGGGCCAAGGCCAACGGCAATTACATGAACTCCATGATGGCCCTGCAGGAGGCCATGCGCGACGGCTACGACGAGGCCCTGCTGCTGGACGCGGAGGGCTACGTCATGGAGGGCAGCGGCGAGAACATCTTCATCGTCCGCGAGGGTGTGCTCTACACCCCGGACCTCACCTCCGCCCTCGACGGCATCACCCGCAAGACCGCGATCACCCTGGCCGGAGAGCTCGGCATTCCGGTGGTCGAGAAGCGCATCACCCGCGACGAGGTCTACATCGCCGACGAGGCCTTCTTCACCGGCACCGCCGCCGAGGTCACCCCGATCCGCGAGGTGGATGGGCGCGCGATCGGCGGCGGTACGCGCGGCCCCATCACCGAGCGGTTGCAAAGCCTGTACTTCGACCTGGTCCACGGTCGCCATGAAGGACACCGCGAGTGGCTCACGCTGGTCTGATCCGCCGTAGGGCCGATCAAATCACCGCCGCCAGCCGTCGTCCCCGTCACGAGGAAGGCCCTCGTCGATTGTGGCGCTTTCCGCGGCACAGGGATCCGTGCTGATCTTGGCCAGGCTGGCCAATCGTCACCGTACCAGAACTTCAGAGAGGAGAGTCCGCACATGGCAGAAACAGTCGCGAAGGATCAGACCGCCGAGCCTGTCATCAAGGTCGCGCGGGCGGACCTGCCGCTTTCCTGCCCCCGCCCGCAGGACGAGCTCTGGAACATGCACCCGCGGGTCTATCTCCCCATCGAGAAGACGGGCGAGGCGACCTGCCCTTACTGCGGTGCCCGCTACGTACTCGAGGGCTGATCGCGGATGAACGCGGCGGGGCCTGCCCGCGCGGGCCCCGCTTTATGTACCCGCCGCTGGTCAGGGCTCGCCAGCACCGCCCGTCAGGACGCCTTGCCCGCTTCGGTCGCCTCGGGCACCTCGACCAGGCGACCCGTCTTGCAGTCGTAGATATAGCCGTAGACGGGGATGTAGCCCGGCACCAAGGGGTGCGCCTTGATGCGTCTGACATCCTCGACCACGCT
>CAYNBI010000107.1:2915-12296 GCA_964395315.1 uncultured Chromatiaceae bacterium | reverse complement strand
CCACCACGCGCAACGTCGCCCTCGGTTCCTGCGAGGCCGCGCAACCGGGCGAGCCTTGCATCGAGAAGGCCTACATGCACAACGGCTACTTCAAGACCCTTAAGCAGGTCGTGCACTTCTACAACACCCGCGACGTGAAGGACCGTTGTGAGGATCTGGGCATCTACGACGCCACCGTGGACGTGGCCATGGCCAACAACTGCTGGCCGGCCCCTGAAGTCGAAGAAAACGTCGTCGTCCACGATTCGCTAGGCAACGTCATCGTGGGCAACCTCGGGCTGAACGACGAGGAAGAGGATGCCCTGGTCGCCCTGATGAAGGCCATGTCCGACGGTTACTGGGCGCAGTAAGACCCAGGCAACACGGCGGCGGGCTCCTGCCCGCCGCTTACAACCCTCTCAAGCTGTGAGCGCGGTGCATCCGCCGGGCAGTCGCTACGCCTTCGTGCCGGCGCCAGGCACCTCCCTCGCCCAGGCACGGGGCACCCGGATCCTCCCTCGTGCCGCGGCGAATACACCACGCCGAAGGCCAACGCAGGCTCCCGCGCGCGATCGTCGGCGAGCACCGACGGATTCACGACCTGCCCGAAGCGCGCCGCGTAGAGGCGCACACAGCGCTGAAAGGTATCCAGTTCTGGGGGCTTGGTTGGCTGCAGGCGGAGACCCTCCACCGAGTTGAGCCATGGGCGCGTTGCGGAGGGAAACTGCGAGGGACCCCGTTGAGCGCGCAGCAAACTGGCCGTCCCCGGGAGCACTGGGCGGAGCACAGGACTGCCGCTGCACCCGTTGGTCGAATACCTATTCAGGCTCCGGCTGGGCAATCCAGTCCCAGTCCGGGAGGAGCACGGGCGCATCATCCCTCGCCGGCAGACCCCGCGCCGGCGAGACCGGAGGTGTCTGGGCCGGCTCAGCCATCCGGGTGAGTATGCGCTGCACCGAGCAAGCCTCCCTGATCAAGGCGACGATGCGCATAATGTCCTTGTATGGACTGGGCCGTTACCGTCATTTGGAGGGCCGACGTTTCTTCAGGGTCGACTAGAGACTGCGGCGATCCAGCTCTCGGACGACGGGAAATGCCTGACGACCCGTTTCGTCTCTCTCCAGCCAAGAGCCGCCATGCCAGAACGGCCAATAGCTCGTAGACGCGGTCTTTGAGGCGGCTACAGTGCTGGGTGACCCTACACCAACCGACGGAATTGGTTTGATCGTCCGTCGACAATCCCGTCTCAGTTATTATGCAATCCGTTGCTCGACTTGCCCCGCCGCGAACCCGAGCGCCGAAGTTGCCTCGGCACTGGAGAAAATCTCGCGGGTGGGTGCAGGCGACGCGTGATCCGTGGTTTCGCGTCTTTTTTTGATCGCCGTTTTCCAGAGTTTCCACCAGCCTAGCCAGCGCCGGGTGGGATTTTCTAGGGTGACTCTTTGATGCTTCTCAGCCGCATTCAACGGATGTTCTCCACCGATTTGGCGATCGACCTCGGAACCGCCAATACGCTCATCTACGCCGCCGGCAAGGGCATTGTTCTCAACGAGCCGTCGGTTGTTGCGGTCCGGCAGAAGCGATCCGCAGGAGGCAAGGAGGTTGCCGCGGTCGGGGACCAGACGAGACAGATACTGGGTCGCACGCCGCAGAACATCACGGCCATACGCCCCCTGAAGGACGGCGTCATCGCCGACTTCGCGGTCACCGAGAAGATGCTGGAATACTTCATTCACAAGGTGCAAAAGAGGCGGATGATCAGGCCCAACCCGCGGGTACTGATCTGTGTCCCCTGCGGCGCCACCCAGGTGCAGCGCCGCGCGATCAAGGAGACCGTAGCAGGCGCGGGCGCGCGGGAGGTTTTTCTGATCGAAGAGCCGTTGGCCGCAGCCATGGGAGGGGGACTTCCGGTGGATGAGGCGCGTGGTTCCATGGTCGTGGATATCGGTGGAGGCACCTCGCAAGTCGCCGTCGTCTGCCTAAACGGCATCGTCTACGCGAACTCGGTCCATGTCGGAGGCGATCGCTTCGACGATGCCATCGCCGGTCATGTGCGCCGCAACCATGGCATGTTGATCGGCGAATCGACCGCCGAGCGCGTAAAGCATGAGATTGGCTACGCGTTTCCCCGCAACGAGGTCCGGACGATCGAGGTCTATGGCCGCAATCTGGCGGAGGGCGTCCCCCGCAAGTTCACACTCAACAGCGTCGAGATCCTGGAAGCCTGGCAAGAGCCACTCGCGTCCGTCACCGATTTGGTGAAGACGGCCTTGGACCAGACCCCTCCGGATCTCGGCGCTGACGTGGCCGAGACAGGTATCCTGCTGACCGGCGGCGGAGCATTGCTGCGCGACATCGACCGCTTGTTGCGGGAGGAGACGGGCCTGCCGGTGCTGGTTGCCGAGGACCCTCTGACCTGCGTTGCACGCGGTAGCGGAAGAGCATTGGAGACGAGCGGGGAGCGGGGCTTCGCCCTTTTCGCCAGCGAGTAGCGCCCGGGCTCTCAGTGCCCACGGACAGCGTATGCATGGCTCCACCGATATGCCGATGGACCGGTTGCTCCTCGCCGCTGTCAGTGATGGTCTCAACCTCCCAAAAGGTTCGTCATCGGCCAGGAGGATTCCCCCCGAAGCGGGCGCAGCCGCCTTCCCCGAAAGCTGTATGGTTTTCGCCGCGCCCAACCGAAAGTGCTGGCCCGCCGCGACCGATTTCCTCGATCCTTGGATGATCATGGGCTCGCCATCGCGACCGTTGCTTGAGTCCCATGAGCCGCCGTCGTCCAGCGGCGGCTCACGGCCAGTTGTATGCCGATGACGGTGACCGATGCGCGGCTGGACCCCGGGGCCGCGCCGGCTGGGAGCGGACGTTCGACCTGGGGCTCCAATCGGGGCCACCATGCCTCTGCGGCGAGACCGAACCGGCCGGGTCCCGAGGAACTGGATCCGGCGGGCGGAGGCGATTCAGGGAATGCCAACCGCGAAAGTCATAGCTTTTGATCTATTTAAATGAAGGAAAACTTCTATTTTTCACCATGATAACTGGAGACTAGACTACGCCCGAGCAGTCGATGTACTCAGTACATGCCTTTCGCCGATGGGGCGCCCACGTGACACGGTTCTCCTGTATTTGGGACGGAAATCCGCCGACAAACTGTGCTGCCCCGTGACGGAGCAAGAGACTGAATCGGAAGGTGCGCGGCAAAAGAGGGTCATGGCACGCCCCTCCGGTATGCCGCACACCATAGGCGGCACGTCGGCGACGCAGGCACTTTGGTCGCCGCAACATACAGGATCAGCAGTCGCTTAGGTGACACGCTCAAATCCAATCGAAACGTCGAAGCACCCGTGATGACGAGTCTTGTCAGTTCTTCCGGAGTCTTGCTCCTCCTCGCCCCCGCGCTGATGCTGGTCCTGGCAGCTGTGCCCCCGACGGTGGCTTCCCGGCATCCCCTGACCATGGGCCGGCTGGTACAGGCCGCCGCCCTTGCCGGCCTCGCCCTCACCTTCGGCGCGGCAGTCTGGTCGACGCTCGCGGGTGCGAGCGCGCAACGCACGCTGGTCGTGCTGGGCAGCGACACGGGGCCCATCCCTCTGGCGCTATCGGTACTCGCAGACGGCCTGACCTTCACCATCCTGGGCCTGGTGGCTCTACTCGCGACCCTCATCGCCCGCTACAGCACGAACTACCTCGCCGGCGAGGCCGCGCAGGGACAGTTTTACCGGTGGCTGGCACTGACGTCCGGCGCCTTCATGCTGGTGGTGATTGCCGGCAACATGCTCATGTTCGTGCTCGCCATCTTCCTGACCGGCAGCGGGCTCAATCGCCTGCTCACCCACTATCGGGACCGGCTGCCGGCGCAGATGGTGGCCCACAAGAAGCTGCTGTTCAGCCGCATGGCGGACACCAGCCTGCTGGTCGCGGCCCTGCTCATCGCCGCCAGCGAGGGCACCTCGTCCTTCGAAGGCATCGCCGCCGCCGCAGCGGAGGGAAACCTCAGTTGGCAGCTGCACCTGGCGGCCTGGCTGATCGTCGCTTACGCGATCCTCAAGAGCGGCCAGTTCCCATTCCACGGCTGGCTGCTTCAGGTCATGGAGGCGCCCACCCCGGTCTCGGCCCTGCTTCACGCCGGCATCGTCTACAGCGGGGCGATCGCGGTGCTGCGCACCCACGAGTTGCTGCTCGCCGACGGTTACGCCCTGGTGGCCCTGGCGCTGGTGGGGCTGACGACCGCGGCCATCGCCTCGCTGGCCATGCTGACCCAGACCGCCATCAAGAGCTCACTGGCCTGGTCCACGGCCGGTCAGCTGGGCTTCATGCTCCTCGAGCTCGGCTTGGGCCTGTTCGTCCTGGCGGTGCTCCACCTGATTGCCCATTCCCTTTACAAAGCGCACGCCTTCCTTTCATCCGGCAGCATGGTGGACGTGCTGCGGGCCCCCAGCTCGAAGCCCAAACGGACCCCAACGCCCCTGACCTGGGCAGCCGCCGCGGCCGTGAGCGCGGCCATCACCTTCGGCATGGGCGCGGCCTGGGGCATCACCCTAACCAACGAACCCGCCCTGCTCGCCATCGGCACCATCGTCGCCGTAGCCGTGGCACAGCTGCTCCTCGCGGGCTGGGCGGGGACGGCGCTGACGTGGCGCCTGATTGCCGTGTCGGTGCTGGTCACGGCCGTCTACTTCGGGCTGCACAGCCTGTTCGCCGCCGTCTACTCCGGCGTGCTGGCGCCCATTCCGAGCGAGGTGCCTGCCGGCCAGTTCGTCATGCTCGCTCTGGTGGCGGTGGTGTTCATCGGACTGTCCTACTTCCAGGCCGTGCTCATCCATCGCCCCCCTGCACCCTGGCTCCTGCGTCTCTACGTGCACCTCTACAACGGTCTCTACACCGACATGCCGGTCGAGCGCCTCGTCTACCGGGTGTGGCCGGCGCGCTTCAGGGACCTGCCCGGGCGCCGGGGGGGGCTGCAGTCATGACTCCGTCACAGGCCGATCGACTCACCATGAACGACCAGGTTGCGCACGGGGCGGCGGGCGCCGCGAAGGACGCCGGGCGCTGGACCGACCCGGCGGTGGACGCCGTTTGCGGGCGCTTCGCGCCCTTCTGGCCCCTGGATGCCATGGTCGCCACGAACCCGTACCTAGGATTCGTCGAGCGGCACTTCGATGCGGCGGCCGAGTACCACCGACGCATCGTCGGGCGGCCCATGACCATGCGCCGGGACTGGTTCCTCGAGCAGATCGCCGCCGGCCGCATCACCGACGCCGACCTGGAGGAGGCGCTGGCCCGCAGCGACTCCGAGCTGGACCTCGCCGGACTCCGGGACGCGGTGGAAGAGCCGGTACCGCTCGCGCTCCCGCAGCTCCTGTATTCCCACATGCGCGACGGGCGCTACCGTCCGAGCCACTCGGGCTACGTGGTCCAGCAGACCAGCCAGTTCTGCGCCGCCTACTACGACCTCGGCCAGGCCATCTGGCCCATGCCGCACTTTGGCGACGGCCTGTACGGATCCTGGTGGCATTACACGCTGATCGACCGCAGCCCTCGGGGGATGGACATCCACGGCGCCCGTGCGGCGCTGCGGACCCTGCCGGACTCGCCGCGGGACGCCATCCAGGTGGCCATGGAGCGCCTGCGGGTGCCAGAGGACCGGCTCGAGGACTTCCTCTTCGTGGCCCTGTCCACAGTGGGCGGCTGGGCCAGCTACACGCGCCACCTGCGCTGGGTGGCCGAGATGGAGGGAGGGCGCAACGACGACATCGTCGACCTGCTCGCCATCCGGGTGGTGTGGGAGGCCCTGCTCGTCGCCACCTGCCAGCGTCCCGCGCACCGCGAGCAGTGGCTGCAGTCCCTCGGCTCCTGGCCCCGCCGGCTGCGCCGGGAGCAGGCGCGAGCCCTGGAGGTGAACCTCATCCTGCAGCGGGCCCTGGAGATCGGCTACCAGCGCCGTCTGGTGGCGGGGCTGCTCCAGGCCCGGGCCGAGCGGCCGGCGGCGGAGGCGCCAAGACCGCCGGCCCAGGCGGCCTTCTGCATCGACGTGCGCTCCGAAGTCTTCAGGCGCGCCCTCGAGACCGCAGACAGCGAAATCGAGACCCAGGGCTTCGCGGGGTTCTTCGGCGTCATGGCCGAGTACCGCCCGCTGGGTGCCGGCCGTGCGCGGACCCACCTGCCGGTGCTGCTGCCGGCGCGCTACCGGGTGTGCGAGACCGCCGGTGACGGCGGCGGCGCCCGCACGGAGGCCCTGCTGGCCCGGCGCAAGCGCTTCCTCGGCCTGTCCAAGGCGTGGAAGCAGTTCAAGCTCTCCAGTGCCTCCTGCTTCTCGTTCGTGGAGTCCGCCGGCCTGCTCTACGTCCTTAAGCTGATCACGGACAGCCTCGCCTGGACCCGTCCGGTGCCACACCCGGAAACCGTCGGACTCGGCCCCGAGGGAACTGCGGCCCTCCGCCCCGACCTGGACGCGGCCCATCCCCCCGGCGCAGAGGACGACAGGGCATGGGGCATCCCCCGCGAGGAGCGCGCCGACGTGGCGGCCTTCATCCTCAACGCCATGGGCCTCAAGTCGCGCTTCGCGCCCATCTTGCTGCTGGCGGGGCACGGCAGCTCCACGGTCAACAATCCCCAGCGCGCGGGCCTGGACTGCGGTGCCTGTGCCGGTCAGACGGGCGAAGCCAGCGTGCGCATGGCGGCCGCCATCCTCAACGACCCCGCCGTGCGCGCCACGCTGGCCGAGCGCGGCCGGCCGATTCCCGACGACACCTGGTTCGTGGCGGCGCTCCACGACACAACCACCGACGAGGTGCACCTGCTGGACACGGCGTCGGTGCCCAAAGCCCTGGGCCCGGCGCTGGAGCGCCTGCGCCGGGCGTTGGACCGTGCGGGCCACATCGCACGCCTGGAGCGCATCCGGCTCCTCGACGAGCCGGACACGAGCGACACTGCCAGCGCCCTGCGGGCAGTCCGCGCGCGCGGCCGGGACTGGTCCCAGGTCCGTCCCGAGTGGGGACTTGCCGGCAACGCATCCTTCTTCGCCGTGCCACGGGACCGCACCGCCCACCTCTCCCTGGAGGGCCGCGCTTTCCTGCACGAGTACGACTGGCGTCAGGATACGGGCTTCGAGGTCCTGAACCTCATCATGAGCGCCCCCATGGTGGTGGCCAACTGGATCAACCTCCAGTACTACGGGTCCACGGTGGACCACGCTCACCTGGGGGCGGGCAACAAGGTCCTCCACAACGTGGTGGGGGGGCGCATCGGCGTGCTGGAAGGCAACGGCGGCGACCTGCGCCTGGGCCTGTCCCTCCAGTCTCTCCACGACGGCCGCCAATGGGTGCATGAGCCTCTGCGCCTCTCGGTCTTCATCGAGGCACCGGCAAAGGCCATCGACGACGTGATCGCCGGCAACAACACGGTCTGTGATCTGGTCGTCAATGAGTGGCTCCACCTCTTCCGCATCGCCGATGACGGCCAGGTGCTGCGGCGCCTGCCCGAAGGGGGCTGGCAGCCCGCGCCGGCGGCATGAGCCATTCCCGGGGCCAGGTAGGCCGCATCCCCCCGACGACACGCCATCTGGTTCGCTGCCTCCTCCCTCGGGGATGGGCCGGCGGCTCGTGACAGTGAAAAGTGCTGGATGAGGGGTCGGATATGGTCGAGGCCCGACGGGCTGCGGTGGGTTGATTCCAGACCTTGCGAACGCCCCTTGGCAGGTGCCCGATCGCGGGATGGATAACGGGCAGCGAGGTGGGCGAATTCTAGAAGTTCGTGACGAAATACTGTCGGAAACCACAACCCGCCTACCTCCAGCCCTTTCATCGGACGCCGGACCTGGGAGCGGATCGAATTCTGTAAGTGGGACGCAGCACCCGGCCCGAAGGCCGGGCGATAGCGCTCTTCGCCCTCAGCCTGAAGGCAGCAGCACCTTGTCCACGACATGGATTACGCCGTTTCGGGCGCGAATATCGGCGCGGACGACGCCGAGATCGGTGGTGGGCAAATCCTGACCAGACGCGGTCTCGAGGGACTTGCTGGACAGGACGTTGGCGGCCGAGATACGACCCAACACCACGTGGTACTTGAGCAGAGCGGTCAGCTTCTCCTTGTCGGCCAAAAGCTCCTGCAGGGCACCCTCCGGCAGCTTCTCGAACGCGGCGTCGGTCGGCGCGAACAAGGTGTAAGGCCCATCCCCTTCCAGCAGGCCGCCGAGACCCGCCGCTTTGACCGCCGTGAGCAGAGTGGAGAAATCACCCGCGCGCTTTGCAACGGCGAGAACGTCGGGGCCCCCTTTCTGCACGGTCGCGTAGCCGGCTCCGTAGGGCATGGCTCTGTGCATCGGGTGCGGCATGGGAGACATGGGCATGCCCATGTAGCCAGGCGGCTTCATCGTGCCGCAGCTTCGGGCCTCGGCGGTACTGGTGACCGCGGCGAGTGTGACGAGGACGAAAAGAAACGCAAGGGTGGCGGGTCGGGCGTCGACCCTGGAAACGGTACGCGTCTTCACGAGAACGGCTCCTTTTGTGGCTTGAGCGAATTACCGGCGCTGCCGAGATGTAAAGACTCCTATCTGCCGCTATCGAGGCTTCGGCTTCCTGCTCGCTTGTTTGCATGTCCGTCGACGTTCTACCTGAGACCGGGGATCCGTCCCCAGGTTTCCCGATCGGTCGAATCACACGATCCGAGGGAGCGGACAGCCAGCGTCATAGGGCGCGCCTATCCGCTCGATACGAAAAAGCCATTGGAACCGCAAGCCACCCGACATCACTTTACGCCGGGCCAGCAGGCATTTCTTTACCGATCCGCCCTACATCTCCGGAGGAAACCATGCAGCACCTGAGCCGTGATGATCTCTACAGCCTGGAGCAATACGCGAAGACCCGGAACGACTTTCGCCAGCAGGTAATGGCGCACAAGCAGGCCCGCCGGATCCCCGTCGGAGCACACGCCACGCTCTACTTCGAAGACCGCCTCACCATCCAGTATCAGGTCCAGGAGATGCTGAGGGCGGAGCGCATCTTCGAAACCGACGGCATCCAGGAGGAGCTCGACGCCTACAATCCCCTGATTCCCGACGGGACAAACTGGAAGGCGACCTTCATGATCGAGTACGAGGACGTGAACGAGCGGCGCGACGCCCTCGCCCGTCTGCGCGGGATCGAGGACGTCGTCTGGGTCAAGGTGGGCGACCACGAAAAAGTCCCGGCAACGGCTGACGAGGACCTCGAGCGCGCGGACGAGACCAAGACGTCTGCCGTGCATTTCCTGCGCTTCGAGTTGACGCCGGAAATGGTAGCCGCGGTGAAGCAGGGTGCCGCAGTGTCGGCCGGGGTCGACCACGCCGACTACAGCTATCGGACCGAGCTTTCTCCGTCGGCTCGGGCCTCCCTCGCACAAGACCTCTCCTGACGTTTTCGCCCG
>CAYNBI010000107.1:0-2815 GCA_964395315.1 uncultured Chromatiaceae bacterium | reverse complement strand
GTTCCGTCTGATTTTTGGCCAGGATGGCCAATACATCAGTGTCCTAGGGAAAGAGCAACGGGAGCAACTTGAAAGACGCCGTCGCGAACTGACCGCTACTCACGTCGCGCACAGTATCCATCCGACGGGCAGATTCGACGTCCGACGCTTGGCGGACCGACGACCAAGCCGACGGCGCCCTGTCGAAAGCGATTCAGGCCGAAGCGCGGAACGACGAGCTAATGCTCGGCGAGATGCAGGCGTTCCGCGGACTGACCGATGGACCGGCTATTCCCCCACCCAGAATGTCATAGAAAGCCAGTCACACTCTTCTACACTTTGACGGTCATCACGGCGACATAGGCGACACGAGCTCGTCCCGTCCCTGCCGGTGTCTCAAGTCGCGGTGCCAGCCTTCGGCGATGTACGGGGGCTTGTGTTGTCACGATAAGCATTGCCCACCGATGCGGCGACGGGTCCGCCACGCCCATTGCCGCCCGCAGCCACGCAAGATAGAAGGAGAATGAGGATGTTCCAGGTCCGCATCCACGGCCGCGGCGGCCAGGGCGTGGTCACCGCCGCCGAGCTCCTTTCCGTCTCGGCCTTTCTCGAGGGTCAGTACTCGCAGGCGTTCCCCAGCTTCGGCTCGGAGCGCATGGGCGCACCCGTGATGGCCTTCTGCCGGCTCGACAGCAAGGAGATCCGGCTGCGCGAGCCGGTGATGCATCCCGACGCCCTGATCATTCAGGACCCCGGACTGCTGCACCAGGTCAACCTGTTCGAGGGCCTGTCAGAGACCGGCTTCGTCATCATCAACTCCTCGCGCGATCTGGAAGACCTGGGTCTCGGGGACTTCAAGCAGAGCCACCCCGGCTGCAAGGGCTGTACGGTCCCCGCAACCGATCTGGCGCTCAAGAACGTGGGCCGGCCGGTGCCCAACGCCGCCCTGCTCGGCGGCTTCGCGGCCATCACGGGCCGCATCCGGCTGGAGTCCGTCGAGGAGGCGATCCGCGCGAAGTTCCCGGGGAAGATCGCGCAGGGCAACGTCGTCGCGGCCCGCGCCGCTTTCGCCGCCGCACAGGCGGGTGTCTGTTGAGGAGGTATCCCGATGCTGAAGCAGATTGAAGGCTCGCGGGCGATTGCGGAGGCCGTCGCCCTATGCCGCCCCGAGGTGATCTGCGCCTACCCGATCACCCCGCAGACCCACATCGTGGAGAACCTCGGCGAGATGGTGGCGGGCGGGGAGATCGAGCCCTGCGAGTTCATCAACGTGGAGTCGGAGTTCGCCGCCCTGTCGGTCGCAATTGGCGCCAGCGCGGCCGGCACGCGGGCCTACACGGCCACCGCCAGCCAGGGACTGCTGTTCATGGCGGAGGCGGTCTACAACGCCTCCGGCCTGGGTCTTCCGATCGTGATGACGGTCGGCAACCGGGCGATCGGCGCGCCCATCAACATCTGGAACGACCAGCAGGACAGCATGTCCATGCGCGACGCGGGATGGATCCAGCTCTACGCCGAGACCAACCAGGAGGCGCTCGATCTGCACATCCAGTCCTTCCGGCTGGCCGAGGAGCTCTCCGTCCCGGTCATGGTCTGCGTCGACGGCTTCATCCTCACCCACGCCGTCGAGCGGGTTGACGTGCCCTCCCAGAAAGAGGTCGACGCCTTCGTCCCGCGTTTCGAGCCGCGCCAGGTGCTCGACCCGGCGCAGCCCATCAGCATCGGCGCGATGGTGGGACCGGAGGCCTACACCGAGGTCCGTTACCTCGCCCACTACAAGCAGATGCAGGCCCTGTGGCTGATCCCGGAGCTGTCGGAGGAGTTCCAGGAGCGCTTCGGCCGCGAGGCCGGCGGGCTGGTGCGCACCTACCGCGCGCAGGAGGCGGACACGCTGGTGGTGGCCCTCGGCTCGGTCAACGGCACCATCAAGGACGTCGTCGACGAGCTGATCGACGAGGGCGTGTCCATCGGCTCGGTGAGCATGTGCTCGTTCCGGCCGTTTCCGATGCGCGCGCTGCGGGAGGCGACCAGCCACGCGAAGCGCGTCGTCGTCATCGAGAAGTCCCTGGCAGTGGGGATCGGCGGCATCGTCTCCACCAATGTCCGGATGGCCCTGGCCGGCGCGCCGATCCCGGTTCACGCCGTGATCGCGGGTCTGGGCGGGCGCGCCATCACCAAGGAGTCGCTGCGGCAGCTGTTCCGCAAGGCGTGCAAGGGCGCCCTGTCCCACGTCACCTTCCTCGATCTCAATCATGACGTGGTGCACAGCGAGATCGAGCGTCTGGAGACCCATCGCCGCTCGGGTCCGACGGCGGAGAACATCCTGCGCGATCTCGGCATCGTGGCCGACCACATCGGCTAGGCGTCACCCAGCGGAGGCACCCCGTGAGAAGCTCCCACATCAAGTTCTACCAGACCGGCACCTTCACCGTCGGCAACCGGCTGCTCGAAGAGCCCGAGCGCACGGTGCAGTCCGCCGTCGAGCGGACCAACTCGCTGAACTCGGGGCACCGGGCCTGCCAGGGCTGCGGCGAGGCCCTCGGCGCGCGTTACGCCATCGACGCCGCGATGCGCGCGACCGCCAACCAGCTCATCGCCTGCAACGCCACCGGCTGTCTGGAGGTGTTCTCCACCCCTTATCCCGAGACCTCGTGGCAGATCCCCTGGATCCACTCCCTGTTCGGAAACGCCCCCGCGGTCGCTACCGGCGTAGCCGCGGCCATGAAGATCAAGGGCCGCAACGAGGTGCGCGTCGTCGCCCAGGGCGGCGACGGCGGGACCACGGACATCGGCTTCGGCTGCCTGTCCGGGATGTTCGAGCGCAACGACGACGTGC